>CAXBQZ010000098.1:0-8613 GCA_963978055.1 uncultured bacterium
ATGTCGGACGACTACAACCGTCGGGCCGAGATGATGTACGCCGAGCAGGCCAAGGATGTCGACATCATCATCACCACCGCTTTGATTCCCGGTAAGCCGGCGCCCCGGCTGATCACAGCCGAGATGGTGGCCTCGATGAAGTCGGGCAGTGTGATCGTTGATATGGCCGCTGCCAATGGTGGCAATGTTGAGGGCACCGTGGCGGGGGAGTCGATCGTCACTCCCAATGGCGTCACCATCATCGGATACACGGATCTGGCCGGCCGGTTGGCCGCCCAGTCCTCGCAGCTGTACGGCACCAACCTGGTCAATCTGATGAAACTGATGACACCCGGCAAGGACGGGGAACTCGTTCTCGACTGGGATGACGTCGTGCAGCGCGCAATCACTGTTGCTCGGAACGGTGAGGTTACGTGGCCGCCGCCAGCGGTCGCGGTATCCGCAGCGCCAGCAGCACCGGTGGCATCCGCACCCGTTGCCGTCAAAGCGGTTGAGCCTCCACCGACAAGTCGTCGATATCTCGGCGTTGGGATTGTGGGCGCACTGCTGTTCCTGCTCGCAGCCATTGCGCCCACGGCCTTGCGTGGACACCTGGTGGTGTTCGCCTTGGCCATCGTGATCGGCTACTACGTCATCGGCAATGTGCACCACGCGCTGCACACGCCGCTGATGTCCGTCACTAATGCAATCTCGGGAATCATCGTGGTGGGTGCGATCTTGCAGATAGGTCATGGAGATACGGCCATCACCGTTTTGGCGTTCCTAGCGATTCTGCTTGCAAGTATCAACGTGTTCGGTGGATTCGCCGTCACCCGTCGCATGCTTGCCATGTTCTCGAGGAGCTGACCGATGAGTATCGAAACTGCGGCCCAAGCCGCTTACATCGTCGCGGCTCTGCTCTTCATCCTCGCGCTTGCTGGCCTATCGCGGCATGAGACGGCCAAGTCCGGAAATGTCTTCGGCATGGCCGGTATGACGGTTGCTCTGGTCGCCACCATTGCGCTGGCAATTCAACGCGGAATCGACGCATCCGGTATTGGTCTGCTTGCAGCGGCCATGGTGATCGGTGGTCTCATCGGCCTTCAGCGGGCCCGCTCCGTCGAGATGACGGGAATGCCCGAGCTCATCGCGATGCTGCACTCCTTTGTCGGTCTGGCAGCAGTGCTCGTCGGCTGGAATGGCTACCTGCTGGTCGAAAATGCACTCAATGGACCTGAGGCTCAAGCCCTTAACGCGCAGGGAACTCTCGGGATCCACCATGCTGAGGTCTTCATCGGCGTGTTCATCGGAGCTGTCACGTTCACCGGCTCCATCGTTGCCTACCTGAAGTTGTCGGCCAAGATCAGTTCTTCACCGCTCGTCCTGCCGGGCAAGAACCTGATCAACATCGGCGCCCTCGTGGTCTTCGCCGTGCTGACGGTGTGGTTCGTGATCTCGCCGGCGATGTGGATGCTCATCGTCGTGACGATTGTTGCCCTACTTCTGGGCTGGCACCTGGTGGCATCGATCGGCGGCGGTGACATGCCAGTCGTCGTCTCCATGCTCAACAGCTACTCGGGATGGGCCGCGGCAGCATCGGGCTTCCTACTTGAGAACGATCTGCTGATCATCGTGGGTGCACTGGTCGGATCATCGGGTGCCTACCTGTCGTACATCATGTGCAAGGCGATGAATCGCTCCTTCATCTCCGTGATCGCAGGCGGGTTCGGAATTGAAGCGCCATCCGGTGACGACAAGGACTACGGCGAGCATCGTGAGATCAACGCCGAGGGAGCGGCCGAGCTGCTTCGCAACGCAAACTCCGTGATCATCACGCCGGGGTATGGCATGGCCGTGGCACAGGCTCAGTACGGGGTCGCCGAACTCACCCGAAAGCTGCGCGATCAGGGTGTTGAGGTGCGCTTTGGCATCCATCCGGTGGCTGGTCGTCTCCCGGGTCACATGAACGTGCTCCTTGCTGAGGCGAAGGTGCCCTACGACATCGTGATGGAGATGGATGAGATCAACGAGGACTTCGCAGATACGTCTGTTGTCCTTGTGATCGGCGCCAACGACACCGTAAATCCCGCCGCGGCAGAGGAGCCATCCAGCCCGATCGCCGGCATGCCCGTACTGCACGTGTGGGAGGCCGACAACGTGATCGTGTTCAAGCGATCGATGGCCTCAGGGTACGCAGGAGTTCAGAATCCGCTGTTCTTCAAGGAGAACAGCGTGATGCTCTTCGGGGATGCCAAGGATCGGGTCGAGGACATTCTGCGCGCTCTGTAACGCGATGTGATGGTACGATAACGGTATGTGCACGTACATCAGTCTTCAGGAGTTGCGCGATCGTGAGCGCGACGAGGCTGGTGCCCAGATTTTCAATGCACACCGAGCCTCAGGGTTCTCGTACCGGGCGAAGGTTCCACCGGACGGAACAGCCACCGCATAACTGCGGATAAGCCTGCTGTTCTCCACTCCCGCCTTTGGCGATGAGTCTCGCGCGCCTGCGCGCTGTTCCGATGAAACCAACGACGAATTCTGATGTGACCAACATGCGTTCCTTTTCTCTTACACCCCAGTTCACCTTTGTTCATGACCTCTTGATTGCGCTGTCCCACGTGGACGTTCGGGCACTCACCGTCAACCTGCTCGGAATCACGATGCTGGCCCTTGCCTTCGTCACCGGATTCCCACAGGCTCGCCACGCCCTTGTCAACGAGACGTTGGCCGGTGTCTCGATGTCTGGACTCATCAACGGTTCTCTCTCATCGATTGCCTGGCTCACTTGGGCGGCCGGAAACTCACTATGGTGGATTGTCGCCTCATGTATGGCCGGCGTTCCGGCGCTGTTGGCCACCTGGTGGGCAGTCCCACGATCGGGGGTCACGATTCATCGACGAGATCTCGTGATCTCCGGGGTGTGGGGTGTGACGCTGATGGCTTCCGCACTCGTCGATCACGTCGGACACCTAGACACGATGTCTATTGTTCTGGGTACGTCCCTGCTCTGGTATCTGCTGCCGGCAGTTGTTGAAGTCTGGCGATCTTTGGATGTTTCCGGTGTCTCGGCGGCCAGCTGGTGGCTCACATTGACCTGTGCGTTCGTCGGTGCAACGTACGGCATCGTCGCAGGCGTGCCTGCTGAGCTGATCTATGGTGCTCTGTCTGCACTTGGCACGGCACTGATCCTGCTTCGTCTGGCGCAGAAGTCAACAGCCTGGTGCTCGGTGTGCGGTCTGGCCAAGGATTGCTGGTGTCTCGTGGAGGACGAACTCCACCAGCGGGAGTCGGACGTACTTGCGGCCTAGGTGGTGGGATTGGTGGGAAAGGCCTCGGCATCGGAGTACGGGAACCACCAGAAGTCCTGATCGCTCTGCACGTAGTCGATCATGACGAGTTTGGTGTGCCGGAAGGTGTCGAGGCCCTCCTGGCCCAGCTGGCGTCCGATCCCCGACATCTTTCGGCCACCGAATGGTCCGGCGGCATTGTCGAGAAGTGGTGCATTCACCCACACCATCCCCGCCACAAGTTCGCGCGCAGCGCGATCCATCTCGACTATGTCCGCGGTGTAGATGTTTGCACCGAGACCGAACTCGGAGGCGTTGGCCAACCCGACGGCCTCATCAAAGGACGCCACACGACACAGGGGTGCCACCGGGCCGAAGATCTCGCCATGCAGGATGTCCATGTCGGGGGTCACATCAATGAGCACCGTTGGTTCAAGGAAGCAGCCGCCGGCCAACTCCTCGGGAAGATCTGACGGACGTTTGCCGCCATGTGCAACGCGGGCACCCTGTTCGATGGCACGGGCCAGGATTCGTTCGACGCGATCTCTCTCTCCGGCATGCTCCATGGGGCCAATGTCCACGCGGTCAAGGCCGTTGCCGATGCGCAGTTTGGCCACTTCGGCTACCACGAGCTCAGCAAACTCATCGTAGATATCGGTGTGTACGTAGATGCGTTCAGCACTCGTACAGACCTGACCGCAGTTGATGAATGCCGCGAAAGTCACCCCGCGGGCGGCTGTCACGAGATCCGCTGATGGCATGACGATGAAGGGATCGTTGCCGGACGCCTCGATCAGGTACGGCTTGAACATGTCGGCACACGCACGGGCAATGGCCCGTCCCGTTGGAACACTTCCGGTGAAGCCAACCATGTGGGTATCGCGATGTGACACCAGATGTGCACCCACCTCGCCACCACCGGTAACGCACTGGAACACGCCAGGCGGAAGAGCGTCGAAGGCCCGCATGAAGGTGAGTGTCGTCATCGAGGAGAACTCCGAGGGCTTGACGATGACGGCGTTGCCGGCGGCCAGTGCTGCTGCGGCCTCCCACATCAGCAGGACGATGGGGAAGTTGGCCGGAAGGATGATCACCACGACACCCATCGGTTCCTTGGATGTGTAGTGCATCTGACCGCGAACTGTGCTGCCGAGATTTGACCCGACACTGTGACGGCCGAGTTCTGCGTAGTAGTCAGTGGCGGTGTACGACCATGAGAGTTCATCGACCCCCTCTTTGTACGGCTTGCCGGTCTCGCGGGTCATGATCTCGGCAACCTCAGGTGCAATCGCCTTCATCGTGCGTGCTGCTTCGTGGAGCAGTTCCGAGCGTTCCAAGGCGCTCATGGCCCACCACTCCCGCTGCGCAGCGTTCGCGGCCGCAACAACCTCGTCCACCTCAGCGATGGTGACATGCGCCAACTCCGCGATTGCGGAGCCCGTCGCTGGGTTGATGACTGGGACGCGCTTGTCGGTGGCACTCGTGCGGTAGCCGCCGGATAGGTAGTACTTGCCAGAGAGTCGATCGAATTCCGTCTGCGCATCCATGGCGTATCTCCCGAGTCAGTGAAGCGGAAACCCGAGGCTAGCGAATGAGACCGGCACGTGGGGGGAATCGAACATCTTGGATCCGGTGGCTGACATCGCCGATATTCACTCGAATGGCCGTCAAGTTCACTGGTCTCACCTCTGATGGCGCAGTCGCACTTCATTCGGGAAGTTCAAGGGACGATCATGAATTCATGAGGATGGGGGATCGACCACAGGGAAAGTGGGGCTCGACAACAGTGGCTGTCGGGTTGGCTGTGGCTGCCCTTGTCGCCGTCGGACCTCGTGATGCCCTCGCCAGCAGTCCACAGGATCTTGCGGCCGTCTCCCTGTCCTCGTCCACGTCATCAGTTGTCCTCGGTGCCACTCACTCACTCGGGTTCCGGCCCACTCCCAAAGGGGAGGCGGCAAACCTCATCCGCCGATCACCGTGGCGGGCGTCGATGGGACGCGTTGCGGTGCCGGCAAGTGTGGATCTGACTGCATTTGCGCCGGCAGCAGGTGACCAGGGAAGTCTGAGCTCCTGTGTTTCGTGGTCAGTCGGCTATGACCTCATGGGGTACTTCTCGAACGCGACTGGGCATGCTGGTGCGCCCTATGCGCCGATGTATCTCTACAGCCAGGTCAACGGTGGTACGGATCAGGGATCTACCTTCTCGGACAACTTCCGAATCCTGACCTCCCAGGGCATTGATACGAAGGCCGATTACGTGCCACAGGGCGACTTCAACTGGCAACTCAAGCCAACCATCGCACAGAAGGCCAATGCCACCTACCACCGTGCTCTCACCCCAACTCTGCTGTATGCAGGTCCAGGTCAGGGTGTGAATGCACGGGTGGCGCTATCAACCGCCTTGGCGGCAGGACAACCCGTCGTTCTCGGCATGGCCGTGTACGACAGATTCTTCATGTTGAACGCCAGCAAGTCTGTGTTCACCAATGCTGATGCAGTAGGCCAGCTGCGCGGTTACCACGCCGTGACTGCATTCGGATACAACGCCTCGGGGCTCATCATCGAGAACTCGTGGGGCAGCGGTTGGGGCAACCGAGGATTCGCAACCCTTGGCTGGGACTTCGTCCAGAACGGTGTCATCGAGGCGTGGACGACGGCTGGATTTGCGAACTCACCGGTGGTCCTTGCTCCCACATCATGGGCGAGTGCTGGAACACCGACTCAGGTGACCATCACCGCGGCCTCTGCAGTGTTTGGTGGCAGTGCCGCATCATTTGCCGGCTTTGGCTGGAAGCTCACTGTTGGTGGAGCGCTGGTGCCGCTTACCTGGCGTTCACCGACCCAGGTCACTTTCAATGCGCCGTTGGGACTGTCAGGGCAGCCGACCGTAGGTCTGTCCCGGGCAGGGGTGAGCTCCATCATCACCACCCCGGTTAACTATCTGAGTTCGGTTACCGGACTCACGATCATCAACCGCGTTGATGGTGCCCGACTGCTCACCATCACAGGGGCAGGACTGCTGAGTTCAGCCCAGTGGAATCTCGTCTCACCTTCGGGTGGCACCAGCGCCCTGAAGAACACGGTTGTGAATGATCTGGCCACCGGCGCTGTGAACCGAATCTGGGTCGCGCCAGACGGCAAGTCAGCTATGGCAGTTGTTGGTGCTGTTGACCCAGTGCTGACGGAGGCAGGGATGTACGGCCTGTCCTACTCGTCACCGATCGGTGGGGCACAACTCGTCTGGCCGGCAGGTGGGGTTCCCTTCCTCGCTCCGTCCGTGTCGACAGTTGCTCCGGTCCGGGTCACCTCAGTAGCCGGGGGTGACATCACAATCACCGGTGATGGCCTCGGCGCGTTTATGACCACAGCCCCGACTGGTGTTCGGCTCGTGTCGGATCAGACCGGTCAGCAGATAGATCTGACCATCAGAGCAAAGAGTCTTCGTACCGTGACCGTCTCAGTACCGCGCGGAACCGTCAGTGGGGCGTATCACCTGACGGTATGGACACCCCTAGGCAGCACGTCGACCCCACTTGGCTCACTCACCGTGTCTTGACCGCTGGCAAGAGCTAGGTGGATCGCCCGCGAAGTCGATCCACCTGTCGCCTTTCGCGCTTGGTTGGCCGTCCTGAACCGGGATCCCGCAGGATCGGCGTTGGACGTTCTGGCTTGGGGGGTGGCGCAGGGGTGCGGTCGTCATAATTGGTAACCGCGATCGCAGCACTTGCGCGTTTGTCGAGCAGACCTGTGACGATCACAATGCGCTCACCACCTGCTGTTAGCGCGCGAACGGTATCGCCACAGCGCACTGGTGCAGCCGGCTTTGCAGTAACCCCGTTTATCTTGATGTGACCCGCTTTACAGGCTTTGGTTGCCGCAGATCTCGTGGTGAACAGACGAACAGCCCACACCCACACATCGGCTCGAATGGAGTCTGATGAGGTCACGGTCACACTGTAAGTCCGCGCAGGGCAGTGACGAATGCCTCCTGAAGATCCCGCTGTCGGGTGTGGTCAAGTGCTAGCCGACGAAGCGATGCACTTATCTCCACCTGGATGGCATCTGCTCCGCGCAATTGCGCCCATGACGTGACGCGGTGCTCCCCACGAGCAGCGAATCGTCCATCCATGTCGACCAGCACCGTGAAGCCGGCACCCGCAAGGGAGCTGCGCATCGGTTCCACCAGTGATTGGGATCGTTCGGGGTATCGCCCCAGTCCGATGGCAATATCGATGCCATGCTGATCCGTCATACCATGCAGATCAATCAGGTATGCACCGGTCGTGACGCAGCCTCGCTCATCGAGGAGTTCCTTGAGAGGGTGCTGGGCATCCCAGTTCGCATCTCCCACGTCACTGATGTTTACCGCTGACAGTCCGTCGAACTCCTCGGCCAGAAATCTTGCTAGGGCACCTGTACCGGGTTCACTCATCTTGCGTTGGAGTACCCCGTCAGTGAGGCGATGATGAGCTCGGTCATGGGGTGCGGTGAAGATGAACGGGGCCGTTGCCGGGCCGCTCAATTCAACATGCTCGTTTTGTGTCATCGCTCCCATCCGTATCAGCGTGCCCATAAGTCTTGTTAGGTCGACCGATGTGCTGGTCGGCCAAGAGAATATGCGCCACCGGCACATCATCATCTCAGGGTCTGCACATAGTGCTGTGGTCTAGTAGGGCCATGGCCAATCATCTCCCCGGAACTCCGGAGCCGTCCGATCAGCCGACCTCATCGGGCCCTGAGTACATCGCACCCTTCCCTGAGGAGTTCGCCTCGACTTCCACGTCGATCGGCTCCTCATCCGCGAGCCCGGGTGAAGATGTCGAGCCATTGGCTGTCGACCTGGCCCGGCCACCACGTCCAAGCTGGCCGGAGATTGTGGTGGCGGTCCTGATCTTTGTGGCCTTCTGCGGAATTGTTCTGGCCAAGAGTCCGGCGCTCTTGGAGCCGGACGACTACGCCTATCGCGCCTCCATCCACGCGCTCGCCCACGGCGACGTAACACTGACCGCAGCTCAGTACCAGGCTCTGGCCAAGGAACTCGGCGGATCGGCCGGTACCCTCCCGACCACCCAGCCGACCTCCGGCCCCGGTGGTTTCGGTGGCCCAGGGGGACCTGGAGGTATGGGCGGTCAAGGGATTATGCAGTGGGTGAGGCTGGCTGATGGTTCGTACATCAGTGAGAAGAATCCGGGCTACCCGTTCCTGGCGTTGCCGTTCCAGATGGTGGGAGCCCTGCGCCTGGCACCCCTGTTCTACGGTGGCCTTGCATGTCTGGCTCTCTTCGCGGGGCTTCGACGGTGGGCCGGGAGATGGGCAGGCACCTGGGCCGTGGCACTGTTCTGTG
>CAXBQZ010000099.1:0-8446 GCA_963978055.1 uncultured bacterium
AACCTCGCGCATGTGTCCACCCCAGACGGTCGCGGTTGATGATGAAAGTCTAGGTCTGCGTTGGAGTTTTCGCTTCTTGGGCTGGTTACCGACACGCCGACGATCGTCATCCAATCTGGTTGATCTCGCAGTTGCTGAACGTCGAGTTACGCGCGAGTGAATTTCTCCCAATTCACAGTGGTTCAGGGTCCAAAATGCCTGATTTCTGAGCGATCTCAGCGTTCGCTCTATCACCGACCCGATAGGGTGATGTTGTGGATCCAACAGTTGCGTTAGTGGCTGGTGCCCTGGGCGGCACGGTCCTGGGCGTGTTTGTTGATCGCTTGTTCGGACGACGTTCATCTGCTGAGTCACAAGCACAGCCCACCACGGGTTCTGCGGAGCCAGCTGGTGTCCCGTCGCCGAATGTTCCAGAGGGGATGCGTCGCGTTCTTGCGGTCCTTCCCGGTGCTGCATTGGTCGTCGGATCGGACAACACGGTGCTGCGGGCATCGCCGGAGGCGGCGAATCTTGGAATGAGCCAGGGGGCTCGGGTTGACATCCCCGAGATCGTCGCGCTCGTCACGCAGGTGCGTCGGGATGGAGCCATTCGCGAAGAGGAGCTGGAACTGCGCCGCCCACCCCTGGGTCGTGTGGCAATGCAGGCCCGCGTTCGCGTGGCGCCATTGTCGTCAACGGCCTCGCTCGTCATGATCGAGGATCTGTCAGAGGCCCATCGAGTTGACGCTGTGCGTCGAGACTTCGTCGCCAACGTGTCCCATGAACTGAAGACGCCAGTGGGTGCTCTTTCGCTGCTCGCCGAGGCCGTCCAGTCAGCACCAGATGACCCGGAGGCGGTTGAGCGCTTCTCGGCTCGCATGCTCGTCGAATCACAGCGACTCACCAATGTCGTAAACGACCTGATCGACCTGTCCCGCCTTCAGAGCGGAGATCCGCTGAAGCACTCGGCCCTGGTCGATGTGGACCACATCATTCATGAGGCCGTCGACTCCACGAAACTGATCGCCAACTCACGTGATATCGACGTTGTTGTGGGTGCACCGGTTCGCGCATCTGTACTTGGTGAGGAGGGCCAATTGGTTATGGCTCTTCGCAACCTGTTGAGCAACGCCGTCGCCTACAGTCCAGCCGGCACCAGGGTTGCAGTTGCTGGGCGAACCAGGGCAGGCGTGGTCGAGATTGACGTGACTGACCAAGGTATCGGCATTCCCGACAGCGAACAGTCACGGATTTTCGAGCGGTTCTATCGCGTTGATCCGGCCCGATCCCGTCAGACCGGCGGAACGGGCCTGGGTTTGGCAATCGTGAAACATGTGTGTGTGAATCACGGGGGCGAGTGCACGTTGTGGTCGGTCGAGGGTGAGGGTTCCACCTTCACTCTCCGTCTTCCGGTAGCGGCCGCCGCCGGGTCCAGTTTCGGAGTAGAGGAAAACGTGTCGTGACGCGAGTTCTGGTTGTTGAGGACGAGGAATCCTTCTCAGATGCGCTGTCGTTCATGCTGCGACGTGAGGGCTTCGAAGTGGGGGTGGCCTCTACGGGAACCGATGCGGTGACCCTGTTTGATCAGCATGGGGCAGATCTGGTCCTGCTTGACCTGATGCTTCCCGGGATGTCTGGCACCGAGGTTTGCCGGACGCTGCGTTCGAAGTCCAATGTTCCGATCATCATGGTCACTGCCAAGGACAGTGAGGTCGACAAGGTCGTAGGACTCGAACTCGGTGCTGATGATTACGTCACCAAGCCCTTCTCCTCACGTGAACTCGTCGCTCGCGTGCGCGCTGTACTTCGTCGGGCAAACGAGCAGGAGGAGTTGCTGCCCGCCACCCTGGAGGCCGGGCCGGTTCGCATGGACGTCGAGCGACACATCGTATCCGTCGACGGAGCGCACATCTCACTCCCGCTCAAGGAGTTCGAACTTCTCGAGATCCTGCTGCGCAACTCCGGTCGAGTCCTCACCCGTGGCATGCTGATCGATCGTGTGTGGGGTTCAGACTACGTCGGTGACGGCAAGACCCTGGACGTACACGTCAAGCGCCTGCGCGCCAAGATTGAGAAGGATCCGGCCAATCCCGAGCACCTGGTAACGGTGCGCGGACTGGGGTACAAGTTCGAGGTATAGGGCGTTTCAGCGCGGCATCGGCAGTGGAACAATGCCGATGAAGCTGCCCACCGCGGGAACCACCATGACGTGCACGGGGATCACGCCCGCATTGGCGAAGCGCATCTCCATGTCGATGTAGCTGGTGGCCGGTACGGAGATGTTGTGGAAGTCGACATGATCCTCGGAGTTGAACCCGATGCGGGTTGAACTCTTGGCGGGGAGCGGGATCGTTCCGTTAACGGTGTTGGTTCCCGCGATGTATGACGTGCTGCCAGGCGGGTTCAGGATGGTGACCGCCTCAAGGACGTCATCGGAGCCGGTGTTGACGATGGTGCCGATCATGACTGCACTTGAGGTGCCGTCTGGCCCGGCCACCAGAAGGATCTGGCGAAGGTCGATCCCGTTGTAAGTGACATTGGTGCCACTGCCCGATGCCTGCTGGGTACTGGTACCCGCATCCCATCCGGCGCCACATCCAGTGAGGCCGACAGTAAGGGTGGCCACCATGGCGATGGCGGCTACTCGACGAACGGACACGGATTCTCCTACGCAGGCTGCACTGGGATCTCAGGACCGCTAAATCGTATTGCATACGTCTGCAATCGTGCTCAGCACCTACCGGAACCGGGCCTGATGGCCAAGAGCGCAGAGCGATTCGAGAGCAGGTATAGACGAAACTGGGTGGTTCGTGGTAACTCTCCGTGGCCTCTGACCTGCAAAAACGATATTTTGGGGGACTCAAATTCGTGATAAACTGGGGGCATTCACGAGGGAGAGTTGGACACATGACGTTCACTGTCGGCGACACAGTTGTTTACCCGCACCATGGGGCAGCAATGATCGAAGCCATCGAAAAGCGGGTCATCAAGGGTGTCGAGAAGGACTATCTGGTTCTTCGCGTGGCACAGGGTGATCTCACCGTCCGGGTCCCTGCTGACAACGTCGATCTCGTCGGTGTCCGCGATGTCGTCAACCAAGAGGGCCTGGATCGGGTCTTCGACGTGCTGCGTCAGCCCTACACCGAGGAGCCCACCAACTGGTCTCGTCGCTACAAGGCAAACCTGGAGAAGCTCGCCAGTGGCGATGTCATCAAGGTGGCCGAGGTAGTTCGTGATCTGTGGCGTCGTGAGCGTGAGCGTGGCCTGTCCGCTGGTGAGAAGCGAATGCTGGCCAAGGCCCGTCAGATTCTTGTCTCCGAACTCGCCCTTGCCGAGAACACGAATGAGGACAAGGCTGAGGCCATCCTCGATGAGGTTCTCGCTTCCTAGATCTCCTGCACCGCTGACGGTGAGAGTTGGAAAGGTGGCTCGTTCGTGAGCGGTGCCGCGGTCGTTGTTCCGGCCGCAGGACGCGGCGAACGACTGGGTCCGGGCGTTCCCAAGGCGCTTCGTCCTCTCAATGGTGTGCCGATGCTCGTTCATGCCATCCGGGCGATGATCGCCGCTCCGTCCGTAGGCCTGGTGGTGATCGCCGCACCGGAGGATGGTGTGGGCGAGGTGCAGCGAGCGCTTGACGAACACGGACTGGCTGACTCCGGTTCCTCATCAGCTTCGCTGGTAGTGGTGGCGGGCGGAGATACGCGTCAGGAGTCGGTAGCCCGGGCTCTTCTGGTGATCCCCGATGAGGTCGATGTGGTGCTCGTCCATGATGCGGCACGTCCGCTGGCAACGTCTGCACTCGTTGAGTCGGTCATCTCCGCCGTGCGTTCTGGCGCTGATGCTGTTGTTCCGGGTATCGGGGTCGTCGACACCATCAAGTCGGTGGACGAAGCGGGTCGGGTTATCGGAACCCAGGATCGTTCCGCGCTGCGTGCAGTGCAGACTCCCCAAGGATTCCGCCGCTCGGTTCTCACCGCAGCACATGCAGCTGCCGATCCACGTCTTCCAGCCACTGACGACGCCGGGCTTGTTGAAGCACTTGGTTGCACGGTGCTCGTGATCGCTGGAGATGAGGAGGCTTTCAAAGTCACCCGTCCACTGGATCTCGTTCTGGCTGAAGCGATCCTTGCTCGACGAAGGGCTTCCGGTGTCCTCTCCTGACGATGTGACCAACGAACACATGAGCCCGCCTGCGCCCATATTGCTGCCGCGGGTAGGAGTTGGCGTCGACGTACATCCCTTCGAGGTCGGGCGCCCGCTGTGGCTTGCTGGTCTGCACTGGCCCGAGGAGGTGGGTGTGGCCGGGCACTCTGATGGTGATGTGGCCGCCCATGCCAGCTGTGATGCTCTGCTGTCAGCTGCGAATCTCGGTGATCTGGGTGCTGTGTTCGGTACTGATCGTCCCGAGTGGTCAGGGGCGTCCGGGGCGCAGCTGCTTGCTGAGGTCGTCCGCCTGGTCGCAGAGGCCGGCTTCACCATCGGGAACGTCAGTGTGCAGATCATCGGTAACCGGCCTAAGGTTGGTTCTCGGCGCACTGAGGCCGAGGCAAGCCTGTCGGCGATGGTGGGTGCGCCTGTCTCGGTCAGCGCCACGACCACCGACGGACTTGGGCTCACCGGTCGAGGTGAGGGCATCGCCGCGATCGCCACCGCGCTGGTGTACTCGATCAGCACTGACTAGCCAGGTTCATCGTCGCGATTTGGTTCAAGACCAGAAGCCGTGGCACGTTAGTTACATGACTGTTCAACTTCCTGAAAAAGTAAAGGCGTGGTTCGACAGCGCCGAGTACGCAACTATCGCAACCATCGAACCGGACGGCCGTCCGCAGCTTTCCGTGGTGTGGGTGGCCCGTGATGGCGACGACATCCTCGTCTCCACCACCGAAGGTCGACGCAAGCACTCCAACATGGTGCGCGATCCCCGCGCGACCGTGCTGCTGTGGCCCAAGGAGAGCCCGTACACGTACGTCGAGGTCCGCGGCACCGTCACGATGACGACGGAAGGTGGACGTGAGCTCATCGACTCCCTGGCCAACAAGTACATGGGTGCTGACCGTTACACGATGGATGACGGCACCGATAGCGTGCGCGTCATTGTCCGCATCACCCCAGACAAGGTTGTTGCCCCTCGCTAGTTGAGGACAGGTTCGAGTCACGGCCTTCGCGCAGATAGGCTTAGGCCGTGACTCTTCGCCTTTATGACACCGCCACGCGCGGGGTACGTGACTTCATCCCCTTGGTACCGGGTGAGGCGTCACTGTACCTATGTGGGGCTACGGTGCAGGCCGCTCCGCATATTGGCCACATTCGCTCCGGGGTGAACTTCGATGTTCTCACCCGTTGGCTCACCGCATCGGGATACCGGGTTACCTTCTGCCGCAATGTGACAGATATCGACGACAAGATCATTGCCAAGGGTGAGGCGCAGGGGCGTGCCTGGTGGGCTGTGGCCGCTGAATACGAGCGTTCCTTCACCTGGGCCTACAACGTGCTTGGCTGCACGCCCCCCACAGTCGAGCCGCGGGCCACCGGTCATGTCACCGAAATGATCGAGCTCATGCAGGAGCTGATCGCAGGTGGACATGCGTACGACGTCGATGGAGATGTGTACTTCGACGTTCGATCATTTGCAGACTATGGAGCCCTCTCAGGTCAACGACCCGATGACATGCAGGCCGCCGGTGACTCAGCCGGAGACGCGCGCAAGCGGGATCCCCGTGACTTTGCATTGTGGAAGTCGACCAAGCCTGGTGAGCCCTCATGGCCAACGCCCTGGGGACCCGGTCGACCGGGCTGGCACCTGGAGTGCTCAGCCATGGCTGGCAAGTACCTCGGCCCGAGCTTCGACATCCACGGCGGTGGCCTCGATCTGATCTTCCCCCATCACGAGAATGAGATCGCGCAGTCCAAGGCAGCAGGACGTGGTTTCGCCAACTACTGGCTGCACAACGCCTGGGTCACCACCAGTGGCGAGAAGATGAGCAAGTCCCTTGGCAACTCACTTCTTGTGCACGAGGTGGTACGTCGCGTTCGTCCGATTGAACTTCGCTACTACCTCGTGTCGGCGCATTACCGGTCCATGGTCGAGTTTTCCTTCGATGCGCTGGAGGAGAACGCCGTTTCCTTCCGTCGGATTGAAGGGTTCCTCACCCGTGCCCGGCAGGATGCAGGTATCGCCGACACCTCAGTCGTGATCGAGTCTCGCCCGGCCGCCTTCGACTCTGCGATGAACGACGACCTTGGCGTTCCGCAGGCGCTCGCGGTTGTGCATGACACCGTTCGTGAGGGCAACGCAGCACTGGCACGTAATGATCACGCGGCAGCCGCGGCAGCTCATCACTCTGTGGTGGCGATGCTCGATGTGCTCGGCGTCAATCCCTATGCAGAGCCATGGGTGACAAGCGGCTCCGACGACGCTGACCTCAGGTCTGCAGTCGACTCACTTATTGGCGGTCTACTTGAGGCCCGCGCCGATGCCCGGGCGGCCAAGGATTGGGCTACCGCGGACCGGATCCGCGATCAACTTGCCGGTGCCGGGATTGTCGTGGACGACACCGCTGGTGGCGTTCGCTGGTCGCTCGGGAAAGAGTCCTAATGGCTGGTAACTCACAGCGCAAGGGTGCGATGCGCAAGGAGGGCACCAAGAAGGGGCAGACAGTTGGCTCCGGTGGTCAGCGGCGTCGCGGCTTGGAGCCGAAGGGACCAACCCCCAAGGCCACTGAGCGCACGAAGCATCCAGCGGCCAAGCGGGCACGCGCCGCGGCAAAGAAAGCCGATGCAACTAAGCAGGCAGCACCTGCAAGTGGCTCAGCCGCACGTAAGCCGACAACGGTGCGTCCCCGCAAGGATGGCGTTGAGCTCATTATCGGCCGCAATGCGGTGCTTGAGGCCTTACGGGAGCGAGTACCCGGTACCACCCTGCATGTGCAGACGTTCCTGGAATCCGATGATCGCGTGCGCGAGATCCTGACCCTCGCCGCGCAGCGAGGTCTTCCGATGAAGGAGGCTTCCCGCGTTCAGCTCGACAAGCTGACCGAGGGTGCCATCCATCAGGGGGTGGCACTCGTGGTGCCGCCGTACAACTACGCCGATGCCGAGGACCTGCTCGAGTTTGCAGCTGATTCTGCTGAACCTGCCCTGATCGTTGCCCTTGATGGCGTGACCGATCCGCGCAATCTTGGTGCGATCGTTCGCAGTGCTGCGGCCTTCGGTGCTCATGGTGTGCTCATTCAGGAACGTCGTGCGGCAGGAATGACCGCGGCAGCATGGAAGACATCGGCCGGAGCGGCAGCGCGCGTTCCGGTGGCGCAGGTGACCAATCTCAACCGTGCTTTGCAGACTCTGGCGAAAGAGGGCTGCATGGTGATCGGCCTTGCCGCCAGTGGTGACACGTTGGATGAACTCGATGCTGAGCTCGCTCGCGGTCCGGTCGTTCTGGTGATCGGCAGTGAGGGGTCTGGTTTATCGCGGCTCGTGGCACAGACCTGTGATGTCACTGTAGGAATCCCCATGACCTCGACCACTGAGTCGCTCAATGCGGGCGTTGCTGCGGGTGTGGCACTTTATGCCATCAGTGCTGCTCGTCGGGCGAGTCGGCTGTAGCCCCGGCGGGCTGAGCGCCGCCAAGGCGGTCGCCGAGGAGTGGAAAGACCAGAACTGAGAGCGCGCCAGCCCCAACCAGTGCCGCTGCCGTTTGCGGAAGCATGATTCCGTTTGCGGTTTCCAAGCTGGTGATGGCCACCAGAATTGGAAGTGCGGTGGCGACGTAGAGGGCGAATCTGCTCCGCTGGCGGGTATCTGGGATCACCTGTCGGTAGAGCAGGAACTGCGGCAGACCTCTGATGGCTAGAAGTAGGGCAAAGAACGCAAGCAACCGCATCGGGTCCTTGGCGATGGACACTATGTCGAGTTTCGCGCCGCTCACCACAAAGAACAGCGGGATGAAGAAGCCGAATCCGATTGCCTCGATCTTTGGTATCAGTCGGTTCTCTAGGCTCTCCGGTGCGTAGCGCCGGACAATAAGCCCGGCAACAAAGGCACCCAGGACAGCATCGAAGCCGAGTGCCGTCGACAGGAGCAGGAGTCCCAGAATCAGCAGCATGGTCCAACGCACGGCCGTCTGTGAACTCGTCCGATGCCCGCGCTGCAGGATCTCCATGATGCGCCCGGTGGTCAGGAGTCCCGGGGCGAAATAGAGCAGCACGGCCACAATCCCAAACACGATCAGCAGAGCCACCTCGATGGCGATCGATTGGCTGCCAAGCAGAAGTGCGATTGCCAGGATCGGTCCGAACTCTCCGGCTGCTCCAGCGCCGAGGAACATACGTCCAAACGGAGTGTGGAGTTCACCCCGATCCCGGAGAACTGGCAGCAGCGTTCCGAGTGCTGTGCTGGTGAAAGCGATGGCGACGCCGAGGAAATCGTGGACGTAGTGGGTGGACCACAGGACTGCTGTGACGGCCAGAGC
>CAXBQZ010000100.1:0-8414 GCA_963978055.1 uncultured bacterium
TGGATATGCCCGGTCGGGATGGCTTGGCGTTGGCCGCGCGTTTGATCGAACTCAAGCCCGCAATGCGGGTGGTGATCATGACCTCACATGCCACCCCGGAGATCTTCGCCCGGGCCACCGCTGCTGGTGCCGCCGCCTTCATTCCGAAGGAGTCAGCACTCGACGACATCCTCGATGCAGTGCGATTCAGTCGTCGCGGTTCGATGTGGGCACCCACCGAGCTCCTTCAGACTCTAGGGCAGGCACAGTCCGGGCCCAGCTCCGATGTGAGCGATTCGGGCCTCACCAAGCGCGAGCTTGAAGTTCTCACCCTGCTTGCCGAGGGATTCTCGGTGCAGCAGATTTCCCGTCGCCTTGGTCTGTCGGTGCACACCACCCGCGGATATGTGAAGACTCTGCTCGTCAAGCTTGAGGCTCACTCCCAGCTTGAAGCTGTTCTGGTGGCAGCCCGCCGCGGACTCATTGCATCGGTCTCCTAGACCACCGCACACTGGATCAAAGAATCCACCTGCACTTTCACGTAGCTGATCTCGATCTGCCACTCTCTCTTGGAGGATCCGTGTCCCGCCTGATCAGAATGTTCGCGCTGACGCTAATGACCGCGATGGCGCTGTTGTTCTTTGCCGGAACGACGCCTGCATCGGCACATGCGCGCCTCATCTCGTCAACCCCGGCCAACGGACAGGCCCTCACCCAGGGCCCAACCCAGATCGTGCTCACCTTCGATGAGCCTGTCACGGTCCAGACGGTGCGAGCGACGAGCGATGACGGCACCGAGGTACAGCTTGGCACCCCCGTCGTCTCCGGTAATTCGGTCATCACCCCGTGGCCCGGTGGACAGAAGCCTGGGCTCTACCGGCTCGGCTACGTCATGAACTCCCAGGACGGCCATGCGGTTGAAGGCCTGATGCTATTTACCTACGCCACCGCGTCCCCTGGCACCCCGCCAGCGCCCGTCAGCGCAGACAGCTCAACCCCGTGGGTTCCGATCGCTTTGGGTATCGCGGTTCTGGCAGCCCTCGGTGGAGCAGTTGCGCTGTGGCTGAGGTCTCGATCAGCGCAGAACTCCACTCCTGCAGCGACGGGACGTCATGCCGCTCCCGCATCGGACGCCGAGACTGACGTCCCCGTGTTCACACCAGATACGGGGCAGTCACCTGCATCGCAGGACTCGATCTAGCTCGTCGGCGTAGGGCTGCCCTGTCCGAGTTCCTGGTGCACCCAGCCCATCACTCGGTGCTCCGCCACGAACGACAGGAAGGGAATCGTTCCGGCGATCCCCACAAAGAGGATCCGCGGCAGTGACCAGCGCATCCGCAGACACAGGTCGAGCGCGCACAGCAGGTAGATCATGAACAACCAACCGTGGGCAATAGCCAAATACGTATCACTGTCGATCACATGGAAGACGTTCTTGGCGATGATCGCCGCGACGAAGATGATGAGCACGACACCAACAACGTACGCCATCACCCGGTAGCGCTTGAGTGCACCGGAAATGTTCTCGGCGGTTGGACCAGCCACGTCAGTAGACCTTCTTTCGAGTCGGGTTAGGCCCTGATTGTGTCACCTGGTCAGCCGGTTCGGCTGTGGCGGTGAGGTTGGAACCGCCCTGCCCTGACTGGGTAGCCAGTCGTTCGCGTTGATCGTTCACATCGTCCCGCAGCAGCCGCCACCAGAAGAACACCACACAACCGGCAAACAGAATCCACTGGATGGCATACGTGACATTCTGGGCCCGAAGACCCGTTCCGGCAGTTGGGCCGTAAGCAACCGTGGTTTCCGACAGACCATCGGTGGCTGGCGCTTGGGCAACCCAACCCCCAACCAGCCCATCCACTCCAACAGCCGAGGCCGTCAGCACACTGACCTGCCCCGGTGGCAGATTCGACGCAGTACCCGGATCACCATCGAACGGCTGGGCGGTGCCGATCACGGTGACGCTGCCCTCAGGCACCTGTTGAATGGCGGGATCGGCCGGGCCGGTGGCGGTGCCACGGGCAACGGCGACCACGGACCCGGAGGGAGTGGTCAACGGCGTCACCACGACATATGTGCTTGCATCTCGACGTACGAGCACCTGATGATCCGCGGCGAACACCCCGATCACCTGAACGCGCCGGCCGTAATCAGCGACGGCGAGGGTGCCGGATGAATTCAGCACCTGGTCCAGGGGCACTACTGGCTGACTGCTGATCATGTCTCGTTGGGCGCGCTCCCACTGCCAGTGTGACAGCAGTCCAAAGCCAGCCATGACGAGCAGTGCGAGCAGAGTGAGCGCAATCCACTTGCGGGTGCGCAGCATGCTCAACATGTCACCACGGTAACCCGAATCCCCGACCACCACGATGGCACGGCCCACATCCTTGTGACGACTATTGCCCCTCGACCTCGGTCGGGGCCGCTACCTGATCGGAAGCATCGGGCTTGGTTTCGGCGTGATGGCGGGCCGGACGTTCAGTGGCGGCCTCATCGAAGTCGATCTTCTTGAACTGGCGATTCATGCTCTTCCAGAGCAGGAACACGGTAACGGCGAGAAAGACGAGAAAGGCAAAGCCGAGCCAGCCCGGAGAAACCAGCGATGCATCGGGTTCGTTGGAGGTGGGCGATGGGGATGGCGTCGCATCTGCCACCAGAACAGTCAACCAACCAAGACTCATTCCGCGCCTCCAACGACTCCACGGATACCTGCGAAGAGATCCGTCTCGATTCCATGATCGTTCAGCGGCACCTCTACCTCACTGCGCACCAGTTGGTAGTCCTCGGTTGGCCAGACCCGCTGCTGGGTCTCGAGCGAAATCCCGAACCAGTCACCTTCCGGATCAACCTGGGTGGCGTGTGCCTTCAGGGCCTGCTCGCGAACCTCGAAGTAATCCGAGCAGACCACCTGGGTGGTGAGCCGACCCTCATCCTCGGGTCGGTCCTCCCACTCCTCCAGCCACTCGGTGAACGGGGAGGAGCCGTTCTCCTCAAGTGCGGCCTCATGCAGAGCAATCAGGCGCTGCTTGTGGAATCCGAGCTGGTAGTAGACCTTGGGTGCCAGCCACGGCTCGCCACCATCAGGCAAAACGTCCGGATCAGCGGCAGCCTCATGGGCGTACATCGTGATCACGTGGGTCTGAATGTGGTCCGGATGTGGGTAGCCGCCATTCTCGTCGTAGGTGGTGATCACATGGGGGCGGAACTCGCGAATGACCCGGATCAACATCTCACCCGACACCTCTACCGGCACCAGGGCGAAGCAGTCCTCGGGCAGTGGTGGAGTGACTCCATTCTCATCGGGTTCCGGCAGGCCAGAATCCATGAACCCCAGCCACGTGTGCTGGACACCAAGAATCTCGGCCGCCCGCTGCATCTCCCGACGCCTAACCCCGGCGAGATCAGCCACGACCTGCGGGTCCTGCAGGAGGGCCGGATTGAGGATGTCGCCCCGCTCGCCACCGGTACAGGTGACCACCAGAACCTCGACGCCCTCGGCTGCATACATTGCGGTGGACGCAGCACCCTTGCTGGACTCGTCATCAGGATGGGCATGGACGGCCATCAGCCGCAGTGATTCCCCCGGCTGCGGGAGCACCACGTCAACCCGACGCTGATCAGACACCAAACCTCCCCGCAGTTCGAAGAACGGACGGCTCAGTGTCCCAGATACGTCTGCAGTGCCGCAGAGTGGGTACTTTCCGATGACCACGGTTAGGCTCGAATTCCGCACGAGTTTTCAGCCGCCCACCATGACAGGAAGGATCCGATGCCCACCGATCTGACCCCAGCCATGCAGGAGCGGTATGGCATTCGCAAGCGCTCGCCATGGGCGGTGGCGGGAGTCGCGCTGCTGGCCCTTGCCTTTGTCACCCTGATTGGCTGGATCACCTGGCGGTTGGCCACTCCGGCTCCGCAGACACAACTCGTGAAATTCACCGTCAACTCCGAGACGAGCGTCAGCATGCTCTTTGATCTGCAGCGGGACGGCAAGGCGCCTACCACGTGTGTGTTGCGGGCCCGGGATATCCGCCATGTCGACGTCGGCTACGCGCGAGTGCAGATCACACCGGGTCGAGATTCACTGCGGATCACCTATCCATTGGCCACCCTTGCCCGGGCTACCTCCGCCGAGGTGCTTGGCTGCGCGAACAACGGCACTCCGAACGTGGACCCACCGCAATTTGCACCCGGTACCGTCAATCCGCCGCAGAAGACAACGATTGACGGCCGATGATCTCGGTGCTGCCGACGTCCGTCCGATACCAATATGAGCTGATTTCGTCGTACCCTAATGGTTCGCAGTTTCTGATCGGACTGCGCCGTTCTTCGTCCCCGAGCCGTGAAGGTCAACGTGAGCAACACAACCCCTCAGGAAATCTGGCTGACCCAGGACGCGTTTGACCGCCTCACCGAGGAACTGGCCGACCGTTCTGGGCCTCTGCGCGACCAGATCGTGAAGAGGATCGAAGCGGCTCGCGAAGAGGGTGACCTGAAGGAAAACGGTGGCTATCACGCTGCCAAGGAAGAGCAGGGCAAGAACGAGGCCCGAGTACGAGTCCTTCGTCACATGCTCGAGAACGCCAAGATCGGAGCACCTCCTGCACAGGACGGGGTGGTTGCCCAGGGTCAGGTGGTCACCGTTCGATTCCCAGCCTTCGATGACACCGAGACGTTCCTGCTCGGAAGTCGCGAGGAGGCTGCTACTGCCACCGTTGACGTCTACTCCCCCACGTCACCACTTGGCGCCGCTGTCCTGGGACGCGCCATCGGTGAAACCGTTGAGTACACCACCCCGAACGGCAAGGTTCTCAGCGTCGAGATTCTTTCCAGCGAGGTTTACACCGGCTGATCATTGATCAGCGAGAGGCCTGACGGTACTTCTTGACGGCAAGGGTTGCGAACAGGGCGATCATCACCGCACATGATGCGATGGTGTAGATCACCGGGTTCTGCTGTGGCCAGGCATCGCTCACATATCCGGTCGGGTTTCCGAACAGTTCACGACATGAGAGCACGAGCGCAGACACCGGATTCCACTCAGCGATGGTCTGCACCACCTTTGGCATTCCGGTCAGCGGCACAAAGGCATTCGACAGGAACGTCAACGGGAACAGCCAGACCAGGCCAGCGGTGTTGGCCGTCTCCGTGTTGGGCATGTTGAGTCCGATCCAACATCCGATCCAGGCGACTGCGTACGAGAAGAGCAGCAGGAGCAGGTAGGCAGCAACCGCCTTGAAGAATCCGTTATGGATCCGCCACCCAACAATCAGACCGGTGATCGAGAGCACCGAGAGCACCAGAACCTGACGTAGAACATCAGATGCGGTCCGACCGAAGAGCACCGCCGAATCAGCCATCGGCAGAGATCGGAACCGATCGATGATTCCCTTCTGCATATCTTCGGCAAGGCCGACCGTGGATGCCGCCGACGCGAACGCCACCGTCTGACCGAAGATGCCCGGCATGAGGTATTCGCGGTAGGCCGCAGCACCCGCTGCTGCATCCGCACCGGGAATCGGGATCGCACCACCGAAGACGTACGCGAAGAGCAGGACGAAGATCACCGGCTGAACCAGTGAGAAGAAGAGCACCTCAGGCACTCGCGTGGTCGCGATCAGATTGCGCTGGGTAACCACGAATCCGTCATGAAGCAGCCATCCATAGAACGGCCGCTTCATCTGTTCAGGTGCGGTTGTTGTTGCCATCACTGATCTCCCTTGCGGCCACGTCCGCGGCCTCTGCCCCGAGTCGGCTTGTCTGCATCAACGGCGACCTCCTCGGCCGCATGTCCGGTCAACGACAGGAACACGTCATCCAAAGTCGGTCGACGCAGAGCGATATCGTCCACGTGCACTCCGGCTACATCCAGGGCGCGAACAGCTTCAACCAGGATCGTCGACCCACCGGACACCGGCGCTGTTACGCGGCGGGTCGACAGATCAAGGGTCGGCTCACCATCGGCGAGGGATCGCAGAGATCCCAGCGCATCGTCGAGATTCGAACCAGCGTGGATCACCACCTCGAGTCGATCGCCACCCACCTGAGTCTTCAGCTCATCACTCGTGCCTTTGGCAATCACCTTGCCGCGGTCGATCACCACGATTTTCTCAGCCAGCTGATCGGCCTCCTCCAGATACTGGGTGGTCAGCAGCACTGTCGTACCGTCGGCAACAAGATCGCCGATCACCTCCCACATCTGCTGACGTGAGCGTGGGTCGAGGCCGGTCGTGGGCTCATCGAGGAAAAGGATCGAGGGCCGGCCCACCAGACTTGCAGACAGATCAAGTCGACGACGCATACCACCGGAGTACGTGCGCACGGGACGATCCGCCGCATCAGTGAGCGAGAACCGCTCAAGCAATTCGTTCGAGCGGTGCTTCACGTAGGCATGGGGAAGGTGGTACAGCCGGCCCACCATCGACAGGTTCTCCCGTCCGGTGAGGTACTCATCAATCGCTGAGTACTGTCCGGTCAAACCAATCACCCGACGCACCTCGTCCGGGTGCTGCACGACGTCGATTCCAGACACCGTGGCCCGTCCAGAGTCGGGACGAAGCAGCGTGGTCAGAATGCGAACGGTGGTGGTCTTGCCGGCCCCATTGGGACCCAGCAGGCCGTACACGGTGCCAAACGGCACGGTGAGATCCAGCCCATCCACGGCTTTGACCTCACCGAAGTGCTTGACGAGGTTCTCCGCGACGATTGCGTCACTCATACCTACCCCACCTCGACGTGGTAGTTACCTTCAGCCAGAGTGCGCAGCAGTGTGTCGCGATGATTGGGGCCACGAGTCTCGACCTCAACCTCGATCTCGACGTCGTGCAGGCCCAACTGGGGGTTGGTTCGCACATGTCCGACCTCGACCACGTTTGCATCACAGTCCGCCAATACCTGCAGCAGTCCGGCGAGTGAACCTGGCCGGTCCGGCATCGTGATGCGCAACGTGGTGTAGCGGCCGCCGGCCGTGAGGCCATGTCGAATCACTCGAAGCAGCAGCAGGGGATCAATGTTTCCACCCGAGACCACAGCTACCACGGGGGCCTCGAACGCCTCCGGATGATCCAGGATTGCCGCCATGGCCGCAGCACCAGCGGGCTCGGCCACCAACTTGCTGCGCTCAGCACAGAGCACAAGCGCACGTGCGATGGCCTCGTCATCCACGGTGACAATCTCGTCGACGAGATCCTGGACCACCGCGAACGGCACATCCCCCGGACGTCCCACGGCGATGCCATCAGCCATCGTTGTCATTGACTCAAGCTGTATTGGATGACCCTGTGCGAGCGAGCGAGGGTAGGCCGCCGCACCAGCGGCCTGAACCCCAACCACACGAACATCAGGGCGTAGTGCCTTGATCGCAACGGCCATCCCGGCCAGGAGACCGCCACCACCGGTGCAGACGACAACGGTCTTGACGTCCGGTCGCTGCTCAAGGATTTCCAAGCCGCAGGTGCCCTGGCCGGCAACGATGTCCGGGTGATCGAACGGGTGGATCAGTACCGCACCGGTCTCGGCCTCAAATGCGCGAGCGGCAACCAGACACTCATCGATCGTGCTACCCGTAAAGATGATCTCCGCGCCATAACCCCGCGTGGCAGACACCTTGGGCAGAGGTGCACCAACCGGCATAAAGACAGTTGACTTGATCCCGAGGATCTTCGCAGCAAGGGCCACCCCCTGCGCATGGTTGCCGGCGCTGGCGGCCACCACTCCGCGCGCCCGCTCCTCATCACTCAGCCGCGAGATTCTGGTGTACGCACCGCGGATCTTGAAGGAACCAGCGCGCTGAAGATTCTCACACTTGAGATCCACCGGTCCGCCGACCTTTTCCGCCAACCAGCGCGCAGGTCGCAGCGGGGTCTCGCGCGCAACTCCACGGAGAACCTCACGTGCTGCACGGACGTCATCAACTGTCACAGAAATGGCCACGCGCCGAGTCTGCCCTAGTGAAGCGGATACGCGCTCCCCGACCCCAATATTCACCAGGGTGCCCCCGCCATGCTGCGAATGGGACGTTCAAGGCGTAGAACAGGAGGTATGGAGAAGTCGACGAAGGTAAAGGCTGACCGGGCCGCCGCTCGTCGACGTCCACCCCAGGATCTGCCGGTCCCAGCCCCCTCAGCGTTCGATCACGTCGCTCGACCGAATGGTCCATCAGGACTCGGCGTGATCGCTCAACTGCTCAGCCGACGGGCCCAGCCGAACGAGCTCTTCGAGGCAGCCGCCCGCACCAACCGACCAATCACGCATCTGAGAATGGCCGGTGACCATGTTTACATCGTGAGTGATCCGGCCATGGTCAACGAGGTGTTCCTGGACCGAGCCCGCGAGGTGATGAAGGGACGTGGACTTCAAGCGGCCCGCTCACTTCTCGGCAACGGCCTACTCACAAGTGAGGGTGAGTTCCACCTTCGACAGCGCCGCCTGGCCCA
>CAXBQZ010000101.1:0-8334 GCA_963978055.1 uncultured bacterium
GGGTGCCAATCTCCGGGATCGTTACGGTGGACTCGGCCAGAAGCTCAAACAGGAACGCCTCGAACTCCTCATCGGCGCGGTCAACCTCATCGATCAGCAGCACCGCCGGACGTGGGCCGGTGTGCTCAAGGGCGGCCAACAGCGGACGTCGAATCAGGAACTCGGGGGAGAAGAGGGACTCCTCCTCGATCGTCTCTCCGCGGGCCTCAGCAACGCGGATGCCGAGCAGCTGGCGCGGGTAGTTCCACTCGTACAGCGCTTCTGCGGCATCGATACCCTCAAAGCACTGCAGACGTATAAGGGGGGTGTCCAGAAGCTCAGCCAGAGCCTTGGCTGCGGCCGTCTTGCCAACCCCTGCCTCGCCTTCCAGCAGCAGGGGCTGGGGGAGGCGTACGGCGCAGAACAGTGCGCTCGCCAGAGCTGGGTCGGCAAGATAGCCAACCTCTTTCAATCGCTCGGTCAGTGCATCGACATTTGGCACGAGCTGTTCGATGTTCACGCTGATGTGTACTTCCCCGGATCGGCGATGAAGGCGCGACGGCAGCCGGGGCAGCAGAAGTAGGTGCGCACTCCGTCAACGTCCGCGTAGAGCGCATCAGCGTTGATCTCCACCGTCATGCCGCACACGGGATCCAGACCTGATTCCGGCTCGATGGTGAGCATGCCCATGCGGGTGACCGGGGGGAGGTCTGGATTGCGCACAGGGCAGGCATCGCGTGAGATGCGTGGACGATCGCCGAGCATCTTGGCGTACACCGACAGTGCGATCTCCTCTGGAGTGCGCGCACCGATATCGAGGCCAGCGGGGTAGTTGATCCGTGCCCGCTCGTCATCGCTTAGTTCGAGGGAATCGACGACAGCCTTACCGCGCTTGGGGCTGGCGACCAGCCCGATGTAGGGAACACCTGCCTTCACTGCGGCAGTGAGGATCTCTTCTTCGCGCTTGCCGTGGGAGGCCACGATGACGGCATCGGCACGGTCGAGGTCGACCTCATCGATCGAGGCGGCTTCGTAGCCAAGAGCCGTTGCGATACTGACCATCGCTTGAGCGATGGGGCTGTCTCCGAGCACACCCACCAGCGGAACTGGCAGGACTGGCTCAAGGAAGATCTCAAGGGTGCCGCCCGATAGGCACGGGTTGTGCACGACCGTCTTGCCCGGCTGGTCGGCTTCGGGGTTAGGGGCGATGCGTAGAAGCATCGAGTTACCGGAGGTGAGGACATTGAGCGCCTGGGTACGGACAGTGGACTCTGCACACTGACCCCCGACGAAACCCTCGATCACTCCATCTGCCAGCACCAGGGCCTCATCACCGGGCTTGGCTGAGGTGGGACGTTCGGCGAGCACAACGCGGGCGTGCACGAACGGGACACGAGAACTACGCAGGTCCTCGGCCCGTTCGTGCAACGCCATCGTCGTCATAACTAGATTGTTACTCCACTGCCATATCTGTGCGAATCGGATTGCCCTGAATGGCGCGCCACACGTTCGCTGGGGTCAGCGGCATGTCTGCGTGACGCACGCCAAAGGGTGCGATTGCGTCGATCACGGCGTTGACAACCGCGGCTGGTGAACCAACCGTTGCGGACTCGCCAACACCCTTGGCACCGATCGGGTGGTGGGGGGACGGGGTGACCGTCTCGCCAAGCTCCCAGTCGGGGCATTCCATTGAGGTGGGCAGCAGGTAGTCCATGAAGGAGCCACCAAGGTTGTTTCCATCCTCATCGAATGCGATCAGCTCCATCAGGGCCATGCCGACACCGTCGGCAAGACCACCGTGAACCTGACCCTCAACGATCATCGGGTTAATACGAGTACCACAGTCGTCAACGGCGACGAAGCGGCGCACCTTGACCTGGCCGGTGCCGGGATCAACGTCGACGACGCAGATGTAGCAGCCGTAGGGGTAGGTGAGGTTCGGCGGGTTGTAGACGACCTGTGCGTCAAGGTGACCCTCAACACCCTCAGGCAGCTCGAGTGCACCGTGAGCGGCCATGGCGATCTCCTGGATCGTCTTGCCACGCTCCGGGTCACCCTTGACGTACCAGCGGCCGAGCTCCCACTCGAGGTCATCGGGTGCACACTCAAGTGCAGCCGCGGCCACGATGCGGGCACGGTCGCGAACCTTGCGCGCAACCAGTGCGGCGGCCGCACCGGAGACAGGCGTGGAACGTGAACCGTAGGTGCCGAGGCCGAACGGGGTGTTGTCGGTGTCACCGTGGATGACCTCGATGTCCTCCGGTGGGATACCCAGCTCGTGCGACACGATCTGCGCGAACGTCGTCTCATGGCCCTGACCCTGGGTCTGGACGGAGAGGCGAACCTGGGCCTTGCCGGTCGGGTGCACGCGAAGGTCACAGCCGTCAGCCATACCGAGGCCGAGGATGTCCATGTGCTTGCGCGGTCCGGCGCCAACACCCTCGGTGAAGAACGAGATACCGATACCCATGTACTCGCCCTTGGCACGCTTCTCCGCCTGCTCCTTGCGCAGTTCGTCGTAGCCCACCATGTCCATGGCAACGCGCATGGTCTTCTCGTACTCACCCGAGTCGTACTCCCAGCCCGTTGGGCTCATGTACGGGAACTGCTCTGGGCGAAGCAGATTCTTCAACCGAAGCTCTGCTGGGTCCATCTTCAATTCCTGGGCAAGGCAGTCAACGATGCGCTCGATGGCGTACACGGCCTCGGTGATGCGGAACGAACATGCGTAGGCCACGCCGCCCGGAGCCTTGTTGGTGTACACGGCCTTTACCTTGCAGTATGCGGCTGGGTAGTCATAGGAGCCACTGAAGATGTGAAAGAAGCCAGCCGGGTAGTTCGTCGGCTGGGCAACACCGTTGAACGCACCGTGGTCAGCGAGAACGTCAACCTTCACGCCGAGGATCTTGCCTTCCTTGGTTGACGCGATCGAGGTGGTCATGTGGTAATCGCGAGCGAAGCCGGTCGACATAAGGTTCTCGCTGCGATCCTCCATCCACTTGACCGGACGCTTGGCAACGATCGAGCCGACGATCGACAGGACGTAGCCTGGGTAGATCGGCACCTTGTTGCCGAAGCCGCCGCCCACGTCCGGGCTGATGACCTGGATCTTGTGCTCGGGAAGACCGGCAACCAACGCGTAAACCGTGCGGTGTGCGTGTGGGGCCTGAGTGGTCGTCCAGAGGATCAGCTTGCCGGTGACCGGGTCCATATGTGCCACCGAGCCACAGGTCTCCATGGGAGACGGGTGAACGCGGGGGTACAGGATCTCCTGCGTGACGACGACATCTGCACCGGCAAATGCTGCGTCAGTGGCAGCCTCGTCGCCGGCTTCCCACTTTTCGTAAACGATGTTGTCAGTCTTGCCCTCTTTATCGTCACGAATGATGGGTGCGTCTGGCTCCAGTGCCTTCTTTGCATCGGCCACAACCGGGAGTGGTTCGTAATCAACGTCGATGAGCTCGAGAGCATCGCGAGCGATGTACCGCGACTCAGCAATGACAAAGGCGACTTCCTGGCCCTGGAAACGAACCTTGTCCGTGGCCAGAACTGCCTGGGTGTCGTAGGACAGGGTTGGCATCCAAGCCAGACCCAAGCCCTCGAGGTCTTTACCGGTAACAACGGCCACGACACCGGGAAGCTCGAGTGCAGCTGAGGTGTCGATCGAGTTGATCTTCGCGTGGGCGAACGGGCTGCGAAGGATCGCTCCGTGCAGCATGCCAGGAAGGTTCACATCGTCGACGTAGTTTCCTTCACCACGGACGAAGCGGACATCTTCCTTGCGAATCATTCGTCCGAAACCGATGGGGTTACCGGCTGCGCTGGTTGGGACGTCTTCAACGGCGGTCATGCGGACACCTCACTGTTGGCGTGGTCGCGGGCGTATTCGATCGCGTCGAGGATGTTCTTGTAACCGGTGCAACGACAGATGTTGCCCGAGATACCCTCGCGGATCTCTTCACGGGTGATGTTCGGGTTCTGATCGACCAGCCAGCGGCCGGCCATCATCATGCCTGGGGTGCAGTAACCGCACTGCAGGCCATGGCACTCGGTGAAGCCCTCCTGAATCGGGTCAAGGACGCCGTCCTTGGCCAGACCCTCAACGGTCGTCACCTCGGCACCATCGGCCTGGACGGCCAGCATCGTGCAGCTCTTCACGGGGGCGCCATTGACCCACACGGTGCAGGCGCCACAGTTTGAGGTGTCGCAACCCCAGTGGGTTCCGCGCATCTGAAGGTCATCGCGGATGAAGTGGACGAGCAGGGTGCGTGGCTCCACGTCACGTGAGTGCTCGACACCATTGATGTTTACCGATACCTGCATGTCAGGCTCCTTGGCTTGCGGCAACGGCGCGACGCAGTGCGCGCAGGGTGAGTTCGGATGCAAGGTGACGCTTGTAGTCGACCGGACCGCGCTGATCTGCGATCGGGTTTGCCTCATTGGCAGCGGCCGCGGCAGCAGCAGCGAGGTTCTCCTCGGTCGGAGCCTTGCCGGTGAGCAGTGCCTCAGCCTCGGGGGCGCAGTAGTGATCTGCGTTGACCGCAGCCATGCCGATACCGCACTCGGTGATCACGCCACCGCTGACGACGACGAAGGCACCAGCGGTGCAGACGCCCCAGTCACCGGCGCGACGCTCGACCTTCTCGTAGGCGCTTCCAGCACCTGGCCGAATCGGGTAGCGGAGCTCGGTGAGGATCTCTCCGGTCTGAATGACGGTCTCATAGGGGCCGTCGTGGAACTCGCGCAGTGGAACGGTGCGCGAACCACTCGAGCCGGTGATGACGGCCGTTCCGCGCAGGGCAGAGCCCACGGCGGACAGATCCGATGCCGGGTCGGCCTGGCACATCGAGCCACCGATGGTTCCGCGCATGCGAACGATCGGATCAGCGATGACGTGCTCAGCCTCGCGGAAGATCGGGTAGTGCTCGAACAGAACGGGAGAGCTGAGCACGTCCGCGTGCGTCGTCATGGCACCAACCACGAGTTCATTGCCCTCGACGCGGATTCCGCGAAGTTCGGCAATGCCGTTGAGGTCGACGACGGTCTCTGGTCGGGCCAGACGCAGCTTCATCATGGGGATCAAGCTGTATCCGCCTGCGACGGGACGGGAGTCTTCTCCTAGTGCTTCTAGCCGCGAGATCGCATCGGCAATGGATGTGGCCTTTGCGTACTCGACCGGTGCAGGTGTCTGCATACCTCACCTCTCGTGAGAGTCCGGATGGAACCTGATGGATGTGACGTGCGTGCCTTGCTTGCAGTGCGTCATTGCTGAGTATTGACCTGCTCGACCCCGGTGAACAGGGGTCGAGCAGGTTTTATTGCGAACTCATATCTTCCGAACGGAAGGATGAGGATTGTCTAGCCCTTGAAGAAGAAGAACCAGACCAGGAATGCGACGATGGCCAGAACGATGACCGCTGGCACAGCGCGCTTCGCAACCGGGGCACCGGCGGTACCGAGAAGATCGATGCTGTCATCGGCCTGGATCTTCGGCGCCGCAGCTGCGGCCTTGGCGGCCTCCTCTGCCTCAGCCTTGGCCACGGCGGCAGCCTCGGCAGCTGCGGCATCCCCGGTCTCGGCGGCCTTGGCGGCAGCGGCAGCAGCAGCGGCAGCAGCGGCCGCCGCACCCGATGCGGTCATTGTGGCAGCCAAATTGTTGGCGAACTGGTCGATGATGCGACCAGCCACATCCTGAATCACACCGCGGCCGAACTGGGCTGCCTTGCCGGTGATCTGCACATCAGTGTTGACATCGACGCGGGTGCGATCGGGTGCTTCAGAGGTGAGCTTGGCGGTAACGAGGCCCTTGGCGGTTCCGGTGCCCTTGGTCTCCTTGCCGGAGCCCTCGATCACTGCCGTCCAGTTCTCCTTGTCAAGGGAGACGAAGTGTGCCTGGCCGCCATAGGTCATGGCAACCGGGCCGAGCTTGACCTTCACTGATCCGGTGAAGTTCTGGCCGTCACTGGACTCGAGGGTGGCGCCGGGAACGCATGGGGCGAGGCCCTCGACGTTCTGAAGTGTGTTCCACGCCGTCTCCATGTCGGCTGGTACGACGAACGAGTTCTGAAGCTCCATGGGTTCTCCTGAAGGATTGGAGGGTGTGGAGTGATGCCCACACCTAACGGCCTGACGTTAGACCCATGTGGCGGGACCCGCTACTTGAAAATCCTGCTCCACAGCGAATCCTCAGACTGCGAATGAAGCTGGCCTCAGATCCTGCGAGTGGTTCCCGGCAACGGACTAGAGTGGACGTCATGACGCACGACAAACCCGTGGATATTCACCTGTTCGCGGCAGCGCGCGCAGCGGCTGGAGTGGACCTGATGCACTGTGCTCCGGGCCCGCTGGGCGATGTGCTCAGCCACCTCGCCGCACACTCACCGGCTCTGGCGGAGGTTCTGCCCAGGTGCTCCTACCTGATCGACGGAGTGGCAGCGCGCAACAGTGATACCGAGATTCCGGTGCCACCGGGCGGACGGCTGGACGTGCTGCCACCGTTTGCCGGGGGCTAACCGCCGTCTGGAGCGTCAGCCGCCGATCGCGCTCATCGGACGCAGGGGCTGGATGAACAGCGGGTCGTTGATGCCGTGTCCCGGCAGTTTGTCCATGATCACCTTGCGCAGGCGTCGCTCGATCTCGTCACGAATCTCGCCGGACGTCAGTGATTGATCGCGAACCACCTTGAGCAGGTCGAGCTCATCGCGGGCAAACAGGCAGTTGCGAACCTGACCGTCAGCGGTGAGCCGCAGCCGGTCACAGGCGGCGCAGAACGGCTTGCTCACACTTGCGATGATGCCCACGGTCTCTGGGCCGCCATTGACGTAGAACTCCTCAGCGGGAGCAGATCCGCGGCCAGGCTTCTCAGTGAGGGTGAAGACCTCCGAGAGCATCTCGTGGATCTGATCGGCCGTGATCATCGAATTGCGGTCCCAGGTGCCACCGGCATCCAGCGGCATCTGCTCGATGAATCGCAATCGCCAGCCCTCGTCCAACGCACGTCGCAGCAGGGGAACGGCCTCATCCTCGTTCACGCCGCGCATGAGCACGCTGTTGACCTTCACGGGGGATAGCCCAGCCTGCTGCGCAGCCTTGATTCCTGCGATCACATCATCGAACCGATCCCTCTTGGTGAGTTCGAGGAAGCGCTGGCGATCGAGAGTATCGAGGCTGACGTTCACCCGGGTGAGCCCGGCATCACGCAATGGGGCGGCCAACTGGGAGAGCCGCAGGCCATTGGTGGTGACGCTCACTTCTGGTGGCTTGGGGAGTGAGGTGATGAGGCGAACTACCTCAACCGCATCACCTCTCAGGAGCGGCTCACCGCCGGTGAGACGGATTCCGGTGATGCCCAGATCGACGGCCACCTCGATGATCTGCATCATCTCTGCGGTGGTCAGCAGAGTTGGGCCCGGAAGCCAGTCAGCGAAATCCGCAGGCATGCAGTAGGTGCAGCGAAGGTTGCATCGATCGGTTAGGGAGACGCGCAGATCACGATGCACCCGACCGTACGAGTCGACCAGAGGGGCAGTGGTTACCACCTCAGCGGTCATGCGCAATTCACCCACTCATCTGTTCCGTCCGTGAAGACCTGATGCTTCCACACTGGGAGTTTCTCCTTGGTGGTGTCAACCAGATCTGCACAGGCCGCAAAGGCTTCCCTGCGGTGTGCACTAGAGACTGCCACCACGAGAGCTGATTCGCCAATACCGATCGGGCCAACGCGATGGCTGACCGCAATGGCGACGACCTCATGGCGTGCAGCAACCTCACGTGCGACTTGTTCAACGATCGCAGCAGCGGTGGGATGTGCCTCGTACGTAAGGGTGGCGACCGTACGCCCATGGTCGTGATTGCGCACGTCACCGCTGAAGCTCACGATTGCGCCCGCGCTTGGATCGGCAACGAGCACTTCCACGTCGCGGACGTACACTGGTTCAGTTACGACATCAGCACGACGGATCACGGTCACATGGACCATTATCGACGTACGTCGCAGATGGCGCGCAATGGAGGTCAATATGCGTGAGGTTCTGCCCGCTCTGCTCGCCGCCTATCAGCGTGGTGACAAGGTGGCCATGGGCACGGTTGTGCGTACCTGGCGTTCAGCTCCGCGACCTGCCGGTGCCTCGATGCTGGTGATCGATGGTGGTGAGGCTGTCGGTTCCGTCAGCGGTGGCTGTGTTGAAGGCGCCCTGTACGAGGTTGGCAACGAGATCATCGCCGATGGCGGTTATCGCTATGAGACCTATGGTGTTAGCGATGGCGACGCCTATGCGGTCGGCCTCACCTGTGGCGGCATCCTGGAGGTGTTCATTGAGCCGGTCAATACCGAGACCTGGCCCGAACTGCCCGGAA
>CAXBQZ010000102.1:0-8105 GCA_963978055.1 uncultured bacterium
CGACGGATCGGTGCCCAAGATGCCTGAGCCGCAGCGGTTTTCGCGGGGTCGATGCTGTTGTCGACCTCGGCCTGAAGTAGCGGAGTGCGGGTGATGCCGGGGCACAGTGAGTTGACGCGGATGCCGTACTGGATGAGGTCGAGCGCGATCGACTTGGTGAACATGATCACCGCGCCTTTGCTCGCGTTGTAGGCGGGCGATTCGGGCACGGCAACGATTCCCATCTCCGAACCGAGGGTGATGATGACGCCCGACCCCGCCGCCTTCATCACGGGCACCGCATGTTTGGTCATGGTGAACATGCCCTTGATGTTCGTGTTGAGCACGGCGTCCCACTCATCCTCAGTGAGCTGCTCAAGTGGCATCACGCTGGTGATGCCCGCATTGCACACCAGAATGTCGAGCCGGCCGTGGCGCTGCACCGCAGAGGTGACGATGCGCTCGGCATCGTTCATCGATCGGACGTCCCCGATCACACCCGCGCAATCGCCATGGGCCGAGAGCTCCGAAACGGTCTGCGTGAGCGCGCTCTCATTGATGTCGGCGATCGTGACGGCGGCGCCCTCCTCGAGGAACAGTTGAGCGATCGCTCGTCCAATGCCGGATGCACCGCCAGTGATGATCGCCGTACGTCCGTCCAGGCTGCCCACGCTGTGTTCCTTCCGTAAGTCACCTAGATGCCGACACGTTGTGCAGGGATGACGCTACGCCGCCAGCGGCCATCGCGTAACGGCAGGCACGGCCCAACGCCGGAAACAGTGAATCGTGAACACGCGTGGCTCTCGTCGGGATTCACTAAGCAGAAGTACACCACCCTCTCGGTGTGTTTGGTCTAATCTCGGCATGACAAATACTTCAGTCGCTGAGGGTCGCCGTCTCATCGGGGGTATGACGATGAATTCCTTGTGTTGTCGGCTAGCAATACCCGAGACAGACAATTCCATGGGGGGCTGACATGCTGCCACGACTGCAGGGTTTGTGGACCGATGATGGCATCCAAATCGCGTTCTCTGTTTTCGGCTCGGGGCCGCGCAAGCTCGTTTACGTTCCGCGAGCTGCTCAAACTATTGGCTACATGTGGGAAATCCCGCGCTATGCGCGATTCCTCGAACGGCTTGGTAGCACGTGCGAGGTGATGACACTTGACGTTCGCGGCGGAGGGCTCTCTGCTCGTGACATTCCCGATGACAGAGCGTTGGCACTCGAGGCCCGTGCCGGCGATGTGAGGGCCGTGATGGATCACCTCGGTTGGGGATCAGCATCCTTCTTTGGTGTTGAGGACGGTGCGGCCACGGCGCTCATGCTCGCGGCGGTGAATCCGGAACTTGTTGAGCGACTTGTGTTGTTCGGCGCATACGCGAAGGGTTTGTGGGCAGAGGACTCCCCGTATGCGTGGAACATGGATGAGTGGGACGACTTCCTCAGCGTTTTCGACGACCCCATATGGAACTGGGAGGTCTGGGTTGGTCAGGCGGCCGCCCTCATCCCGTCGCATCTTGATGACGAAGAACTGGTGCGGCGCACTTTGTACCTCTACAGCGCAGGTGCACCGAGACGCGCCATCTGGGAGGTCCAGCGGGATCAGGACATTCGAGCCCTGCTGCCCTCGATCGAGGCACCGACTCTCGTTATTGATCGGGTCGACAATCTCATCCACGAACCGGGGGCCGGTGACTATCTCGCGGAGCACCTGCCGCGCGGTGAGCGCCTCCTCCTACCCGGCGCGGACTTCGAGGTCTATGCCGGTGACTCAGAAACGCTTGCCGATGAGATCCTCCGCTTTGTGACCGAAGGTGCAGCACAGGTGCCCTCGACTCGAGTACTTGCCTCCGTCCTAGTTACCGATGTCGTTTCTTCCACGGAGTGGGTACAGCGGCAGGGCGATGACAGCTGGCGACGCACATTGGCAGCGCACGACCAGCTTGTGCGTCGTGTTGTTGAAGAGCACGGCGGACGTGAAATCGACAACGCGGGTGATGGATTCCTGGTCGTGTTCGACGGTCCGGCGCGCGCAGCTTATGCGGGTTTGCGCATCTGCGACCTCGTGCACCGGGAGACCGGTCTCGAGCTCCGGGCCGGGGTGCACGTGGGTGAGGTCGAGCTCGAGGGTGATCGCATCCGCGGCTTGACCGTGCATGTTGGCGCCCGGATTGGAGCTTTGGCCGCACCGCGAGAGGTGCTTGTCTCGTCTCTGGTCAAAGACCTCACGCCCGGGTCCTCGCTGCAGTTTGTGGATCGCGGTGAGCATGTATTGAAGGGCGTGGATACTCCGATTCGTCTCTACGCAGCTGCCGGCCACGTGTAAGAGCCCTTCGTTCCCTCGCCGATGCGGCCGGCGCTACTCGTGCAGCAGACCGACGGCCGCTGATGGCTCCCACGCTAGCCCGACGGAGGCGCCGCGCACGGGTAGTTCACCCTGACGAATCGCCACGAGGAATGGCTGGGTGCCGACGGAGATCTCGGCGAGGGCATGATCACCCTGGAAGAACACCTCAGCCACCGTCCCTCGAACAGCAGCAGATGCATCGTCGGCACCCACCACCTGAATCGATTCAGGACGTAGCGCAATTGCCAGCGCATCATTCGCATCGTCAGCGCAGGGCAGTGGCGGTAGCCCCTCGGCATGCCATGCGCCATCAGCACCACGCGTGCCGCGGATGATCGTGCTGGTGCCGATGAAGTCTGCGACGAAGATGCTGCGAGGACGACGGTATAGCTCCATCGGCTGATCGAGCTGACGCACCTCACCCTTGTCCATCACAGCAACGCGATCGGCCAGGCTCATCGCCTCGTCCTGGTCGTGCGTCACGACGACGAAGGTGGTGCCCACTTCATGTTGCAGACGACGCAGCTCCATCTGCATCTCAGCGCGGATCTTGCGATCGAGGGCAGACAGCGGTTCGTCCAGTAGGAGCAGTCGTGGACGCTTCACAATCGCTCGGGCAAGGGCCACTCGCTGGCGCTGACCACCGCTGAGCGTGTTGGGCAGTGCAGCCCTTTTGTCAGTCAGCCCAACGGTTTCCAGCACCGCACCAACGCGCTCGCGAATCTCGTTCTTCGGCACCTTGTCGCACTCAAGTCCGTAGGCGATGTTGCGCTCAACAGAGAGGTGAGGGAACAGCGCGTACGACTGGAACATCAGGTTCACCGGACGTCGCTCGGCCGGAATCGAGAGCAGATTCGCACCGTCCAGAGTGACGGTTCCGGCATCTGGCTGCTCGAAGCCGGCGAGGATGCGCAACAGCGTGGTCTTACCGCAGCCGGACGGACCGAGCAGGGCGAAGAACTCGTTCTCGCCGATGTCGAAGCTCACCGAGCGCACCGCGCGCACCTCGCCGAAGCTTCGATCGAGGTCCCGAATACTCAGGAGCGGTTGCTTGTCACTCATGCCGTACCTTCCGCGCGTTCGCCTGACAGGGTGTCGCTCAGTCGTGACGTCCGCTGCACCAGAATGACGGCGAGGAACGACACAAGAAGAAGCAGAGTTGCCAGGGCATTGATCTGAGGTGTGACGCCAAAGCGCACCCGCGAATAGATCACCACCGGCAGAGTTGGATCGGCCGGTGACGCAGTGAAGAACGCGACCGTGAACTCATCCAGGCTGAGGGTGAAGGCCAGCAGTGCACCTGCGATGATCGCGGGACGCAGGCCTGGCAGGGTGACCTTGGCGAACGTGCGCATCGCGGATGCGCCGAGATCGCGGCTCGCCTCCTCCAGACTTCGATCCATCCCAGCAAGGCGTACACGCACCACAGCAGCGACGAACGCGATGCCAAACACCGCATGGGCGAGCATCACACTCACCGCACTCAGCGTGATACCGACGAGCGTGTAGAAGGCCAAAAGCCCAATGGCCAGAACGATATCGGGCATCACCGCGGGAGCCGTCGCGGCAGCATCCAGGGCACGTGACGGAAGCACCCGCTCAAGTGCAAAGGCCAGCAGTGTTCCGAGGATGACGGAGATGATCGTCGCGCCAGTGGCCACGATCAGCGTGGTGCGCAGCCCACCCATGATGTCTGGATCGTTGAGCAGCTCGGGATACCACTTGAGCGAGAAACCCGACCAGACGAAGGGATTCTTGCTCGCGTTGAAGCTCATCAGCACGACCACAATGATCGGCAGATACAGGAATGCGTACAGCAGCCACAGCGGCAGGGTGCGGGTGAATGCGCGCATCAGCCTGCCCACTCTCGGGTACGTCGGGCCGCGCGTGCCTGCGCCCACAGCACCACCATCAGCAGGGCCAGCACCATGAGCGACAGGGCTGAGCCGAACGGCCAGTCACGTGACTTCAGGAACTGATCGCGGATGAGGTTTCCGATCATCTGTGACTTGCCACCACCGAGCAGCTCGGGGATGACGAAGTTGCCCAGGCTTGGAATGAAGACGAAGAGTGCGCCGGCCAGAATCCCCGGCATCGTCAGTGGCAGCAGCACCGTGCGGAATCGTCGCCAGCCACCGGCACCGAGATTGCGCGCAGCTTCAAGCAGCGACGGATCCAGTCGCTGCAGTGATGCGTAGATCGGCAGCACCATGAGCGGGAGGTAGGCGTAGAACAACCCGAGAATCACCGCACTTCGGGTGTAGAGCACCTCGATCGGGCCGAGTCCGATGAGGGCGAGGCCGTGGTTGATCAGACCCTCACGGTTGAGCAGCACGATCCACGCATACGTGCGGATGAGGAAGTTCGTCCAGAACGGCAGGACGACAGCGATGAGAGCGATCGTCTGCCAGCGCGGAGTCAGCCGGCTGATGACGAGTGCAGCGGGGAAGCCGAGTGCGAAGGCCAGCAGTGTGGCTGCTCCGGCGGTGAGAACGCTGGTGAACAGAACGTCGCGGTAGATCGGCTGAATGAGCCGCGTGATGTTCTCGAAGGTGAGAGGTGGCTTCACCCCACCGAATCGACCAGCTGTGAGAAACGCGTACGAGATGATCAGCAGCAGCGGAATTGCCATGAATACCAACAGATATCCAAGGGCAGGGATGCTGGTGACAGCACGCAGCAGAGGCCCGTCGGAGTTTGCACCCCGACGGGCCTTGTGCTGCGAGTCGAGCGTCAACTCGCCTGAACCTCCGTGGCGATCTGCTGGTAGGTCTTGGCTGCGTCACCTACGTCGACCAGTCCCTCCTGCTTGGCAAGATCGGCCGGGGTCATGGCCAGGTTCGGGTAGTCCTTGCCGAGGGTGGAGGCAGCCTTCTCTGCAACAGCCTTGTTCGGGCTCTTGTAGAGGATGTTCTCCGTCAGCCAGGTCTGCGCGGTGTCGTCGAGCATGTAGTTGATGAAGGCCATGGCGGCCTCCTTGTTCTTGCTCGTCTTCAGGACCACCATCGTGTCGGTCCAGAGGTCGGCACCTTCCTTGGGCAGGACGAACTTCACGTTCTTGTTCTGCGCGTAGTTGCACCAGCCATCCCATGCTTCGACCATGTTCACTTCACCCGAGTCGAGGCGGCTGTAGAACGTGGTGTCGTCAAAGGCGAGCAGGGTGGGCTTGGTCTTGAGCAGCTGCTGCTTGATCTGATCCAGCTGACCCGCATCGGTCGTGTTGACGGAGAAGCCGAGTGCACGTGCGGCCGGCAGGTTCATCCATGGCTGCGTCGCGAGCATCAGGGTCTTCTTGGTGTTCTGTGCACTTGGGTTGAGCAGATCGTTCCACGACGTGGGTGCTGTCCCGACCAGATCAGAGCGGTAGCAGATGCCGGTGGTGCCCCATGAGTAGGGAGCGCTGAAGACATTACCTGGATCGAAAGCAAGGTTGGCGGTCTCCGGGTAGAGCTTGGAGAAGTTGGGGATGAGGCGCTTGTCGAGCGGCTCGAGCAGGCCTGCCTCGTTCAGGGCCTGGGCGTACTGACCTGAGACGAACGCTACGTCGATGCCGGAATCGCCACCGGCAGTGAGCTTTCCGACGATCTCCTCGTTGGTGGCGTGCTTCGCGATCGTGATCCCAGCCTTGGTGGCAGCGGTGAACTTGGCTGCGGTCTCCGGGTCCATGTAGTTGTCCCAGTTGCTGACAACGATGGACTGCTTGCTCAGATCCGCATTGGGATCGAGGGTGAAGGCCGCGCTCGGTGAAGCGCTGGTGCCACCACCACCGGATGAACTGCCTCCACAGGCCGTGAGGAGCAGTGCGACCGATGCGGCGGCCGCCCCGAGTGCCAGTGCGCGATGAGATCGCGCAGTATGACGTGCCATGGAATCTCCTTCTTGTTCAGCCCGCGGGCGGTTGCTCCGCGTGGTTCAGGTGTACATAGGGAAGTTCGTTGGGCGCCAGGCCAAGCTGCTCGCACGCGAAGGAGCGCAGGAGTTCACGCACTCGATCGATCGGCAGCCATGAGTAGCCGATGACACTGCTGAGGCACATGCTCTCGACGAGCGCGATGATGCGCTCGCTCACCTCCGTCGACGAGGCGACGGGATGGAACGCGCCCGCCTTCGTGCCTTCGCTCACCAGCGCCATCACCTCTTCACGGAAGAGTGCGGTGAGCTCCTCGCACACGGGCAGCAGTGAGGAGTCGTGGCAGACAGCGCTCCACAGTTCAAGCCAAAGCACGTACTCATCGCGCAGCACGCCTGGATGCGGAAGGCTCATTTCCAGGAAGGATGCCATCGACTCGCGGTAGTCAGACCCCTTGCGCAGGTCGCCGAGGCGCTGCACCGGCACGCGAGCGGCCCAACGCAATGCCTCGACGAGGATCTCGTCCTTCGTCCCGAAGTAGTAGTGCACGACACCGGTGGATACTCCCGCGGCCACCGCAACATCCCGGATGCGCAGGCCGGCTATGCCATCTCGCACGAGGACGTCCACTGCGGCCGCCAGCAGATGCTCGCGTCGATCACTCTCCGGCGACACCCGGGACGGACGACTGCGCGGTGGGGCCGTGGGTGCGGGCGCGCTGATGCTGCTGCTCGGCGGCGTCTTGGCCGCTCCTGCAGTAGCTGTCGCACCCCTTGCTCCCATGGGCGCCGACTGTACTAACTGAACGTCCAGTTTGGAAGGATCCGAAACCGAATCGAGACCTGACCGTCACAAACCGCGTAGGCAAGTCACTGTGACGAAATGCCAAGCAAAGGATTCGCTCGCGGGTTGCACCGGCACCTAGGCGCCGAGGAAGTGCTCAACTACCGACGATGCTGAACGTGACGGTGCCCTTGTACGTACCGTCGAGGATGTTCGTCGGCGCTCTGATCTGGAGGATGGCCCTGAACACGCTGGTTCCAAGGCCGCTGTTCGCGTGAATGATCGGGTGCGGAGACGCGCCACCCAGTCCCAGTGATCCGGGATCGGTTGCCTGAACGTGCGCTGCCGCTGCGTTGTCATACCCGGTGAAGTTCGTACACGTGGAACTGGCCGGCGCACAGGGCGTATAGCCGGGGGCCTGGGATCCCAAGAACGTCGCTGGGCTCGCGTTGGTACTCACAAGTCCGTTGATATTCAGCCCGATATCTTGAGCGCTGATCGTCTCGTTGACCCCAGGATTCGCCACGCCCTGCTTGGTCAGGTTGGTCGCGATTGCCGACATCGTGTACGGCAGAGCGCCCGGTCGGGTGTCCGTGAACGATAGACCCGCAATATCCAATGACGAGAAGTACTCGTTTGCCGTCGGGGTGATCGTGAGGGCCGGCACCAGGAGCGGTGTGGAGAAGGTGAGCGATGTCGTCAGATCCAGAGTGCCGGCAGGTATAGAGGTCTGGATGTTCTGCGCATCAGTGCCGAAACCAATCAACGAGAAGCTGGCCGAGCTGCTTGTTGACGCAGCCCACGTGGTTCCATCTGTGTAGTCAGCCGTAACAGCATGCGGGGTGCCACCAGGCGCCGAGTACGCGAGCCCGACAGTTGGAATGACGAGCGTTGCCACACCTGACGTTGTCGCAACGTTGACGGGGTTCCCGATGGGCGTTCCGTCCACCTTGAACTGCACCGAACCGGCGGTCACTGCCGCAGTACTCGACGTATCGGTCACCGTGGCAGTTGCTGTGAGGGTGTCCACGCCCGCGTTGATGGTCGTTGCGGACAGAGCAAGGTTGGTTGTACTCGCGGCAGGAGTGCCCACCGATGAGCCAGAGACAAGTCCGCTTGCCGACACGATGTGACCGGCAGGCCGTG
>CAXBQZ010000103.1:0-7907 GCA_963978055.1 uncultured bacterium
ACTTCCTCTACGCCACTCGCGCCGAGGAGATCGCGCGCCTCGTCTTCCCGCTCGGCGACAGTGAGAAGTCGGAGGTCCGCGCCGAGGCGCTCGCGCGGCGCCTCCCCGGAGCGGCGAAGGGAGCGAGCCAGGAGCTCTGTTTCGTCGGCGCGGGCGCGGGCGCGACGCGCGAAATGTGGTCGAACGCCTGCTCAAAGTCGGCCCAGATGTCCTCGACGTCCCCGCCGCGGTCGATCAATTCCTGCATCTTGGCCCTTGCTGCGGACTTGACGTGGATATGCGTCACGCGATCCCGCCACTTGAGCAGACTTGCCACCGGATCGCCACCGCAGGCGATGAGGTGCCCGGTGTCCAAACACACATCGAAGGAGGTCAGCTCCATGACCTTCTCGATCTCCCATGGTGCTTCGACGTTCGTCCCTGTCTCGTTGTGGAACACCGGCTCGAAACCGCGGTCACGGCACAGTCCGGCTGCTCTCTCAGCATTCACCGCGAAGGTCTCCCATTGCTGATCGGTGTATCCGAGTTCACGCTCATTGACTGCTCGCCCAGGCATCGCGCGACGATGGGGCTGGCTCATGACGGCGATCGTGGGACGGGCCGGCGGCAGCCCGAGCCGTTCGTTCACGGGTGCGGCCGCTTCGAATGCCTCGATCAGTTCGGACAGTTCCTCCAACGACTTAGGCATGTTGTCGCTGTCATGGAAGGGCAGTTCAAGGTATCCACCGGTGAGGCCCAGTCCGCGGCTCTCCAGATTTGAGGCCAGCGTGTCACCCAAACCCAGATAACCCACCGGGCCAAGGTCGATGCCCACATAGCCGGCATCGCGAACCCGGTCGAGCACTCCCTCACCATCGGGAACATTCGGGTAGATGCCGACCGTGAGTTCAAATGCGCCGTAGCTGATCGGGGCGTTGGCAACGGAGATCATCAGAGTCCTTTTGTGTTGTGGTGTACGGGAGGAGTTAAGCGGCGAGGCCAGCGATTGCTGCGCGCAGTCCGTTAAGTGAGGCGAGTACGCCTTCCTCGGGCGTCAGATTTGGATCCTCATGCTCGATGGAGACGGTGGTCTCGTGGCCTGCATTGATGAGGGCCTGGATCAGACCGGTCCAGTATTCGATCGAGTGGCCTGCTCCAACGGCCGCGAAGTGCCACGACATCTCATCAGCAGATCTCGGCCACCGGTAGTCAAGCGCACCGATTCGTGCCATGCGATCGGGATGAAGCAGGGTGTCCTTGCCATGTGACCAGCCGATCGCTCCGGGGAGTTCGTTGATCACGTCAATGGGATCCATGGCCTGCCACCAGAAGTGACTGGGATCCAGGTTGACGGCAACATTTGGGCCGGTGATGGTGCGAAGTTGGTGGTACGACTCAGCGTTGTAGATGGAGGTTCCGGGATGGAGCTCCAGGCACACCATGACGTCCGGAGTCTCGTTGGCCATCCAAGCCGAGAACTCGCTCCAGAATGGCTTGATCTTCTCCTCCCACTGCCATTCCCAGAGGCCCTCCATATCTGGCAGCCAGGCACCACCGGCGAAGACGGGCCAGCCCCCAGTCGCACCCGGACCACCGGGGCATCCACTCATCGCGACGACTCGCGTGACTCCGAGTTGCTGGGCGAGTGTGACCGTGTCTCGCAGGCCATCTCGATGGGCCTTACCGATCTCCTCGTTCGGATGCAGGGGATTCCCACTCGCGTTCAAGGCCCCGAGCGTGAGCCCATGGGAGGCGACCTCCTCGAGAAGTGCCGACTGAGCGGCTGCATTTGAGAGCAGTTCTGCCATGTCAGCGTGAGGTTTGGGGGAGTAGCCGCAGACTCCGAACTCGACAGCATCGAGTCCTGCGTCAGCACACCAGGCCAAGGCTTCGGCCCGAGACATGTGCTCGAGGGCATCCGTAAGAAGTCCGATCTGCATGGAGCTACCTTCCGATGGGAGTTGTACTGAGTTTCACTGCGTTCTTGATGTGTTGTCCTACTTCACTGCGCCCATCGTCATTCCGCGGACGAAGTGACGTTGCACGAGCATGGCGAAGATGATGATGGGCACGGCACCGATGACCCCGGCGGCGGCCATGGGACCCCACTCAACCTGGATCTTGCCAATGAGTGTGGAGATTCCAACCGGCACCGTCTGGGCTTTCGGTGTGGACGTCATGGTCAGGGCGATCAGGAAGTCGTTGTATGTCGCGATCACTGCGAAGATTGCAGTGGCTGCCAGCCCGGGCCCTGCCAGAGGCAGGATTATCCGCCACATTGCACTCCACCTGCTGTCACCGTCGACGAGAGCAGCTTCCTCGATCTCCTTTGGAATCTCCGCAAGGAAGCTCTGCATCATCCAGATGACGAAGCTGGTGTTGATTCCCGTGTAGATGATGATCAGCCCGAGCCGGTTGTTGAGCAGACCGAACTTGCCGAGTGCGATGTAGAACGGGACCACCAGCAGGATTGCGGGAACCATGCGCACGAAGAGCGCGGACATTAATCCGGCACTCCCGAGGCGCCCCGGAAGATCGAACCGAGCAAGTGCGTAGGCAGCCGGTGTTCCGATAAGCAGGCTGATGATCACCGATGCTGAAACAACAACGAGGCTGTTAATCAGGAATGCACCCATGTGGTACTGGCCAAACAGCGCCTGATAGTTCTCGGCTGTTGGATTGCTCGGCCAGATCGCGGGACCGGCGAAGATATCAACGCGGTGGCGTAGCGACACCACGAACAGCCACCAGAACGGGAACAGGCAGCAGATGACGATCGCAACCAGTGCGATGCCCTTCAACACGCGACTCATCATGATGTCCTCGCAGCAGCCCGGCGCATGAGGGCAACCGCCACCAGAATGAGCATGCTCACGAAGACGAGTAGGGCGATCAGCATTGCGGTGCCGTGCCCGTAGTCGGTGAAGTTGAAGGCGGTGTTGTAGGCGTAGATGGAGATGAGCTGGGTTGCCGTTCCGGGGCCGCCACGCGTGAGCACGTAGATCTGGTCGAAGGTTCCGATCGCGTCGATCAGACGAAGGATCACGCCCACTGCGAGGATCGGAATCAGCAGGGGGAGTGTGTGCTGGAAGAAGATTCGAATCGGCCCTGCTCCGTCCACGGCAGCAGCTTCAAGCGGTTCCTGGGGAATCGACTGCAGGCCCGCCAGACAGATGAGGAACAGAAGTGGGGTCCACTCCCAGACGTCCACAATCACGAGTCCGATGAATGCGGAGTTCTCGTGACTCAGGACGAGTGGGGCTCCCAATCCGAGTGCGGTGAACAGTGGGTCAACGAAACCTGTTTCGGACGAGTAGATCAGTCGCCAGATCACGCCGACGACCACGGGAGCGATCGTCATCGGCAGCAGGATCGACAGGCGAACGAACTTGACCCCCCTGAATTCGTTGATAACGAGGAGCGCCAGAGCAAGACCGAGAACGGTCTCAGCCGTGACGGCCAGGGCAACGAACTCAGCTGTGGTTCCCATCGACTGCCAGAACACCGGATCGTGCCAGACGTCGATGTAGTTCTGGAAGCCCGCACTTCCGAAGGGACGTCCGTAGAGATACTTGGTGAATGAGGCCTTGATTGCCTCATAGATCGGGTAGATCGACACCAGAGCCAGTGCGAGCGCTGCTGGAATCATCAGCAGGTAGGGGAGCAGTCGATCGAAATCCCACGCACGACGAGGCGATTCCGGAGATGACGTCGGAGCCGGCATACTCGCCAGATCCGCTGTCATGTCCGTCCTCGCCTCGTCGTTTGTGTAGTAGTGCGGGATTCGGTCTAGCCGAAGTAGACCGACTTGTTCTGATCGAGCACTGCTTGCATCTGATCTGCCGCAGTCTTCAGGTGAGCTGTGGCGATCTGGGTGTAGTTGCCCTTCTGCGCCAACGCCTCAACGATTGCGAGGTTGATCTGCGTACCGAGGATGTCCTCGAACTTCGGCTCATCCGGTGTGCGCGGCTTCGGAACAGCGTTGTTGACCGAGTCGGCGATTGCTGGCAGCCAGCGGTACTTGCTGACGGCCTCGCTGTCGCTGAGTGCCGTGCTGGTGACGGCAGCGCTACCACCGCTGCGGGCAAAGTCAGTTTGGATCTCGTCACTGGTGAACCACTCGAGGAAGGCCTTGGCGGCCTCGACATTGGGTGCGCCTGAGGCGATTCCACAGATGAAAGTTCCGATGGCTGGACCAGCCTTGACCTGTGAAGGCGTGGTGGCAAAGTCGATCATGCCAACGACCTTCGACGAATCCGGGTTGTCCACGGCGGATACCGCGGTTCCGGTGTACTCGGTCAGTGCCATCGCCTTGCCCTGAAGCAGCAGACCAGTCTCCTGATCGGTGTCCATCTCGGGAGTTGATGGCGACATGTAAGGCAGGAACGTCATAAGCCGCTCGAGCGCCCCAACACCCTCAGCCCCTGCGAAGCCTGGAGTCCAGTCATCGTTGGCGAAGTTGCCTCCATATGAGTTCAGCAGGGGCAGGTAGGTCATAACGACCGGGTTTCCCTTGACTCCGCGGGCGGCCCATCCATACAGATTGGGCGGTGTCGCCTTGGACTTCATCGCGGTGTAGATGTCATCCCAGGTCTTCGGCGGCGCGTCGAAGTGATTCTTGTTGTAGTAGAGCATGTTGACGTCATCGATGATGACGAGTGCGAAGAGCTCGGGCGTCATGTCCTTGAACGCTGCGAGCTTCGGTCCACTGCGCGGCGGCCAGTAACCCTGATCCAGGCCCTTGGGCAGGATGTTTGGGTTCACCTTCAGGCCCAGCTTGTCCAGGCTCTGGATGATGCCACCAGCTGCGTACTCAGGCACCCAGTTGTCATCCATCACGTAGATGTCGTACGCGCCGGTCTTCTGAAGGCCGTCACTCTTGGAGTTCTGGTACCAGGTGTCGTACGCCGTCTCCTGGTAGTCAACCTGGATGCCGGTCTGCTCGGTGAACTTCTTGACGTACACCTCGCGGAATGGCTTCATTGCTGGATCCTGGAAGCTGCCGATCACGATCTTGCCGCTGGGCGAGTTCGCGGTATCACCAGGTGAGGGTGAGGTGGATGTTCCACCACCTCCTGAGCCTGAGCTGCACGCGGCCAAGATTGGCGCGGACGCAGCCAGGGCTGCACCGTAGCCGACACCGCGCAGAACACTGCGGCGTGAAACGGTCTTCGGGTCTTCGGGTGTTTCGTTCATTGCTGTTCCCTTCCGATTCCCACTTGATCTGGTGACTAGCGATACTCGATTCGAGTCCCCTCATCACTTGTGAAGAGATGGATCTTCTTCTCTGCGATGTGAAGCCCGACGTTCTGTCCGACCTGCAGTTCGAGGTCTGGACTGACACGAATGTGGATGATGTCGTCGCCGGCTTTGACAGCGACGATGAGCTCGTTGCCCAGCGGCTCAAGTGAGTAGATCACTCCCTGGAGTTGAGCCTGATCGGATGTTGTGTCGACAAGAGTCACCGTTTCCGGTCGGAAGCCGACTTGAACCGGCCCGCTTACACTTCCGAAGTTGCCGGTGATGGTTCCGGCAGGAGTGACTATCCCCTCGTTGCTGACATTGCCCCCAAGGATGTTCATCGGCGGTGAGCCGACGAACTTGGCCACAAAGACATTGGCTGGCTCGCTGTAGAGCAGGTGTGGTGGCGCAAGTTGTTGCAGATGTCCGTGACGGAGAACTGCGACCTGATCGGCCATCGTCATGGCTTCAACCTGATCGTGCGTCACGTAAAGGGTGGTCACCGCAAACTCGCGCTGGAGACGCTTGATCTCTGTGCGCATCTGGATGCGAAGTTGGGCATCCAGATTCGAAAGTGGCTCATCCATCAAGAATGCAACGGGCTGACGGATGATCGCCCGGGCGAGTGCCACACGTTGTCTTTGTCCGCCGGAAAGTTGACGAGGCTTTCGTTCCAGGTATGGCTCGAGATCCAGAACTTTGGCAACGCGATCGACTTTCGAAGCGATCTCCTCTTTTGACACACCCCTGATGCGAAGGGGGTAGGCAATGTTCTCCCCCACCTTCATGTGTGGGTAGAGGGCGTAGCTCTGGAACACCATGGCGATGTCACGACCACGCGGTGGCACAGACGTCACATCCCGCTCACCGATGTAGACACGGCCACTCGTGGGCTGCTCCAGCCCGGCCGCGATTCGCATTGCCGTTGTTTTCCCGCAGCCGGACGGTCCGAGCAGAACCAGAAAACTTCCATCGGGCACGTCGACGTTGAAATTGGCGAGCGCCTCGACACCCTCGAACCGCTTGCTCACATCGTCAAAGCGGATCTGCAAGGTATCCGAACCCTTCATCTGGTGCGGCGGTCAACTGCGTGGAATCACGATCGTCGCAGGTAGAGCACCTGTCAAGGGACTTCATCAAACTGTGTCGGAATTCGAAGGGTCACTGCACTGATCACCTATGGAAAACCCATGAGATCAGGCGAAAGTGGTAGGTGACCATGATTCATTCGTTCATATCAGGATGAGCGAATCCCGTTCGTATATCCGAACATCCGGGTGAACCCCCGGCAACGTTTCCATGGGTACGTGGTAGTAGCGCTGCACCGACAGCACCTGAGTCCTCCATTAACTGTGCGATGACCAGATGCGGTGGATTTGGCCTCGGGTGCAGAGCCAACTGATAGGCCTCGACCAGATATGAGTGCCATTGGCCGCCAGAGGTTCCGAGGCCTCCACCAAGGACGAATGCTTCGGGATCCACGATGCTCGCCATGGCAGCGAGCGCTCGCCCTAGAGCGTTCGCCGAACTCCTGACGATTTCCTGAGCGATGGTGTCTCCTTTCGTCGCGAGGTCGATGACGCGGGAAGCTGGAGCCGCACCATTGTGCGTTGCATATCTGGCTGCCATCCCTGCGCCAGATGCGTATGCCTCAAGGTTCGTACCGTCAGCTGATCCCAGCCCTTCGACGGGTAGTTCACCGATTGCGATTGCTTCACCTCGATGGCCGCTCCAGGGTTTGCCATCGATGACCAGGCTGGACGATAGGCCGGTTCCCACGGTCACGTACATGAAGCAGCTCAGTTCGCGCCCAGCCCCGATTGTTGCCTCAGCCAGGGCTCCACATCGCACGTCGCTCTCAACCCACGTCGGCCCGAGTTGCTCGAAGAGGGTCTTGGGTTGGGTCACCCAGTCGACCACTTCATGACTGGTAACGAGCCCGTTGCGGTCGACATACTCGGGCATCCCAACTCCGATACCCGTGATGTCGAGGCCTTTCGCTGTGGCTCGATCCCGCACGTCCCGCGCCAGTTCAAGGCTGATGGCCTCGACAGCAACCTTGGTCCCACCGATGTCAACGCCCAGGGTGCATGCTTGACGTTCCATCACGGTGTCCTTCGGGTTGAGTGGAGATCCGGGCTGCGGCAGCGGCGCTACAGAAGGTATCCAGGGGCACTCCCGATGGTGACTGTCGCTACACTGGATCCCTGATTCATGAGTCGGTACGAGTGCCCCGCTGGAATTACGAGTGAGTCACCCCTGCGCACAAGATGCCATGAGGTTTCACTGTCGGGGGTGTGCACGTGGATATCCCCGTCAAGGGTGTGCAGGAATGCGTCACCTTCGTGTCTTCGAATCTCACTTGCCTTCCCCGGCAGCAATCGAGCCTCGATCACGGTGAGGTTCTCCGTTGAGCACACAACCCCCACCTGAAGGTCCCCCTCGGCTCTGTAGCGCAGGTCTTGTTGACCCATGAGATGAAGAGTTGCCCGAGCCTCGATGTCATCACGTCCCATCGGCCAATTGCCGATCACATCCGCTTCTGCATAGAGAGATTCCTCGAGGTACGTCACGGTCTTCGAGTAAGCGGATGATGACCCAGTGGCCGGTGGTGGGGAGAAGAACTCCAGCACCCTTACCGGCTCTTCACCCCAGTTGATTCCGTGATGCCAGGTGTCTCGTCGGAA
>CAXBQZ010000104.1:0-7787 GCA_963978055.1 uncultured bacterium
TTCAAGCAGAAGACGGCATACGAGATTCCGAAACGTGACTGGAGTTCAGACGTGTGCTCTTCCGATCTGACTGCCCTGTAACCCCGGATCGCCCTTCGGACCGGTCGGGCCCGTCGCACCTGTTAAACCTTCTGGCCCTTGCGGGCCGGTAGCTCCCATCGGGCCAGTCGCGCCCGTGGCACCGGTCAATCCGGTGGCACCTTGGGGCCCGGCCACTCCGGTCAACGTGTAACGAGTGGTTCCCTTCGGGCAGGCGATGGTTGGTGAGGTCGCCTTCATGGTGCCATCGATTGCCTGACAGAAGGTCAGGGATGTAATCGTGGTACTCGTGATCGGCGGAGCCGTCGTCACACCATAGGCGTAGCCACTACCGGCAACCAATGCTGCACTTAAAGCCGCAACCGCAGCCAACGTCCTTGTACGCATGGGCTCACGCTCTCGCGCAGAAGATCGAATTCCAATTAGGCGAAGATCAAATTTGACGCAATGTCGAACCCATCAACTATGTCTCCACTTCAGTGTCACACATGTTCGCGGCAGGTCTCGACCTCGCCTGCAGCCGAGCAGAGATCAACTACTCGATCACGTGGATCCGGACATATGAGTACTGACGTCTGGGCGTTATCGTGGGGATATGCCCTGTCGTCGCATCTGGTGCGGCTTTCCAGGATCCCGCCATGTCTCGTACCGACGTTGTTGAGAGGTGCACATCATGTCCTGGTTCCGACCACATGGTTCCTTGGCCACTGACGTGAGCGTTGTGTCAGTGACACCAGATCAGGCGGGTTGGACCTACAGCGGTATGCACGTTGTGGAGCTGTCGAATGGACCATGGCGCCATGAGCTGATCGGTTGTGAAGGGGTGCTCGTCCCGCTCTCAGCCGAAGATGTCACCGTCTCAATCGACGGGCATGACTGGCATCTTCAGGGCAGAGCTGGTGTGTTCGCTGCCGTGAGCGATTGGATCTACGTGCCAGTCGGTTCCACTCTTGTGGTGAGCGGCTCCGCCGGTGAAATTGCTCTCTGCACGGCGGTCGCGCACGAGGCTCACCCCGTGGTTCACACCTCCGCAACCGACGTGAGGGTCGAGATCCGCGGTTCGGGTATGTCCACCCGTCAGGTGACCAATATCGCCACCCCAGATTCCTTCAGTGGGGCCCACAAGATCAACGTCTGTGAGGTACTCACCCCCGGTGGTAACTGGTCCTCGTGGCCACCCCATCGTCACGATGGAATTGGTGACTGCCCCACGACGAATGAGGAGATCTACTACTTTCGCCTTGGCCGTGAGGACTCTACACACGGTGACCCGGATGCGACCGGGCTCTTTCATGTCTACACGGTTGATGGTGGAGTAGATGAGACGGTGTCGCTCCACGATGGTGACGTCTACTTGGTGCCCGAGGGCTTCCACGGTCCAACCGTGGCACCGCCGGAGTATCCGATGTACTTCCTCAACGTGCTGGCAGGTCCGGCCGACGACCGCACCATGGCCTTCTGCGATGATCCTGCACATCACTGGATCCGAGAGGCATGGGCCGACCAGACACCGGATCCAAGGTGCCCAATGACGTCTGCGGAGGGACGGGTCACGCGATGAACACCGTGCGCATCACATGTGCCGAAGCGATCGTCAGGTATCTCATTGCTCAGCGAATCGACATTGATGGCGTCGAGGTGCCTCTGTTTCCGGGCGTTCTCGGGATCTTCGGTCATGGCAATGTGACCAGCCTGGGGCACTCTCTCGAACAGCATCGTGACGAGCTTCCCGTCTATCGCGGGCAGAATGAACAGGGTATGGGCCTTGCCGCAGCCGCGTTTGCCAAGGCATCACGTCGTCGCCAGATTCTGATCTGCACCTCGTCAGTAGGTCCGGGAGCGACCAACATGGTGACGGCTGCAGGCGTGGCAATGGCCAATCGGCTGCCCGTTCTGTTTATCAGCGGAGATACGTTCCACTCACGGATACCGGATCCGGTACTGCAGCAGGTGGAGCACTTCAGTTCCCCTTCAACAACCGTGAACGATGCGTTCCGTCCGGTCGTGCGCTACTGGGATCGCATCACCGATCCCGCCCAGGTGCTTTCATCACTCCCACATCTGGTCGGAGTCATGTTGGACCCGGCCGAGTGCGGGCCGGCCTTCCTTGGGCTACCTCAGGACGTGGCGGCACAGGCGTACGACTACCCGGTGGAGTTCTTCGAGCAGCGGGTTCGAACTATCCCTCGATCGCGGCCTGATGAACGTGATCTTGCGACTGCAGCGCATCTGATTCGCGGCTCCGAGCGACCCGTCATCATCGCTGGTGGCGGTGTGCACTACTCACTCGCCGAAGACATGCTCGCTGATGTGGCGGAGCGTCATGGGATCCCCGTCGTCGAGACTGTTGCCGGAAAGTCCTCGCTGCTGGCATCCCACCCCTCGTACGCAGGACCGCTGGGAGTCACAGGTGCCGCCGCGGCCAATGAGGTGGTGAGCAACGCAGATCTGGTGATCGCCGTAGGTACGCGCCTGCAGGACTTTACGACGGGCTCGTGGACGGTATTTGACGACAGCACTCCTTTCGTCAGTATCAATGCAGCGCGTTTTGATGCGCTCAAACACGGAGCCCACGCGGTCGTCGGCGATGCTCGCGAGACGCTGGACGAGATCAGCGCACTTCTTGACGACTGGCGTGTCTCAGCAGAATGGACGTCACATGTTGAGCGATGCCAAAGAGACCTGCGCACATTCATAGAAGGGCGAATCGCGGATGACGGCGCCCTGCCACTCAGTTACGCCCAGGTGGTTGGCGCGGTACATAAAGCGGCCGCGGATGAGGACTACGTACTCACAGCAGCCGGAGGGCTTCCAGGAGAGCTCAATATCAACTGGCTGAGCAAAGGGATCGCCACATTCGATTGCGAATACGGATTCTCGTGCATGAGCTACGAGATCTCCGGAGCCTGGGGTGCGGCCATGGCACGTCCCGATGTACAGACATTTGCACTGGTTGGCGATGGCTCGTATCTGATGATGAACAGTGATATCTACGCCTCAATTCTCTCCGGCCACAAGTTCATTCTCGTGGTGTGCGACAACGCCGGATTCGCAGTCATAGAGCGACTTCAGGTGGGTCAGGGTGGCAACTCGTACAACAACATGCTCCGTGATTCAACGGGTCCGGGATCTGATGTACGAGTCGACTTCCGTGCCCATGCCGCCGCCATGGGAGCTCACTCCGCAGAGGTGTCCACCTTGGACGAGCTGTCAGTTGCTCTCTCCGAGGCTCGCGATCACGATCGCACCAGCGTGATTGTGGTCAAGGTGCGCGAAAGTGACTGGACGGAAGGCGGTGCCTTCTGGCAGGTAGGTGTACCCGAGACGAGCGACCTTGAATCGGTTCGCTCGGCGCGGGCATCAATGGATGCCGGCCTTCGCGACCAACGCCGCGGGGTCTGACCATTCAGTCTGGGTTCGGTACCGTCACATCCCGCACGAACATCTCCAGTTCGTTCGTCGCGGTAAGGAACTGGCGCAGCGTCCGCGCTGTGGCACCGTATTCGAGGAATTCATCAACGGTCATGCCATCGGGGTCGTATGCGCAACGGAAGTCCGGCAGATTGTCATAGAGAGCTTTCACAATGTGTGCCGCCACCGGTTCATCGATGCGATTCACCGCCTCGATCCCACTGGCATTGATGCGCTCCTGCCACGCGAATGGGGGTGAGATCACCACGTTCCCACCTACGAACTCGCTCCAGTGCATGTGATTTCGGAATGCGGCAGACAGCAGGCGCGTGCGGTAGCCACGCTCGACATACACCTCATGGGCCCGCTTGAATGCCGCGACGCCAGCCCATTCGTAGTAACCGGGATCGATCGCGAGCTTGGCCCTCTCCCCAACCACCTTCATCCAGTCGTCAAGACGACCGACCATGATCGTGCAGACCGGGCCCATCTCACTCGAGTCCAAGCCTTCGGCAGCCCGACGTGCCAGTCCCCGCTCCACCGCGTCGGCAACGGCAATCGTCTGCGGCACAGTGAATGACACCGTGGCGTTGATCGACACACCCCTGTAGGTGGCTTCCTCGATAGCTGCCACACCTGCTGCCGTGACGGGGAGCTTCACGATGATGTTGGGAGCGAGGTTCGAGAACTCAACGGCTTGGTCGACAAGCGCCTGTGTATCGCGATGCAGCCGTGGATCAGTCTGCACCGAGAGCCGGCCGTTGATGCCCCGATGTTCGGAGAACGCAGGTTCAAGCAGCTCGGCCGCTCGTACCGAGAGTTCGCGAACCATCGCCCACCCGACCTCGGAATCTGTGGCCTCCGGATGTGCCGCGCTGTACTGCGCAATTCGCGACCGCCAGGTCGGCGCATCTGCTTTAAGAGCCGTGAGTGCAATAACCGGGTTGCACGTTGCACCTACCGCGCCCCAGGTGAGTGCGGACCCCAACTCGCGGGGATCGGCCGAGTCATTCCACAGCCGGCTCGGAGTCTGCTCACTCATGACGAGAAATGGAGAGGTAGCCATGTGCGCGACCGTATCAGGAGGGATCGTGCAGACGTCGGGAATCTGCTGCCGCGAGCACTGGATATTGCGGTGCGGGAAAGTCACTCTCAATATCCACGGCTCGCCCGAGGCGGGAGGACTCTTGCGCAGCGAGCATCACTTCGAGGACGTGGTACGCATGCTCCGGCCGCGTAACAGTCGGGGTGTCTGCTTGGATGCAGTCGATAAGGTGATTGAGGCCATCGGCCCACGGCCAGTTTGGATCGGTCTCCTCGAACAACTCCCAGCAGTTGGCCTCGTTGCGCCAGCGCTCGAAACCTCGTGGCGCCCAGTCATCGCCGAGCATGTTCATGGATCCGGATAGACCGAACAACTCAATAGCTGGGGCGTGCCCGTACTTCTGGATCGTAAATCCGGTTGTCACTGACCCATAGACCTCGTTGCCGAAATCCAGTAGCACGTGTGCGTTGTCGTCTACCTCAACCTGGGTCATCTCTCCATCGACGATGCGCTCCTTGATTGCAGTTCCGACGAGGGCCGTCACACGCTTTACAGGTCCCAGGAATCCGCACAGGCTGGTGAAGTTGTAGCACCCAAGATCGAACAGCGCTCCGCCACCGGGCTTGTAGAACCACTGCCCCCACCAGGGGCCGGCCCACCCGTACAGAGCTCTGGCCAGCTTTACCTCCCCGATGACCCCATCCTTGAGCTGGTCATACATGCTTCGATACGTCGGGGAGAGCAGCACATGGGGGGCGCAGACCATACGCCTGTCGGAGTCCTTGCTCAGCTCAACCAATCGAGCCGCCTGTTCAAGGGTCGTGGCCATGGGCTTCTCAACCAGTATGTGCTTGCCAGCCTCGTATGCGGCAATTGCAAGATCACCATGTTGCTGCATGCTGGTCAGCACAACTACTGCGTCGATATCAGAGCGACGGATCAATGCGTCGGCCGATCCACTTACGGATGGGACTGCGAATCGTGCGGCGTGGAGATCCTGCCGCTGGGTATCTACATCGAAAACATCAACGACTTCTGCGGACCCGGCCTGCACCTGATTCATCAGGAGGCGACCGTACTTGTCAAACACACTCCCCAGGCCGATAACGCCGATGCGGACGGGATTGGAGGACATGTGGATCCCTTCGGTTGACGACAGCTAGTCCTTCACCGCGCCGGCGAGCACGCCGCGGGTGAAGGAGCGTTGCAGGAGGACGTAGATGAGTACAACTGGCGCGATCGTGATGAGCGCACCAGCCGCCAGGTAGGTGAAGTCGGTGGTGTGCTGCCCCTGGAAGTACACCAAGCTGATGGGGGCAGTCTGGATCTCAGAACCAGCAAGCATGACCAACGGGATCAAGAAGTCGTTCCAATTCCACACGAAGAACAGGACTGCCAAGGTGAGCAACTGCGGGCGGGCGAGCGGGAGCAAGATCCTGATCAGGGTCTGAAACGAATTCGCACCGTCCAGACGAGCCGCCTCCACGAGGGAGCGATCAACACCCATGAAGAAGGCGCGCATCCAGAAGGCCCCGAAGGCTACTGAGAATCCAATGTCGGGCAGGATCACGGACCAGTAGTTGTCGGCCAATCCAAATCGCCGCATGTCGAAGTAGAGGGGAATGATCATGGCCTCGAGTGGAATCAGCAGGCCAAAGACAAAGAGCAGGAAGATCGTCGAACGTCCGGGGAAGTGGGCCAACGCCAACGCATAACCTGCCGGTACCGACAGGATGATCGAGATGACCATGATCGTGACAGTGATGATCGTGCTGGCCTTCATGGAGGCACCGAAGCTCGCGATTCTCCACACATCTCCGAAGTTGGCGAAGTGAGTGGCCTGGCTGATGTCCAACGATGGAGTGATCTGTCCAGGTTCTCCGAGCGCAAGAATCACAACCCCCGCAAAGGGTGCCAGCGCGACGAATGCTGCAACGCTGAGAATCACGTACCCGAGGACCTGATCGCGACGACTGATCATGTGGCCGTCCCACCAATCCGACCAATCAGATAGTTGATAAGCGAGATCATCAACGCAAGAACAAAACCGATGGCTGCCGCGGCCCCCAATTCACCAACAATGAACGCCTGCTGATACACCAAGTAGGAGGGGACAACGGTCGAGGTTCCCGGGCCACCAGAGGTCATGACGTAGATGATGTCGAAGTTCCTCAAAGCTGCCGTGACGGTCAGCACGAGCACTACGGCGATCTCGTAGCGCAATCCGGGAAGAGTCACAGCCCAAAACTCCCACCACGCCCCCGCTCCATCGATTCGAGCAGCCTCGTATAGAGAGGTTGGAATCTTCTGGACTCCGGCGAGTAGCAGGACCAGAACCAGCCCACTCATAACCCAAGTTCCGACGAGCCCAACGCTGGGGAGTGCGAAGGTGAAGTCACCCAGCCATGGGCGGGTCAGGCTACCTAGACCAATTGCCGTCAGAATCGAGTTGATCGGTCCCTCTGGCGCGAGCAGCCATCTCCAGATCACGGCGACTGCTGTCGGCGCGACGATGTAAGGCAGAAACAGTGCCGTGCGATAGAAGGTCAGTCCACGAATGCGACTGCGATTCATGATTGAGACAAGTAGCAGCGCAAGCACCAGGGGGATGACCGCGTAGAAGATGATCAGGACGATGGAATGGACGAACGAACTTCGAAAGACGGAGCTCTTCCAGATCTCCTTGTAGTTGTCCAGACCGACAAACGTCGATGGACCGATGCCATCCCATGAGAAGAATGAAAGATAGATCGTGTGGATGAATGGGGCTAATACGAACAGCAGGTACATCACCAGCGCTGGCAGAACATACGCGTAACCGATCTTCCTCGGCTCGCCTGGCGCGACGGAGGAGGGAGACGCCTTCAGGCGCCTCCCTCCCACCGGTCGTGCAACCAGCGTTGCATCACTGCTCATCTCGCGGCGGACTACCCACCCATCCGCTTGGTGGTGAAAGCACCATAGTCATCCTGCAGCTTCTGGACGAACTCCTCGGGAGTGATCTGTCCCGCCTCGAGCGACTGCGCGGACTTGGAGATGGTGTCGTACCACGTCGGTGTCGCCCAGTCAGGGAATGGAAGTGTCGTTCCGTCCTTTGCCAGTGAACCCCACTTGGTGATGGCATCTGCTGAGACACCGGTGATCTTGTTGTCTGTCACCAATTGGGCCTCAGTACCTGACACCGAAGCGGGTACCTGCCCGTTAGCGATCCACGTTCCATTGTTGGCTGGGTCTGAGATGAAGTTGATGTACTCAGCCGCGAGATCTGCATGGGCTGCCTTGGCAGGAATGG
>CAXBQZ010000105.1:0-7552 GCA_963978055.1 uncultured bacterium
TCCGGGGCGCGACCCGGTCTCCGATTTGGAAGTAATCGAGAATGAACTTGCTCAGTACGGCGGCACGGAGGGGGATCTGAGCGATCGCCCGCGGTTGGTCGTGCTGAACAAGGCCGATGTGCCGGAAGCCCGAGACCTGGCAGAACTGGTTACCCCTGTACTTGAAGACCTTGGTTATGCGGTCCACACGGTTTCCGCCGTGTCCCATGAGGGATTGCGTGAACTCGGATTCGCGCTGGCTGACATGGTGAAGCGCGCGCGGGCGGCCAAGCCGATAGCTGATACCCAGCGGATCGTCATCACACCGAAGGCTGTTGATGATGCCGGTTTCACCGTGACCCGTGAGGAGGACGCCGATGGTGTCCGCTTCCGCGTTCGTGGTGAACGGCCTCAGCGGTGGGTGCGGCAGACCGACTTCTCCAATGATGAGGCGGTTGGGTACCTGGCTGATCGGCTTGCCCGGCTGGGGGTTGAGGACAAGCTGCTTGAGCTTGGTGCCACGGCCGGTGTTGATGTGGTGATTGGCCCTGAGGACAACGCTGTGGTCTTTGGTTGGGAGCCGACGATTGCCGCCGGTACTCCACTGGCAGGTCCGCGCGGATCTGATGACCGGCTGTTCCAGTAATCTGGCCGAGTCCAGCCGTGAGAAAGGGACGTAACGTGACAACTCAGCGCGACGCCGTGATTCACGCGCGTCGCATTGTGGTCAAGGTTGGTTCCTCATCGCTGACCGCGCCCGAGGGTGGCCTCGATCCATCGAGAGTGGACGCGATCGTTGACGCGCTGTCAGCCCGCATGAAGGTGGGCGCTGAGATCGTGCTCGTGTCCTCTGGGGCCATTGCAACGGGTCTTCCGACCCTCGGAGTGACGCGACGTCCACGTGATCTCGCCACGCAGCAGGCCGCTGCGAGTGTGGGTCAGGGCATGCTCCTGGCGCATTACACCGGATCATTTGCCCGTCACCAGCACACCGTTGGTCAGGTACTTCTGACGGCTGACGACGTCACCCGACGCGCGCGGTATCGCAATGCCCAGCGCACGCTCTACCGATTGCTCGAGCTTGGTGTCGTTCCCATCGTCAACGAGAACGACACAGTTGCCACTGATGAGATCCGATTCGGTGACAATGATCGCCTTGCTGCGCTCGTGGCCCATCTGGTTCACGCTGATCTGCTGGTTCTGCTCTCAGATGTTGATGGCCTCTACGACGGTCCGCCGAACAAGCCCGGCTCCGCACTGATTCCTGAGATTGCGGGAGCAGCCGATCTTGACGGAGTTGTCGTGGGTGGCTCTGGTTCGGGAGTTGGGCTCGGAGGCATGGTCACGAAGGTCGAAGCTGCACGAATCGCCACTGCGGCTGGAATCCCCGTAGTGCTGACATCTGCTGCTGCCGCGCAAGCAGCCCTGCGGGGTGATGCGGTGGGCACCCTTTTCCATCCAACGGGGGAGCGCACCGGTACCCGCCTGCTATGGCTGGCCCATGCAACCTCCGCACATGGTCGATTGGTTCTCGATGCGGGTGCTGTCGACGCAGTGAGCAAGCGCCGATTGTCACTGCTGCCTGCGGGTGTGACCCGAGTTGAAGGAACGTTCGTCGCCGGTGATCCGGTCGATATCGTTGACGAGCACGACACGGTGATTGCGCGAGGTTTGGTGAATTTCGATTCCACGGAGTTACCCGAGCTGCTCGGGCGTTCCACCCGTGACCTCGCGCGTGAGTTGGGCCCTGCTTACGAGCGTGAAGTGGTACACCGTGACGACATGGTGATGATCCGCCACTAATCTGATTCCATGGCAGGCGAAGTAGACCGCGAGGCGGTCCTTGATGTAGCTCGACAGGGTCGTGAGGCGGCCGTGGTACTTCGTGCGCTCACGAGGGCGCAAAAAGATCACGCGCTCCATCGAATCGCAGATGCGATCGAAGTCAACGCTCCCACCATCATCGCCGCCAATGATCTCGACGTGGCGGCTGCAACTGCTGCCGGCACTGATGCGGCCATCATCGACCGACTCACGCTTACCTCCGCTCGGCTCTCTTCGATTGCAGATGCGGTTCGCGAGGTCGCCGCACTTGCCGATCCAGTTGGTGAGGTGGTGCGCGGATACACCGTCCCCAATGGACTCGATATTCGCCAGATCCGGGTGCCGATGGGAGTTGTCGGCATGATCTACGAGGCCCGCCCCAATGTCACCGTGGATGCGGCCGCCCTGTGCCTGAAGAGTGGCAATGCTGTTCTGCTACGCGGATCATCATCAGCCCTCAATTCAAATGCTGTTCTCGTTGATGTGATGAGGGCGGCATTAGCGGGGACGGACGTCCCAGTGGACGCCATCAATCTGGTGCCGGGAACCTCACATGAGTCAGTGAAGTATCTGATGACCGCGCGTGGACTCGTTGACGTTCTCATTCCTCGGGGTGGTGCTGGTCTGATCGCTTCGGTTGTAGAGGGGTCGACCGTCCCGGTGATCGAGACGGGTGTCGGAAACTGCCACGTCTACATCGATGAGTACGCAGATCAGGACAAGGCCATCGACATCCTTATCAACTCCAAGACCCAGCGGGTGAGCGTCTGCAACACGGCGGAGACATTCCTGGTTCATGAGGCCATCGCCAATGAGTTCCTCCCACGGGCTCTGGCCGCACTCGATGATCGAGGAGTCACCGTTCACGGGGACATGCATATTGCGCCCTACGCCCAGGCCAGTGGGATCGCCTTCCAGCCCGTCACTGATGAGGATTGGGCGGCTGAGTACTACTCACTGGATATCGCCGCTGGGATTGTGTCGAGCCTTGATGAGGCTCTGATTCACATCCGTCGTTGGTCAAGTGGGCATACCGAGGCAATCGTGTCGGACTCGGCCAGTTCTATCCAGAGGTTCATCGATGGGGTTGATTCAGCAGCCATCATGGTGAACGCGTCTACCCGATTCACCGATGGTGGAGAGTTCGGGTTTGGGGCGGAGATCGGAATTTCGACGCAAAAACTGCACGCCCGCGGTCCAATGGGTCTGCGTGAACTCACCAGCACCACGTACATTGTCACCGGGGACGGCCATATCCGTGGCTGATGGTTACTCGGGCGATCAGGCGTTGATAAGGTGAAGACCTCTAACTCGAAATGACACAGGGAGACGTGACATGGGTGGCTTGATCACACTGGCTGAGGCCGTTGTGGGTGAAACCGTCAACATGCCTTCGAAGTGGTACTTCGGTGCCGGTACTCTGGCCGTTTTCCTCCTTCTCCTGTGGATCGTGACTCGTATCAACATCGACCGCTGATCAGGTCGTCATGCGACGCGTCGGAGTGATGGGCGGGACCTTTGATCCCATTCATCACGGACATCTTGTCGCAGCCTCGGAAGTAGCACACCGCTTCGCTCTCGATGAGGTGGTTTTCGTCCCCACGGGACAGCCCTGGCAGAAGGATGGGTCGTCGGTATCGGCCGCGGAGGACCGGTACGTCATGACGGTTCTCGCGACCGCCAGTGATCCGCGCTTTCGGGTGAGCCGAGCGGACATCGATCGTGGCGGCCCGACATACACGATCGACACTCTTCGAGATCTTCATCGGGAGTTGGACCAACCCGATCAGGCAGCAGACCTTTACTTCATCACCGGTGCGGATGCTCTGGCCAACATTGCCACGTGGCGTGAAAGTGATGAGGTCGTTGCTCTGGCCCATTTCATCGGAGTCACTCGCCCGGGGCATCTGCTGAAGGATCCCGGACTTCCGGAAGGGTCAGTTACCTTGGTTGAGGTACCTGCTCTGGCCATCTCCTCGACTGATTGCCGCACGCGGGTTGGCGCCGGTGATCCCATTCGATACATGGTGCCTGATTCAGTTCTGGAGTACATCGAGAAGCGATCGCTGTACCGCGGTGTCTCATCATGACCGCTGAGCACGGTGACGAAGTAGACGTCACCTCCGATACGGAGTTGAACGTTGGTGAGGACAGTCCAACTCATCAGGAGAATTCCCACCGCACATTGCTGCAGTTCTCATCGGTGGTGCTGGCACTGGTGGCGGTTCTCGGGGCTGCGTGGTTCATTTTGGCCCACCCCGCAGGTGGTGGCCCCACACCAAAGCCAACCCCCACCCCAAGTCCGTCTGTACTTCGACAGCCAACCCTGCTCTTTCAGTTGAAGGATCCCAAGCAGAACCTCTATTTGGGGAATGCTCTTACCTCGGTTGGTGGCCCAACGGGAATCGCGAATGATGTAGGAATCCCGTCCAATGTATTGGTCGACGCCGGTGCTGCCGGTGAGATCCAGTTCGCGCAGACCGCGGCGCTCCCGGATTCAAACATCGCCGCAATCGCTCTCAGCGACATCACCGGGATTCGAATCGATGCGTCGATGGACATGGATGCACTGGCGTTCTCCGGACTTGTCGACGCGGTTGGCGGCATCTTCATCGATGTTGACGTTGAAGTGGTCGAGCTCGGACCTGATGGGACAAAGGTCGTTGTTCTCCCCGCCGGTAAAGGGCAGACCCTTCAGGGGCCCAAAGCGGCTGCCTACGCGATGTACAGGGCACCAGGGGAATCTGAGAAGGCGCGGATGGCGCGCTTTGACAAGGTGTTCCGGCTGGTTCTGGCCAAGCTTCCGAGTGATCAGTCGAAGATGGAGGAGATCCTCACCAGTCTGGGTGCGTCAGCCCATGCCAACGTACCCAAGCCGGTTCTTGCGGCCTATCTTGTCCGTCTTCACGATGCGGTTGTGAGCAAACAGATTCTGTCGCGTAGCCTGCCCGTGATCCCGGTGGACACCTCTGGGTTGGGGACCTATCGAGTCGATATTCTCGCCACCAGTCTGATGGCCCGTAGGCTCTTCCCCGAGGCACTGCGGATTCCCGGTCCCAATTCCAGGGTTCGCGTACTCGTCCAGAACGGTGTGGGTATTCCGGGTCTTAACGCCAAAGCCCGAACCGCCTTGCTCGGTGCGGGATATGCGTATATCGATGGGGGGAATGCGGCAACATTCGGCCGTACGAGAACGACAATCCTCGTGCCGGACTCGAGCCTTACAGCAATGGGCTGGGGTACCCAGGTGGCTGCGGCCCTCGGCGTTCCGACCGCCGATGTGCATGCGGCAACGCATGGTCAGACGGTGGCTGATGTCATTGTGGTGCTCGGCATGGACTTCGTGTCACCGAGTCCGACGCCCTCGGGATAGGGCTCGAAACAACGATTGCCCGTAGACTGGGAACAACATCATCCAGCAAAGGGGAACCTGTGGCGGCGTCTGAGCGCGCATTGGAATTGACGATGATCGCGGCACACGCGGCAGCGGACAAGTTGGCCGAGGATATTGTCGCCCTCGATGTCTCAGAGACCCTGGTGATCACCGACGTCTTCCTGCTGTGTTCAGCCTCGAATGACCGTCAGGTGCGTGCGATCGTCGACGGGATCGAGGAGGCGCTTGATGCCATTGATGTCGATCCTGTCCGTCGCGAGGGTGAGCGGGATGGTCGCTGGGTTCTGCTCGATTACGTCGACTTCGTCGTCCATGTTCAGCATTCGGAGGAGCGCACGTACTACGGCCTCGAGCGTCTCTGGAAGGACGGCACGCGGATCCCACTTCCCGAATCGGTGACCGGACCGAAATCCGAATCGCAGGCATGAGCGGACGTCGCGTAGTCCTGTGGCGACATGGACGCACCGAATGGAATGCCACTGCTCGGTTCCAGGGACAGATCGACGTTCCATTAGACGAGGTTGGTGTTCTGCAGGCGGATCGAGCTGCGCGTGACCTGGCGACGTTGAACCCAGATCTGATCGTCTCCAGTGACCTAGAACGAGCGCGGATGACGGCGCAGACCCTGGCCGATCGAGTCGGGCTGCCCGTACTGACAGACCAGTCCTTGCGCGAGACCTTCGCCGGTGACTGGCAGGGGCTCACCCGTCAGGAGATTGTTGATCGCGATGGTGAAGACTTCTACCGGTGGGTCAACGGTGAGGACATAAAACCGGGTGGTGGCGAGTCGCGCGGCGAGGTTGCTCAGCGGGTTGCGGCTGCCGTCCGTCGCCATGTGGAGGCCTTGTCAGCTGACGGGACGCTTGTGATCGCCACCCACGGTGGTGCGGCTCGTGCTGGTATCGGTGAACTGCTCGGACTCCCGATCGAACACTGGGCATCCCTAGGTGGGCTGGTCAACTGTGCCTGGTCGGTTCTGGAGGAGCAGCGGGACGGGCGCTGGCGGCTGGTAGAGCACAATGCCCGCTCACTCCCGGAAGAGGTCATCGGCGACGAGAGTTGAGCACCTGTCCGCGCAGTTTGGTGGGCCCGATTTCACCTCGAGCACGTGGTACGGATATGCTCATCTTCGCTCCACGGGGCTGTGGCGCAGCTGGTAGCGCACCTGCATGGCATGCAGGGGGTCAGGGGTTCGAGTCCCCTCAGCTCCACAATTGATAAAGGTCGGGGTCTCCCTGACCTTTATCAATTGTTCGGTTGGATGTGTGGGGACTCGGGAGGAGGGTCGCGATAGCGACCCGACGGATCCCCTCAGCTCCACAAATCAAAAACCGCCTTCGGGCGGTTTTTGATTTTGTGTCGCTCAGGACGATGTTGTGGCGACTAGTCCTTGTGGCCGGTGCGCGGATCCTCGCCCCGCATGACGCGCCAGGCGATCACGCCCATGACGAAGACGAGCACAATTCCAATGACGATGATCGTGAACATGCTCCAACCGTAGCGCTTCCGCCGGTGCGCAGGGCTCATGAGTCGCGGGAGCACTTCTCCAAATGTTCACGAGGCTCAAGTTTCGCTGAGGTATTGGGCCGCTGGTGGCGAATCGGCAACTTTCACTTGGACGACGACGTCGAAGTGATGTCTATTTGTGAGAACGCTGAATGAAAAATCCGTGAAAGAGGTCTGTGATGAGGTCCCCGCGTCTGCATGGGGTTGTCAGGATCGCGACCGCACCACTCGCGGTCGCTGCCATCATGTCAGCGTCGCTTATCGCAGCGGCTCCGGCGTCTCAGGCGTCTACTCCATCGACGATCTACACCACCGGTTTTGACACTCCGGCCGGGATCGCCCTGGACAGTGCGGGAAATCTATACGTGGCGGACTACCACGCCAACACGATCACCAAGGTGGTGTCGACCTACGGTGTCCCGACGTTAACCACGATCGGATCCGGGTTTCTCTACCCGCTTGGCGTGGCCGTTGATTCCGCAAACAATGTCTACGTCGCTGATTACGGTCATTCGCGTGTTGAGAAGATCGCCGCAGACGGAACAACACAGTCTGATGTCAGCAGTGGTTTCACGAACCCAACCGGAGTCGCCACAGGGCCTTCGGGCGATATCTATGTCAGCGATACCACCGCTGTCGTTCATGTCAGTGCTGACGGTTCAAAGACGACAGTGGCAACGGGCTTCACAAACGCGCAGGGGATTGCGCGCGACCAGGTCGGAAATCTCTTCGTTACCGACAAGAAGGATGGGGCCGGGTACGTCGCTCGCATTGACCAGATCGGAAGAGCACACGTCTGAACTCCAGTCACGTTTCGGAATCTCGTATGCCGTCTTCTGCTTGAAAAAA
>CAXBQZ010000106.1:0-7266 GCA_963978055.1 uncultured bacterium
CTCCGGGTCGGTCCGGAACGCCAACCACGGTGATCTTCGCGTCACCGAGATCGTGTGCCACTCCAGCGATGATTGGTTGCTCCACGGCTTCCCCTTCGGGTGCTGACTTGTCCGAGACAACAAGAGTGCCCAGCTTCGACGAGAACGACGAGCGGACATGGATAGGCAGATCAAAACGTCTGGCGTACTCAACACAGCGCAGATGCAGGATCTTCGCACCATTCGCAGCGAGCTCGAGCATCTCTTCGTACGTGATCCGCGGTACCTGGCGTGCCTTGGGCGCGATCCGCGGATCAGCTGAGAACACTCCGTCGACATCGGTGTAGATCTCACAGACATCTGCGTTGAGGGCAGCGGCCAGAGCAACAGCGGTGGTATCGGAACCTCCGCGACCAAGGGTGGTGATGTCTTTGGTGTCCTGCGCAACACCCTGGAAACCGGCGACGATCGGAATCGCACCATCGTCAAGGGCCGCCTGGATGCGGCCAGGGGTAACGTCGATGATTCGGGCCCGACCATGGCTTGAATCAGTGATGAGGCCGGCCTGAGAACCGGTGTAGGAACGCGCTTCGACACCGAGGTCGTGAATGGCCATGGCGAGTACTGCCATGGAGATGCGCTCACCAGCAGTGAGCAGCATGTCGAGTTCACGGCCTGGTGGATTCGGACTCACCTGCTCGGCGAGATCGATCAACTCATCGGTTGTATCGCCCATGGCGGAGACGATGACGACAACATCGTTGCCCTCTTGCTTGGTTTCAACGATACGACGGGCGACCCGCTTGACACTTTCAGCGTCGGAAACGGAAGAGCCGCCGTACTTCTGGACTACAAGAGCCACGGTGGGACCGACCTCACAGATCGAACATCGATAACACCCCTATCGTACCGGGGGTTGGGCCCGTGCTCCGTACTGTCCGATATGTGAAACGCTCGTATCGACAGTCGGACTAACCCTCAAGGGTTCGGCGGCCGGAGAACGCTCGTCCGAGGGTAACTTCATCGGCGTATTCCAGATCCCCGCCCACCGGGAGACCACTGGCCAGGCGCGAAACCGTAAGCCCCAGTGGACCAATCAACCGGGCCAGATAGGTGGCTGTTGCCTCACCTTCGAGGTTGGGATCGGTGGCGATGATGAGCTCGGTGATCGTGCCATCAGCAAGCCGAGTCATGAGTTCTTTGATGCGCAGATCGTCCGGTCCAATGCCCTCAATCGGGCTAATTGCTCCGCCGAGAACGTGGTACCGCCCGCGAAATTCCCGTGTGCGCTCGATCGCCACAACATCCTTGGACTCCTCCACCACGCAGATCACAGAAAGATCGCGCCGAGGATCACGACAGATCCGACATTCCATGTCCTCGGCCACATTGCCGCAGATGATGCAGAACTTCACCTTGTCCTTGACTTCGAGCAGGACGTTGGCGAGGCGACGGACGTCCGTGGGATCTGCGGCCAGGATGTGAAAAGCGATGCGCTGGGCACTTTTCGGACCGATCCCGGGGAGTCGACCCAATTCGTCGATCAGGTCCTGGACTACACCCTCGTACACCACATGCTCCGTCTCAGCCCTTGCCGCTATGGGACCCCTTCACCCTAACCACTGCGCGTTTGTGATTTCGGGATTAACGACGACTAGTCGTTCTCGTACTCGGTCATGACCGTGCCACCGAGTTCACGTTGGATCAGAGCAAGTCCACTCAACCCTGAATCATCGAGATCGGCATCGTCAGCAGCAGCCACATCCTCGGTGGGAGGCACCTCTTCTTTGACCTGATCAGCAATGCGTTCCCGCGCCGACTTCTTCGGTGCGGAATCCTCCACAGTCGGAACTGGCTCAGCGACGGGCTGGGCTGCTGGGACGGCCGGGTCAGGGTTGTGAGTGAAGTCGACGTCAGTATCGATCCTGACGACATCCAAGATCGCAATTCGCAGGTGTTCGACATGACCCTTGTTGGATCGCAGGATGTCCATGCGGACTTTGTCGGGATGGGCGATGACCAGCCCCTTGGCCGTTCGACTGACGGGGGCCGATCCTTCAGCGAGGGTATGGGCAACGCGACTTGAAGCCTTGAGTGCATCCAGCACGGCTGGCCACATCGTGAGAATCGCCGAGATATCGAGTGCAACCTCAGCGCCAGTCGAAACTGACCCGGCTGGGTCAACCGGAGTTGGAGCAGCCGGCTCAGGTGCAGGGGTGACTGCGGATGGTGCGGGTGTTCGGCTGGCCGTGGAGGGGGCGACCGATGAAAGTTTCGGCGGGGCCGGTGGAGTTGGGGCTGATGAGTTGGACGCCGCTGAGTTGGACGCCACTGAACTGGACGCCGATTGGCGTGGGGCGGCTGAAGTTGAGATCGGCGGGGTCGGGGCCAGTGGTGCGGTTATGCCCGAAGTAGAAGAGGCGTTCGGTGTTGGCGCAGCACTCGTGGCCCGGCGCTCAAGCTGCTCCAAACGCGCCAACAGACTTACGTCATCTGACATCGGTAGGAGCAGTCGGGCTCCAAGAAGCTCGAGTTGAAGGCGGGGTGCGGTGGCACCCTTGAGATCAGTGAGGCCGGCGTTGACGAGATCAGCCGCACGCGAGAGTTGTACGAGGCTGAGTCGCCCCACCTTGTCTGCCATGGTGGCCAGTTGCTCGTCGGGGAGATCCACCAGGCCGGACGCTGCAGCATCTGGGATCTCGTGTAACACAATCAGGTCGCGCAGCCGTTCAAGCAGATCAAAGGCAAACCGGCGCGGGTCCAGACCAGCGTCAACAACCCGATCTATGACGGAGAAGAGCGAAGGACCATCAGAATCCGCGATCGCAGAGATTACCTGATCAACCAGCAACCAGTCGGTGAGGCCCAATTGGGTCACTGCTGCGGAGTAGGTGACGCCGTCAGGACCGGCACCAGCCACCATCTGCCCAAGGATCGACAGAGAATCACGCACCGACCCGCCTGCAGCTTTGGCAACCATCGCAAGGGCCATCGGATCAGCGGGCACGGCCTCCTGGTCGCAGACCCAGGCAAGATGCTCCTGCAGGCGTCGACCGCTCACCAAACGGAATGGATAGTGGTGGGTGCGGGATCTGATGGTGGGCAGGATCTTGTCTGGCTCCGTGGTGGCGAAGACGAACTTCAGGTGCGGAGGTGGTTCCTCAATCAACTTGAGCAGGGCGTTGGCCGCATCGGTGGTGAGCTGGTGGGCCTCATCAATGATGTAGATGCGGTAGGGGCTCATCGCCGGCGCGTACATCGCCTTCTCGCGCAGCTCGCGCGCATCCTCGATCCCGCGATGACTTGCCGCGTCGATCTCGAGGACGTCGATGGAACCGCTTCCGTTGGGAGCCAGATCGACACAGGAGACACACACTCCGCAGGGGTTGGAGGTGGGTCCCTGCTCGCAGTTCAGCGAGCGCGCCAGAATGCGCGCCGTGGAAGTCTTGCCGCAGCCACGAGGACCCGTGAACAGGTACGCATGGTGTGCCTTCCCAGCATCCAGCGCTCGACCCAGTGGCTCGGTGACATGTTCCTGACCGATGACGTCAGCGAGTCGACCGGGACGATAGGTGCGGTATAGAGCGAGGGACACATCTGAACCCTAGTCGCCACGTGCGACGCAGACGATTCGATCGGGTAAACGCGTCAAAGACCCGCCCTGCTGGCACGTGAAGAATTATTGACTGATCGTTCACTAACGTTTATGGTGAAGATATGGCCAGACCACGAGGGTTCGACGAGGAGACCGTTCTGACACAGGCACGCACCCTCTTTGCCACCCAGGGCTACAACGGCACATCCATCGATGATCTGGTGAAGGCCACCGGCCTGCTTCGCGGGAGCCTTTACAAGGCATTTGGATCCAAGCGACATCTGTTCGACCTGGTGCTGACGCAAACCATCGCCAACTTCGAGGTGAGCGGAGAGAACCTCGACTTGCTGACGGTTGCACTCAAGGACCTTGCCCAGACGGATGTTCAAATCCGAGAACGCTGCCTGCAGCTGGTGTCCACGGATCCGGATGGCTTCGCGCAGGTGCTAGGCAGGAATCTGTTGGAGAAACTGAAGGGGAGTTAGACATGGCAAACGTAACCATCGACAACGAACAGTTGACGATCTCGATCGGGACCCTGGAATCAGTGGCTGCACTGCAAGGCAGTTTCACGATTCCGCTGACTCACGTTCGTGGAGCTTCGGAAGATCCGAACTACGCGCAGGCAGGCATGGGGATTCGGAGTCCAGGAACCGGTTTTCCCGGGCTGGTGGCCGAGGGGACCTTCCACAAGGACGGCGACAGCGTGCTTTCACTGTGGCATCGCGGTCAGGAGATCGTGGTGATAGAGATCCAAGACTCGAAGTGGGATCGACTCGTGATCGGCTGTGACGACGCCCGCGCCCTGACCGACCGAATCAACGCAGCCATCGCGAGGTAAAAGGAACGCCCCCGAAGGGCCAGTGCGGCAAATGAGGGTGATAGGCGTGGCTAAATCGAGGCTGCCCTGACCCAGCGGTCCGAGGGGCTGAAACCCCAACAACGACGGCCCGTATCTCTTCGGAGGTGCGGGTCGTCGTTTCATGTCCGCCACCCCCCTACTGACCAGTACGGCAATAGGTGGGTCCTGGACGGGACCGTCACGACATCCGACCTGGCCAACGGCGCGGTGACCGGTCGCGGGGTTCCGAGCATGAGTGAGCAATATCCGGCAATCGCGCCCGCATTCAGGTCGGCTGATCCGGCCATCGTGCTCGGATGCCGAGAGGTGGCGTTGGGTTCAACCGCTGTGACGAGGTTGCTCGTCGTGGCCGTCGCTCGATCGACCTGGGCCAGTTGAGCGTCGGCGCCCGCGTGGGTGCGAATGTCGCGAGGCGGTGTTCCGCGTACGACACGACTTGCATTATGCAAGTTAGATGGTAGGTTGTGAAACGCAAGTTAGTTGACTTGCCATCATCCGACGAGGAGCCCCCGCATGACCGACGAGACAGCACCGGCCTACGCCATGGTCCAGATCAAGATCAAGGACCCTGCGGAGTTCAACGAGCGTTACTCCCAGTACGTCTTCCCGATCCTGGCGAAGTCGGGTGTGGAGATGGTCGCCGGGTCCCCGACACCGACCACGAGGGAAGGGGACTTCGACGGCAACTGGGCTGCGATCCTCCGCTTCCCCAGCATGGCGGCTGCTCAGGCTTGGTACGACTCCGCTGAGTACGAGCCGTTCAAGCAGCTGCGGATCAACGAGCTGACTGATTCGAACAGCATCGTGTTCCTCGAAGGCTTTCCGGTCACCGCACCGGTGAGCTGACCTGGTCCCGGGTTCGCTCGCCTGCGCCGCTCGCCCCCGTGACTCTCTCGCGAGGCGAGCGGCGTGCGCGGGACTCGATCATGCGCCCGGCTACCGCGATCGCAAGGTCGCCGGTCGCACGGTCGGCTCCCTCGTTCACATCGCATCGGCTTCACAACCGTTTGGAGGCACACGGCATGACTGCACGCGTTCTGGTCACGGGTATCAGCGGCTACATCGGGCAGCACGTCGGTGCCGAGTTGCTCCGCAACGGCTACGAGGTCGTCGGGACGGTTCGCTCGGCGTCGAAGACGGCCCCGACGACCGCGGCCCTCGCGGCCGTGGCGCCGGTCGAGCGGCTCAGCTTCGCCGAGGCGGACCTGCTTTCCGATGCCGGGTGGGACGCCGCGATGCAGGGGTGCACGTACGTCATTCACGTGGCGTCGCCGTTCGTCCTGGCCGAGCCCAAGGACGAGAACGAGCTGATCGCCCCCGCGGTGGACGGCACCCGCCGCGTGGTCGGTGCCGCCCAGCGCGCCGGGGTGAAGCGGCTGGTACTCACGTCGTCGATCGTGGCGATGGTCGCCGGTAAGGACGGCGGACGCTACGGACCGGACTCCTGGTCGGACACCAACGCCAACATCGGCGCCTACGCCAAGAGCAAGACGCTGGCCGAGCGAGCCGCCTGGGAACTCAACCGCGACAGGGAGATGGAGCTCGTGGCGATCAACCCCGGTGGCGTGTTCGGACCCTCGCTGGGCGCCCAGGCCGACGGTCAAAGCGTGGCCATGATCTCGGACATGATCGGCGGGAAGATGCCGATGATTCCCGACGTTGCCATGGGCATGGTCGACGTGCGCGACGTCGCCCGATTGCACGTAGCGGCGCTCACCGCGCCGCGCGCCACCGGGCAACGCTTCATCGCGGCCACCTCGGAGCCGATCGAGATGGCCTCGGTCGCCGCGATCCTCAAGCGGGCCGGCTACACCAAGGTCCCAACCCGCAAGGCACCCACAGTGGCAGTGAGACTGATGGCGCTGTTCGACCGTCAGGCCAAGGGAATGCTGCCCCTGCTCGGCAAGAAGATAGCGTTCGACACCAGCGCGACATCCGACGTCCTTGACTGGCATCCCACACCGATGGAATCCTCGTTCACGGAGATGGCCGCGTCGCTCTCCGACTAGAGGTGACATGAGCACGGACCCTGACCCCGAAATCCTCGACTGGCGTTCGGTGTGCCCGATCAGTTCCGGGCTGGACATCCTCGGGGACAAGTGGTCTCTGCTCATCGTGCGCGACCTCATCGTCCACGGCACCCGCACCTACTCGGAGTTCCTCGAGTCTCCCGAACACGTCTCGACCAACATCCTCGCGAACAGGCTCAAGCTGCTCAGCTCGGTCGGGATCATCGAGCGCACCAACCCCAACGCTGCGGCCCGCAACAACGCCTACCGGCTCACCGACAGCGGCCAAGAACTCCGACCGGTGCTCGAAGCACTCGGCCGATGGTCGCACTCACACCTCAAGACCTACCACCACGACATCGTGAGCCTCGACTAAGGCACCCGCTGTCAGTGTCCGAGGTCGTGAGCGTGGCGCCGGAATCGCGGCCGAGAAGTGCCGATAGCGCTCGGTCAGGCTGCGCCGTCCACCCACGTCTCATCCGGCGTGCGCTCCGGCCCCACCGGACCGATCCACTGGAACTCCAGCCGCTCCAACATCTGCTCGCGCGTCCGGCGACCCGTCCCGCCGCGACGCACCAGCACCCCGCTCAGGCCGTCGTCCAGGATCGCCCTCTGCGCCATGACGTCGTCGCCAGCCCTGGCCTGCCACCGGTGCAAGGCTCCCGTGTGGGTGGCTACGCCGTCATGCCGAGCCTCCCCGACCGGCTTGCAGACATAAACCTGCCGCAGGCCCTTGCTGGTCTTGCGTGTGCCGTTCGCCTTGACCTTCGATCCGGCGTGTAGCGGGCGCGGGCAATCCAACACCGCGATGGTCGGGTCTT
>CAXBQZ010000107.1:0-7264 GCA_963978055.1 uncultured bacterium
TACGCATATGGTCGAATCCGGCTTGGTCGGATACCAGGAAATGTCGCCGGGATTGCCTTCGTCATCGGCAAGGTGGCCTCAGCCGGTGCGGCAGCTCTGACGATTGGCACCTACCTGGCTCCCGCACATGCCAGTGTGATCGCGCTCGTCTCGGTGGCCCTCATGGTTTCCCTTGATCTGCGTGGAGCGTCAAGAACTGCCATGGTGTGCGCGATCTCGGCCACGGTTGTCCTAGTGGTCCTCGTCCTCTTGGTTTCATGGACGGTCATTGCAGGTGCAAGCGTCGTCGGCCAGGCCGTGAGTCCTGACTCACCGGGTCCGTTGGGAGTCCTGGCAGCGTCTGGGATTCTCTTTGTTGCCTTTGCCGGCTATGCGCGAGTGGCCACGATGGGTGAGGAGGTCAGGGATCCGGCGCGAACTCTGCCGCGCGCGATCGCCATCTCCATCACGATTGTTTTTCTGACCTACGTGGCCGTGGGCTCGGTGGTGTTGCGTGTCATCGGGCCACTTGAGGTCCGAGAAACTGCCCCCCTTCGACAACTCGCGGCGATCGTGGCCGGCCCGGTGATGGTCGACACAGTCAGGGGGGCAGCTGTGGTGGCAGCCGGGGGAGCACTTCTCTCACTGCTGGCCGGGGTCGGACGTACGCTCTTCGCAATGGCTCGTGAGGGTGATGCACCCTCCGGGCTCATGCAGGTTTCGGCCGCAGGAGTACCCCAGCGGGCACAGATCGTCGCGGCATTGGGCGCTGGGATCATCGTCCTGTTCGGCGGAATCGGTGCGGCTCTTGCGGTGTCAGGGGCAAGCATTCTGACGTACTACTCCATTGCGCACCTTGCTGCGATGCGGTTGGGAGCCGATGAGCCGCACCCACCACGATTCGTCCCCGTACTGGGGCTGGCTGGGTGCGCTGTCATTGCGGTGGCCATTGTGCTCGCTGCGCGATTCTGAGATCGGGGCAAGCGCTGGGCAGCGGGCTCAGTTGAACAGATAGCTGCGCTTGCTCAGGCCCATCCAGTAGCCATCGATCGTGGCGTCGACATGCGCCCCCGGATTGTCGGCTGCACCGAGCGCGACGAACAGCGGGGTCAGATGCTCGACGGTTGGGTGTGCGTAGGGCATACCGGGCGCCCGGTAGAAATCCGACAGTCGATCGACATCACCCTCGGCCAAGGCCTCGGCAGCCCACAGGTCGAAATCGACGGACCAGCCAGGCGGGGCAGCCTCGATGCGGAACTCGCGTAGGAATGGCAAGCCGTGCGTGAGGAAGCCCGAACCGATGATGAGGACGCCCTCGTCACGAAGTACCCGGAGCCGCTGTCCGATCACCAGCAGGGTGTCCGGATCATTCGTCGGCAGGGAAAGCTGCAGCACCGGGATATCTGCCTCAGGGTACATGATGGAGATCGGCACCCAGGCGCCGTGATCAAGTCCACGGCTTGGATGCTGGTGCACCTGAGTTACATCAGCGAAGGTGCTGGCGACCGTGCGTGCCAGCGCTGCTGCGTCGGGCGTCCGGTACTGCCATCGGTAATACCGCTCGTCGAACCCACCGAAGTCATACACCAGAGGTGTATTCGCAGCGGTGGCTGACAGTGACAGCGGTGCCGCCTCCCAATGAGCCGAGACAACGAGGATCGCCTTCGGCCTTGGGATATCCGCAGCCAGAGTGATCAGTTCACCCGACCACACCGGATCATCCAGAAGTGGCGGTGCACCGTGCCCGATGTAGAGGGTGGGCATCCGTTCAAGTTGTACGTCAGTCATTGTCAATCTCCTGTCCACGACAAGTATGGCATAGAAAAGTTGAACAATCAACTATCTATCTGTCGCCCATCCCGTATGCTCAAACCGTGATTCCTGTTTCCGGCTTCATCTACTTGGCGATCTACTGGGCATGTATCGGTGCCAATGTGTTTGCGTTTGTCGATGCCCTTCGCCACAAACCGGCTGCGTACATTGCTGCTGATCGTCAGACCAAGCAGATCTGGCTCCTGATTCTCGGTGGATCACTGATTGCCCAGTGGCTCTTCAATGCACTCTCCGGCGGGGTTCTGTCGATGCTCGGCCTGGCCGCAATCGTGGCCACCCTCGTCTATCTGGTCGATGTTCGACGCAAGCTGATCGACATCTCCAATGGGCCTCGCTGGTAGCAGAACACCGCCGTGACGCGAGGCACCAGGTCGTCCACTAACCCGTCGACCAACAAACCGGTGGGTGTAGTAACCCGGGGCACCACAAATCCGAACCGCCTTCGCAGGGTCGATCGTTGGATCGCCTATGCCGTTGCGGCGGATTTGAGGGCTGCAGAAGATCCGCTGCTGGTGGATCTGGGCTATGGGGCGCATGCCTGGACAGCGCGTGATCTGCGTGATGTGTTGCGTCGGGTCAGACCGGATGTTCATCTCGTGGGAATTGAGATCGATCCGGAGCGGGTTGCCGCGGCGCAGGCATCAAGTGATGACACCCTGTCGTTCATCCGTGGGGGCTTTGAGGTTCCAACCCCAAACCGACCCATCCTGATCAGGGCATTCAACGTTCTGCGCCAGTATCAGGAAGAAGAAGTCGCACCGGCCTGGCGAACCATGGCTGCCAGGCTCGCGCCCAATGGCTGGCTCGTCGAAGGAACCTGCGATGAACTGGGTCGTCATGCATGGTGGGTGGCAGTTAGGTCGGGTGAGATCCAGCCTCGGACTCTGACACTCTCGACTCGACTCGCGGGCTTCGACCGTCCCTCGGAGTTGGCTGAACGGTTGCCCAAGGCACTCATACATCACAATGTGCCGGGGGAGCGGGTCCACGAGTTTCTCACACAGCTCGACAGTGCGTGGGCGGCAGCGGCTCCGTATTCGACGTTCAGCGCTCGTCAGCGGTGGATTGTGGCGATGGAGTCACTGCGCGCCAACGGGGTTCCGGTGCACCACGGGCCGCAACGCTGGAAGCTGGGTGAAGTCACCGTCCCATGGGAACTGGTCTCCCCGGGTTCCTGATTGCGCTGCCCGTCGGCTGAACGTGCGGCGGACGTGACGTCACGGCTCCAGTGCAATCCGAACTCGACGAAAGCCCTTGCCCTTGTTCTCCACCTTTACAACGCGGATAGCCCCGATCTGCTGAGTGGAGGCAACGTGAGTACCACCATCGGCCTGCACATCAAGACCCTTGATATCGACGATCCGCACGATCTCGATAGTTGGTGGGAGCAGGTTGGTTGCCGTACGGATGATGTCAGGGATGGCAAACGCCTCGTCGCGCGAGAGCTCGTATGCCTCGATGGCTCGATTAGCCTGCACCTCGATATTGCAGGCGGCCTCGATGGACTCCTTGAAGCCCTCGGGGACGGTCTCGAGATTGAAGTCCAGTCGGGCCTCGAGTGGCTCCATGTTCCCGCCGGTGACCAATGCACCGAAATCCCGGAATACGACACCTGACAGCAGATGAAGACCGGAGTGAGTTCGCATCAGGGCGGTACGTCGCTCATCTTCGACGGTACAGGCGACGATCGTTCCGACGGGCGGCAGCGGGTCGTCCTCGTGTGCTACCAGCGCGAGGTCATCACCCTTGCGGACGTCGACAATCCTGGTCTGAACTCCCGACCAGATCAGGACACCGTGGTCCGGTGGCTGTCCACCCCCGCCCGGATAGAAGGCACTGCGATCCAGCACGATCCCGAGCTCGGGATCGCTGGCCACCACCACGGCCTCCCAGGATCGAAGGTTCGAGTCGACAAGTTCGAGGCGATCAGTGGCCATCGCGACCTCAGCCCTTGCCCTGGTTGGCCACTGCGGCCGCGGCGGCCACAGCTGCATCCGGGTCGAGGTACTCGCCGCCGGGGACTGTCGGTTTGAGGTCTGCGTCCAGTCGGTAGACCAGCGGAATCCCAGTGGGAATGTTCAGGTTCGCGATATCAGCATCGGAGATACCGTCCAGATGCTTGACGAGGGCACGCAGTGAGTTTCCATGTGCGGCAACCAGAACGGTCTTTCCGGCGCGAAGGTCTGCGACGATGACGTCCTCCCAGTAGGGGATGAGTCGAACCACGACGTCCTTCAAGCACTCAGTGGCTGGTCGACTCTCCGGAGGAAGTGCCGCATACCGCGCATCATGTGTCTGGGCGAACTCGCTGTCGGGCTCGATCGGCGGCGGTGGAACATCGAAGGATCGACGCCAGAGCATGAACTGCTCCTCACCGTAGGCTTCGAGAGTGGCCTTCTTGTCCTTGCCCTGAAGGGCACCGTAGTGACGCTCGTTGAGCCGCCAGTTGCGGATCACCGGGATCCAGTGACGATCGCACGTATCGAGGGCGAGCTGGGACGTGCGGATCGCGCGACGCAAGAGGGATGTGTGGACCACGTCCGGCAGTACCCCAGCTCCTGCCAGCAGTTCTCCACCGCGGCGGGCTTCGGCCTCACCCTTCTCCGTCAGGTCTACGTCGACCCATCCAGTGAACAGATTCTTTGAATTCCAGCTGCTCTCACCATGACGCAGGAGAACGAGTGTGTAGACGGGGTTGCTCATGCTCCAAGTCTGCCTGATTGGTGCCGGCGTCAGTCACCCGGTTCGGCAAGGTGACGGAAAGCTTCCAGATTTGCTGTCGATTCCCCACGACTTCGTCGCCATTCCCACTCACGTTTGATTGCGGAGGCGAATCCAAGTTCGAGGATCGTGTTAAAGGACCCATCTGCATATTCCAGGACAGAGCCGAGGATGCGATCGAGCTCCTGCTCATCCATCGAGGTGAGTGGCAGGCGGCCGGTCAGGTAGATGTCACCGAGGTGATCGATCGCGAAGGCCACACCGTACATGCGCAGGTTCCGCTCGAGCAGCCAGCGGTAGACGTTCTCTTGATTCTCATCGACGTGGCGGGCGACAAAGGCCTGAACCGTGACCGAATGCTCACCGATAACGATCGAACATGTGGTCTTCTGCTTTCGAGTTCCCGGCAGGGTGACGACGAAGTTTCCGGGGCTCGGCTCATCAACTTCGAGCTCGTGGTTGGCCAAGGCACCTCGGACAAGATCAGCGACGTCTGCGCTGTCCGCTCGCTCAACCATCAGCGAGTGTCCGCGCTGAGTCGGCTGTTGGCACGATCGGACAGAGCACGCCGGTATACCTCGACCGTCGCATCGGCCGTGGCAGCCCAACTGAAGTGCGCGGCATGTTCGAGGGCTCCGTGGGCATAGGCGGCACGACGGGCGTCATCGATCAGAACATCGCAGAGCACATGTGCCCACACTCTCGGATCATGCCCGTCCACCAGGACTCCACTGTGACCATCCGCAACTGCCGTTGGCAGGCCACCTACTCGGGCAGCGACAACGGGCAGTCCACACGCCTGTGCTTCAACGGCGACCAGGCCGAACGACTCGTTGTGCGATGGCACGACGCAGACATCGGCGGCCCGATACCAATGAACAAGATTCTCGCGATCTGTTGGAGGGACGAAGACTACGAGATCGCGGATACCGAGTTCATCGGCAAGATCCTCCAGTGCTGTTGGGCGAGTCAGCCCTGAGCCCGATGGTCCGCCGCAGATCACAACTCGCAGCTTGGATCGCATATCTGGGTGCAGGGCGGCCATCTCCGCTGCAGCGCGCACCAGAACGTCGGGAGCCTTCAACGGCTGGATACGTCCAACGAACAGCAGGACCCGGACATCGTCCGGTAGTCCAACAACTCGGCGTGCCTCGGCTTTATCACCGGGGGTGAACACATCGAGGTCTACCCCGGGATGGACGATATCGACCCTGTCGGGATCAGCGCCGTAGAGTTCGATGAGTTGCTGAGCCTCGATATCGGTGTTGGCGACGAGTCGATCTGATGCGTCGACCACCTGCTGTTCCCCGATGATCCGCCCCTCTGGCTCCGGTGTATCCCCGTTTGCAAGATTGAGGTTCTTTACCTTGGCCATCGTGTGCATCGAGTGGATCAGCGGAACATTCCATCGCTCTGAGGCAAGCCAGCCAACCTGACCAGAGAGCCAATAGTGGGAGTGGACCAGGCTGTACCAGCCCTCTGGACGAGTTGCTTCTGCGCGTAGAACCCCGGAGGTCACCGCGCACAGCTGACCGGGTAGGTCCTCCTTGACCAGTCCTTGGAAGGGTCCAGCCGTGACATGTCTGACGGTCACTCCGTCCACCACGGGCACCTGAGCCGACAGATCACTTGACGTGGCTCGGGTGAAGATATCCACCTCGATCCCACGCTCGGCCAGTCGCTTGGCGACCTCGTTCACGTAGACGTTCATGCCACCAGCGTCACCGGTACCCGGCTGATCGAGCGGGGAGGTGTGGATGGAGAGCAGCGCAATCCTCAGCTGGCGATCAGCTGTGGGATGGAGGGTCATCAGGACTCCTGGCTGCGGACTCAAGAATCTGCCGAGGTGGCAGATCCGATTCGAGTGTCCCCTATTTGCTGACCGGGCGCGAGGCAGATCAACCTGACGATGACCTGAGAGTTCTCAGATCGGAATCGAACTGTGACACCGGGCAGCCAGCAGGGAAGCGGCGCACTCAGGCGTCGCGTACGACCCGTAGTCCGAGTTCGGTGGGCTGAATCGAGTTGTACGGCTCACCGGTGGCCACATATGCCACTCGCTTGGCGATGGTGACGGTGTGATCGGCGAATCGCTCGTAGAAGCGGGAAAGCAGGGTCACATCGACTGCTGCCTCGACCCCATGGCTCCAGCTGGGGGACAGGACGGTGTGGAACAGTTCACGGTGGAGCCTATCCATCTCCTCGTCGGTCCGCGCAACATCCCCGGCCAGGGTTATGTCCTTGGTGGCGATCACGGCTCCAGTCTTTGCCACCACGTTCTGAGCTACAGAGCCCATGGCCTGAAAGGTCGGCCGCAACTCAGCCGGGATCGCTGACGCCGGGTAACGCAGTCGCGCAGACTTGGCAATGTGCGCAGCCAGATCACCCATTCGCTCGAGCGATGCCGAGATGCGAAGGGCGGCGACGATGGTGCGCAGATCGGTGGCCACCGGCTGTTGACGAACGGAGACCTGGTAGCAGTCGGCCTCAACCTGTGCGGCCAGATCATCGATAGTGCTGTCTCCAGCGATCACACTTTCGGCAAGGTGGAGATCGGCATCCAGGAGCGCCTGAGTCGCTCGATTCATGGCCGAGCCGACCAGACTCGTCATCTCGACCAGATCGTCACTGACGCGGTCGAGTTGCTCATGAAAAACCTCGCGCATGTGTCCACCCCAGACGGTCGCGGTTGATGATGAAAGTCTAGGTCTGCGTTGGAGTTTTCGCTTCT
>CAXBQZ010000108.1:0-7006 GCA_963978055.1 uncultured bacterium
AGCAGGTCGACCTTCTGCGGCGCCGCGGGGGGCCTGGTGGACATGCTCAGCCCTTCTTCAGCGCGGCGAGTTCGGCCGAGAGGCGTTCCACCTCGGCGCGCAGGCGCTCGGTTTCGTCCTGCGGCTTGGGGGCTTCCGCCGGCATGAAGGGGGTGAACAGGCTCATCGCCCGCTCCATCATCGCCATGTTCTGGCGGCTGAGTTCCTCCACGTTCCCGAACGGAAACATGTTGGTCATGGAGGCCGCGGTCCCTTTGGTGAAACCGGCTCCCGCTGAGGCCACGCATGCCGCACCCATCTCGGCCATCGAAGCACTGTGTCTCGGGGTCAGGGACTTGCCGGTGATCATCTCTGCGATATTCGTGGCGACGGTCTTGCCCATGATTCCTGAGGGCATGCCAGTGCGTGGCGGCGCCGGAGAAATGACGGTGCCGTTGGGGCTCTTTCGTGGAACCGAGATTGGATGTGGTGGCGCGAACGCGATACCGATCCCGAAGACATTCTCGTAGCGTGGACTTACGTAGGTCCTCGGCCAGTCTGTTGCCTTCCAGTCCTCTGGGGCCTTTGCCGTGTAATCAGCGTCAACCTTGAGGAAGCCGCTGGGTGCGAAGACCTCTTGGGTGATCTCCTTCCCCTCCTTGTCAAAGGCTTGCAGATCCTGGCCGCGAAATGGTGGGAGGAGCATCGCAAAGTCGAAGTCCAGACTGCTCTCCTGGCCATCGAGAGTTTCGTAGAAGAGCCTCCCCTCTTCGACCTTCTGAACATGCGCCCGCAGGATGGATTTGACACCTCGTTCCTTGAAGAGCGATTCAGTCCAGAGTTTGCTGTTCGTGATGAAGCCGTTCTGCTTAAACGTGAGCCCACCGACGCCGAAATCCCCAAGGTCGTACTCGTTGGTCAGATAGATGATCTCGGCTCGGTCTCGGACACCGGCTTCACGAAGTTCGTGTTCGACATTGAACGTGTACTCAAACGCAGCCCCCTCGCAGGTGCATGTTCCGTGGCCGACGCCGATGACGAGTGTCTGCTGTTGTCCCCCCTTCAGCTTCTCGATTACTTCTTGGAGTTTCTCGGCGGCCTGCTCTGCATGGCCGTAGGTGCAGACGGATACCGTGTGTCCGTCAGGTCCCAGCCCGGGCGTCGCGGCGAAGTTCAATTTGGGACCGGTTGCATTTATGACGTAGTCGTATTCGAGGCGCTCTTGGATCCCAGCCTTCGACGGATCGGTATAGACGATTTCGACAAAGCCCGTATCTGACTGCACATCACCCTCCGGGTGAAGTGCCACGGCCTTGGCCTGTCTGAAGTCGATTCCCTGCTTCTCATATACGGGTCGTAACGCGAAGGTCACCTCCGAGGACTTCATTCGCCCGACTCCCACCCAGATGTTGGATGGAATCCAATTCCACTGAGAGTTTGGGGATACGACAGTGACCTGATGGTTCGGATCAAGCATCCGACGTAGATGCAGTGCGGCTGTGTGTCCGGATATGCCGGCTCCCAGAATGACAACGCGAGCCATGTGCCCTCCGAGGTAGTAGGTGCGCTTCGCTCAATATACCCCTAGGGGTATTACTAAGGACAGCCTAATCAGCCATTCGATTGGTTTGCGCCGCGAGCGTTCTAGCCGTAATCCAAAGAGTCTGTTCGCCTAGGAGCACGTCAAGGAGGCAATCTCGTCAGGGAAAGGACGAAGGCCCGGTCCGAAGACCGGGCCTTTGTAACACGTACGCCGCGTAGGACTTGAACCTACAACCCGCGGATTAAGAGTCCGCTGCTCTGCCAGTTGAGCTAGCGGCGCGCAGTGCCCGTTGAGAATACACCGAGGGGGCGCCGAGGCAGAAATCGGGCCGAGGGCTGTGGTGGCCGGCCGTGGCTCAGGCGGCCACGAGTTCTTCGAGGTAGAGCTCACGGGAGTCCAGTGGTGAGGCAAGATCCATCAGCAGGGTGATCGGCACACCTGCCTTGAACCAGGACATGACGTAGATCTCGTGGTCTAACTCTCGGGCCATCGTGGCCACCCCCTCTCAGGCGTTGGTGCATACATCGACCAGTCGTTCAGATCGGGTAATCCGCCGTTGGGGTGAGTGCTCGCAGATTCGTCTACACGAGTGATGAGGTCCACTCGTGGGTCGAGGTCACGGTTGCGAATCCATCCTCGAGTACGCCGAGCTCCACTCGATGAACGAGTTCGGCTGGCAATTCATCTGACAGGTTGATGGTGCCGGTGGCATCCTCGAGCACCGTCACGCCGAGGCCCAGGTGCATGGCTTGGCGGGTGGTGGAGTCGATGCACATGTGCGTCATGTAGCCAACCATTACGAGGCTGTCCACGTCATGTTGCTCGAGCCACGACTGCAGTTGAGTTCCGGTGAACGAGCCGGGAAGTTGCTTGTCGATGATCACGTCATATGGTCGTGATGACACCGAATCGTGCAACTGCCAGTTGTCGGAATCGGCGACGAAGATCCCACCATCGGCATCGGACTCGGTATGTCGAACCAGCACCACCTTCAGGCCGGCTGCGTTTGCCGCGTCGATGGCAGCAGCAATGTTCTGAAGTGAACCCTCGACAGGTGGGTAGGCGATGGGCAGGTTGCCGGTGACGTACTCGTTCTGGACATCGATCACGATAAGGGCGGTTGTCATGTTCCTACCCTGTCAGATGTGTATGGCTTAGGTGACGCCAGACGTACGTTCCTGCCTATCGGCGCGGGCTATCGGTAGAACTGCAGGAGCGGTCGCACACGCGAGCACGGCAACTGCGATGAACGGTGATGAGTAGCCAAGTGAGGTCACCATGACTCCGGCGAACACACTTGCGATCGCCATCGCCCCAGCCCAGATCATGTTGGCCATCGCCAGAATCTCACCAGTACCCGTATCGGCCTTGGCCGCTCCATCCCACAGCAGGGCGCTGCCGGGAACATACAGCGCCTCAAGACCGGTGCCGGCCACGATCAGCAATGGGATGACCAGTACGAGCGGGGTGGCAAATCCCGCCGCCACCATAGAGAGGGCGGCCACCACCAACAGCACAAGGGTGATCCGTCCACGACCGTTGCGGTCGGACTGTCGACCGACGAGTGGGCTGACCACGGCAGCGGCGCCAGACATTGCCAGGTAGACGATGCTGATCCCGACCGCTGTCATGCCGAGTGCCGAGAGTTCAAGTGGCGCTTGGGAATTGATGACACCGATGGTGCAACCGCCAAGGGCGATGAGCCACAGGCCGAGCCGGACACGCTGGTCCGTCATGAGTTGGAAGGCACCGGTGAAACCCTGAGAGGGAGCCTGCGCTGGATTCGCCATCCGCATCGCGATCACTGCGAGGACCGCCAACGACAGGGCAATGGCACCAAAGACCCAGACGGCACCGATCAGTGAGGCGGCGGCTCCGAAGACGGGGCCGAGAATACTTCCCACGACGGAGAGTCCGAGCAGTCGTCCCACAATCTCCCCTCGTCGGTCCGGGGGAGACACTGACGATGCCCATGACATCGCTCCCGTCCACGAGGAGGCCCCGGCCGCACCCTGCAGGAAGCGGAAGATGATCAGAGCGGAGCCCGAGGACGAAGCGGTGAACAGCAGTGAGACAGCCGCTGTAACGGCCAGGCCGGCTATGACAAGACGCCGGGATCCCCATCGGGAGGCAAGAAGCCCGGCTGGAATTGCTCCCAGCACCATGCCCAGTGGGTAGGCAGCAACGAGCAGTCCCACTCCGGCCCGGTCGAGGTGCGCCGACTCGGCATAGCCGTTGAGTAGAGGTGACAGGACGGCGAAGAAGAGGGTGTCAGTGAGCACCACCAGTCCGGCCAGTCGAATGACCGGTCGGATCTGCGCAGGAAGTGGCTCGCGACGAGTGTCAGACACGTTGCTCAGGATACTTATCCGATCACAACAACGTGCTCTGGCTTCCAGCCGATCTCGACGGAGTCTCCGTCATGCCAGCGGTCGTCATGGCGCGAGCGAACCAGATTCTGCTCGACGACTGTGAGCTGAATATCGGGTGCGATGTCGACGAGGTACTGGGTGGTGGCGCCATGGTAGACGGTGGCGGCAACACGTCCCTGTGCCCGCACCATGTCCGGCTCGAACTCATCCATCCAGATCTTCTCCGGACGGATCGCGATGCTCGCGGTCGATCCATCGAGCAGTTCAGGGTGGTCGGGAAGTTCCACTCTCACCCCGGGCGCCACCGTGATGGCCCCTGCACTGTAAGTACCGGTCATCAGATTGCTGGTGCCGATGAAGCCGGCGGCGAAGACTGTTTGTGGACGCTCGTAGACGTCCTCAGGAGTACCGATCTGCTCGATGACTCCGTTGTTCATGATGGCGATGCGATCGCTCAACGTGAGGGCCTCGTCCTGATCATGGGTGACGAAGACGAACGTGATACCCACCTCGCGCTGGATCTCTTTGAGTTCCACCTGCATGCGATGGCGGAGCTTGAGGTCCAGTGCTGCCAGCGGCTCATCGAGCAGGAGTACCTCGGGACGGTTCACCAGCGCACGTGCCAGAGCAACTCGCTGCTTCTGACCGCCGGACAGCTCGCGCGGCTTGGCACTCTTGCGTCCATGTAGATCGACCAACTCGAGCATGTCGTTGACTCGACGGGTGATCTCGCTCTTATCGAGGCCCTTGCGCTTGAGTCCGAAGCCGACATTTCCCTCGACGTCAAGGTGGTCGAACAGGGCGTAACTCTGGAAGACGGTATTGACGTTGCGCTTATGAGGTTGGACCGACGTGACGTCCTCGCCGGCTAAGAGGATTCGTCCATAGGTTGCGTCGCTGAAGCCAGCAATCATCCGCAGGGTCGTGGTCTTGCCACATCCAGATGGTCCGAGAAGTGAGAAGAACTCACCCTTGCGGATGTCGAGGTTGAGATGGTCAACGACAGTCGTGTCGCCGAACTTCTTGGTGAGCTCGATAAGACGGATTGCCGGTGTATCAGTGGCTGGTTCGGTGGCCGTCGCCTTGGGTTGTTCGGTCACTGGATCATCCTCCGCTGATGAGGTCGAGGCTGGAGTCCTTGCGGCCGAGGAGCCTGGGGACCACGAGCGAGAGTGAGATCAGCAGGATTGAGACCAGCAGCATGCAGGTGCCAACTGCGTTGATCGCAGGTGAAATGGTCATGCGGATCTCCGAGTAGATGCGCACTGAGAGTGGCTGTGGATCGACTCCGGTGGTGAAGAACGCGAGGATGAAGTCGTCGAAGACGAGCGCGAAGATCAGAAGCCCAGCCGCAATCAGCGCGGGCAGAATCGTCGGAATCGTCACCAGTCGCAGAGCCTGGAAAGGCGTGCATCCCAGATCTCGGGCGGCCTCCTCAACCTCATCAGACATGGCCGAAAGTCGACCCCGGACGATGACTGCCACATACGAGATCGAGAACGTGATCTCGGCAATGATCACGGTGGTGAGTGACAACTTCATGCCCAGCCCGGTGAAGAACAGGAGCGCCGCAACACCGGTGACGATCTCGGGTGTGACCAGGGGGATCAGCGCTACCGTGCCAGTGATGCGCGCAGGGCGTGAGGTCACCCGCTCAAGTGCCAGTGCAAGCATCGTGCCCAGGACGATCGAGCAGAGCATCGTGACAGTTGAGATGAACAGACTTGCTCGAAGTGAGGACAGCAGCGCCTCATCGTTGAAGAAGTCCTGGTACCACCGAGTGCTGAACCCACCGAAGACCGAGAGCGACTTCTTGGAGTTGAAGCTGAAGAGCACCACCACGACGATCGGAACGTAAAGCAAGAACATGAACACTGCCGTGAAGGCCACGGCGAACTTCGGCTTTCCCTCGACGGAGCGTCCCCGTCGGGTGACGGTTTCGGTACTCATCACGTCTCCCGATTCACGCGCTGGGTGGCACGTAGGTAGAACACCATGAACACCACAAGAGCGAGCATCAGGACGACGGTGAGGGCCGAACCCAGCGGCTGGTTCTGGCCCTCAAAGAACTGCTGCTGGATCAGGTTGCCGATCATGTACGTACTTGGGCCACCAAGCAGCTGAGCGCTGACGAAGTCCCCAAGAGCTGGCAGAAATACCAGCAGTACACCACCGAGCATGCCGGCTCTGGTTGCCGGAACGGTGACAGCGAAGAAGGTCTGCAGTGGACTGTGATAGAGATCCTTGCCGGCCTCGATCAGTGCGGTGTCCATACGCTCGAGTGAGGCGTAGATCGGCAGCACCATGAACACGATCGATCCGTACACGAGTCCGGCGATGACGGCGCCGGGGGTGTTGAGAAAGCGGATTCCGTTGGACAGACCGGTATCCCTGAGCAGTTGATTGACCAGTCCCTCGTCGGCCAGCAGCGTCGACCAGGCGTACATCCTGATGAGGTAGCTGGCGAAGAAGGGGATAACGAGCAGCGCCACGAGTGCGTTCTTGTAACGGCCACCATGTAGCGCGATCGTGTACGCCACCGGGTAGCCAAGAACAAGTGAGATGACGGTCGTGGCAATCGCAAAGAGTGCTGACCGAACGAACACCTTGAGGTACACCGGATCGGCCAGCGCCTTGTAGTTGTCGAGGGAGAACCCGAACACGGGCTTGCCCACATCGTTGACGTGACCGAACGAAAGCAGCAGGACGATGGTGACGCTGGAGATGAAGAAGAGCACCATCCAGAGTGCCGGTGGGGCAAGAAGGAAACCCCACAGCCGAGTCCGCGTGGGACTCCGTCGTTTGTCACCGGTGAGATCTACCAGTGCATCCTCGACCTGCAACGACATCAGGCAGCCTTGACCTGCGTCCATACGGCGTTGCGGGCCGCCTGATCGGCCGGATCGTGGTTCTTGTAGACGGTGGGATTCACGACCTTTGATACGTCAATGGTCAGGCTTGGGTAGGCGGCAGCTGCCTTCGCGTAGATATCCGGCCCACTCTTCGTCAGGAGGGGGTAGCCGAGGTAGTCGATGTTCTTGGCCACGTTGTCGGGTTGCATGATCCAGTCAAGCCACAAGAGCGCGGTACCCGGATGCGGAGCGTTGGCCGG
>CAXBQZ010000109.1:0-6835 GCA_963978055.1 uncultured bacterium
CTACACGACGCTCTTCCGATCTAGGCAACGTACTGCTCGGAGTGGTCGTCATCAGTGTCAGTGAACCAGCGCGGAGTTGACGTCATGCTCGTACGTTACTCACCAACGGAAACGTGGTTGTCCAAGCGGCGCAGCAGCAGACGATCGATCCCCCACAGCACGAACCCAACAGCGATACCGAAGATCAGAATCTCCACCAATGTGGCCACAACATTCCCGTAACCATTGAGGTTCGGGTCGATGAAGTCGTACGGGTACGCCCCGGTGATTGCCCCGTGAAACATCGTGTAGGCGATCCACAGCAACGGGATCAACAGTGAGTTGACGACGGCTCGAGGCGAAAGCCATCCACGCGGGCCGAGTGCTAGCCAAAGGAAAAGGGTGAGGACGGGCGTCACCTGATGTTCTAGAACATCGGCAACCTTTGCCCAGCCGAGAAGGTGTTCCTCGGGCGCCAGAAGTATCGCCTGCACTACGCCGGTGACCGTGATCATCACCAGCGAGGTGTTGCGCAGCCAGGGAAGCTGCCGCCACGTCGTTGATGAACCCCGCGCGAGCATCGCGGTTGTCACAGCTACCAACACGACAGACCAGGTCGTGAAGTAGTTCACGATGTCCAGGCTCCTGGTGAGCACCGTGTCCAGACCGATGGCGAACCATGCGATCACAGAGTTGATCGCGAACAGCGCTCGCCTCATCGTCAGTCGAGTTCGATAGCAGGAACACCTGGCGGGTCGAATCCGAAGACCTTGCCGAAGAACGCGAGCTCACTCTCGAGCGCGGTGATGATGTTCTCTGCCATCCGGAAACCATGCTGCTCGCCCGCGAACAGGATGTACTTGTGCGGGATTCCCTTGCGCGCCAGCTCTGCAGCAACAGCGGCCGGTTGGGATGGCGGCACCACCTTGTCGTCATCCCCCTGCAGAAGCAGAACGGGAACAGACAGATTCCCCAGATGTGTCAGCGGTGACCGCTCGACGTAGCGATCGCGCGACTGTGGCAGCGGACCAATCAGACCATCGAGATAGCGCGCCTCAAAGTCATGGGTATCGGTAGCAAACGGCAGCAGATCAGTCACTGGATAGCTCGCCGCACCAGCACTGAACACCTTTGACGTCACCAGCGAGGCGAGAGTGGTCCAACCACCTGCAGATCCACCACGGATTCCCAAGCGAGCACCATCTGCAGCACCGGCGTCGACCAGACCCTGCACGATCGCAACACTGTCGACCACATCGACAATGCCCCACTTCTCGCGAAGTCGCTCCCGATACTCACGTCCATAACCTGATGAGCCGCCGTAGTTGATATCCACCACACCGATACCGCGCGAGGTGAAGAACGCTGTCTCGGCCTCCATCACCGGAAGGGAGCAGGCAGTGGGTCCGCCATGTACGAGAGCGATGTACGGGGGGCGCTCACCATCGGGTGCCACAAAGTTCGGATTGCGTGGTGGGTACACCCACGCATGCACGTCACCATCGGGACCGGTGACGGTAAATGCATAGGCCTCGGAGAAGAAGCGTGGGTCGGGCTCCTCATCAGCAGCAGACTTGACGATCGTCAGTTCACCGGAGTCTGCGTCGATGACGACCACTGCCGGCTCGGCGTTGAGACTGCCGGCGATTGTGAGGATCCGGGAGCCGGAAACCTGAAGTACCTCCACGAACGAGTGACCCGAAGCCAGCTCGCGTGAGTCACCAGTCGTGGGTTCGATCACCGAGAGCCTCTGCTCACCAACTCCATGGATCGCAGCGATTCGTCCGTCGGCCAGAACTCCGTAGGTGGTGAACCCGAGCAACCACAGCGGGGTCGAGAACTCCTCCTCGCGGGGGGCTACCGCGTGGACGGAACCGTCATCAATTCCGAAGCGGTACAGGTTCCACCAGCCGCTTCGATCACTCACCGCATAGACGTGAGCATCATCTGCCCACTCAGGCTGCATGAGTGATTCAGTGGTCGAGCCGGCGAGCACGCGGTGGTTGGACGCAGATGTGCCGTCGAGATCCGCGACGTAGAGGAGCGTGCCATCCCAGGGCATCTGGGGGTGGTCCCACGCGGTGTACGCGAGGTGGCTGCCATCTGCGGACGGACGTGGGAAGGCGAAGAACCGATGACCCGAGGCAAGGATGCTGACAGCCTCATCGGTCTCTGCAGCCGAGCCGTCAACGGGCACTCGGACAATGGCCCGGTCGATGTCAGAACCCCGGTGGGTCTCACGGATCGCGATCACCGACACCCCATCCGGCGCCACGACCGGTTCACCGTACATGTGCCGCACGTGCTCAGTGGGAGCCACCGTGAGCGGTCGAGGCTCACCGGATTCGTCATACAGGTAGAGGCGCTGATCGTCCCAGAAGGTGAACACCACCCCAGAACCCGGTACGTAGACCCACGGCCGTGCTCCATACTCATGGATTCGACTACGCAGGCTCCACGTCGGCGAAAGGACGTCTCGATTCGTTCCGTCAGCGGATTGACCTACGAGCGCAGCGCGACCACCCTCAGTTGGACGGCCTTCCTCCCACCAGATCTGCTCCCCGGTGCCGGTGGCGGCGAAGCCGGGCCAGCCGAGGTGCACCCCACCTTTGGCGACATCGGCGGCGGTGATGGGGGAAATCCAGGTGCCGTAGGGGCTGACCTGCGGTGTCGTCTGCGTCATGTCTTCAACTTAGTGACCCAGACCATAGCCGCAAGGGCAAATTCGCAGGTTTGGCGGATCAAGGTCACCCTGTGACGGTGCCGAACATACAACGGAGGCGCTCGAACCCGCGTTTGGCATACAACCGGTAAAGGTTCATCACCCATCTGGACGAGTCCTCATGGGCCGATTTGGTGGGTTCGTGCGTCGGATGTAACGCTTGATTAACCTGCGGTTCGGTTGGCGTACGTGTTGATAGGGAGGAATTGAGGGGTGTCAGTTCGAGTCGTGCGCCGAGGCGTAATCGCGGTGCTCACCGCTGCGTGCTGTCTGGCTCTCGCGCTGCCTGCCCGAGCCGATGTGACGCCGACTCCTAACTCATCCACGGGCCCCCTGACCTCAGCGAGCCCAAGTGCCAGCCCTTCGGCAAGCACCTCACCCTCCGGCTCAACGACGTCGTCACCATCGGACTCGGCTACACCGTCACCGACCTCCACGATTCCGGTTCCACCACTTCCAACGCCGGTGCCCACCACCCCGTCAGCAGGTGGTCCATCGCAGAGTCCGTCCGGCAAGCCCACATCGGGCAAACCCACACCCGGCCACCCGACGCCATCGGTGCCCACCCCGACCCCGTCGGTGATCCTGCCGCCACCACCTCCGAACGATGGTGCGCTTCCGAGCCAGGGCAAGATCGACGCCTACCTGCAGTTGAACACCCAGCGCGAGTTGATCAACGTCCGCATTGCCACGGCCCGAGCGAAGCTTGTCACTGCCAGAGCACTGATCACGGCCCTGAATGTCGAGGCCGTCTACTCAAGTTCATCAGTTCAGCAGACGGTCAGCACGATGTCTTCGGCGAAGAAGCGCGTGGATCGGGTAGCCAGTCAGATCTACCAGCAGGGTGATGGCGGGCTCGGTGCCCTGGCCACTGTGCTCACCGGCGGACCTGACTCTTTCCTGCAGCGCCTCGACCAGGTTCAACTCAATCGGACCGAAGCCAATCGCGCCGTCCACGACGCTGAGCAGGCACGAACAGCTGCTGCCCTTGCCGAAGTTCAGGACGCCTCGCTCACATCCCGAATCAATCAGGCGCGCGCCGACGAGATCAGTGCGATGTCCAGTCTCAAGGTGCTGGTTGCACAGTTGGCATTGGTCGACAAGCAGATCTCGGCCATCGACGTCAGTGCACCCCAGCAGACAGTCGGCCCTGATGGTTGCCCCACGTCCGATGTGCCCAATACGTTGCGCGGTGGATCGGCGACGTTCGGTGCGGCAAAGCTCTGCAGGATCGCAGTTTCACAGGCGGCTACCCCGCAGGCGGCGCTGGCCATCAAGTGGGCGTTCCTGCACCTCGGAGCAGCGTATGCATGTGGTGGAGCCGGGCGAATGGAGCCGTTCCGCATGGACTGCTCGTCCTTCGTTTCGCGCGCTTACCACGAAGGGGCCGGACTCAACACCGCCGGACCCAACTGGGCTCCGTCGACCCGCGATATGGTGCCGTGGGACGGTGTGGCGCTCGACCCGCACTATGCCTACGTGGCGCCCGCCAACCTGCGAGCCGGCGACCTCGTGCTGTACGACACCTGCCCTCAGGGTGGCTGCCCCTACAAGCATGTTGTGATGTACCTCGGCTCACCTGATGGTGGCAAGACGTTCTGGATGATGCACACCAATTCATGTGGTGATGTGGCCAAGGTTGAACCATTCCTCGGCTTCCCCACCGTGGGCGAGCCATTCCTGGTTGCCCGCCGCGTGATGGCGCTACCTGGTGAGATCGTCCACGTACCTGTACCACCGGTATCCGCCGCCGCCGCAATGGCTGCCGCGGCGCTCAAGGCCAATGCGAAGTCGGCCACCTCATCGAAGTCAGCATCAAAGCCATCGGCGTCACCCTCACACTGACAATCCAGGATGTCTGCGCCGGCCAAACGTGAAAGATTGGCGCTGTGGCATCCCGAGACATCGCCCAGCACCACGACGACGAAGACCCTATCGCCAGCGCCCGGCAGCGCTTCTACATCAGTGATCCGAGCATCATCTACCTAGATGGCAACTCCCTCGGTCGACTGCCTGCCGCTACGCCAGACCACATCGCCGACGTTGTCGAACGACAGTGGGGTCAGCAACTCATTCGATCATGGGGTCAGGGCTGGATGGACCTGCCACTGATCGTTGGAGACCAGCTCGGGCTCACGGTCCTAGGTGCACAGCCTGGGGAGACCATCGTCTGCGACAACGTCACAGTGAACATCAAGAAGGTGATGTACTGCGCGCAGTCGATGCGAGCAGATCGAACAGATGTGATCGCCCATCGCGGGGATTTCCCAACCGACCGCTATCTCGCCCAGCATCAGGCCGAGGCGCGTGGCGGACGCGTGCGATGGATCGAACATGACAGTGCACGTGATCCTCGGCCCTTGGATGCTGACGATGTCCTCGCCCTGCTGGATGAGAATGTCGCGTTCGTCCACCTGAGTGCGGTCGACTACCGAAGCGCTGCTATTGCTGACCTCGTTGCAATCACGAATGCCGCACATGACGCCGGCACCTTGATGATCTGGGATCTGTCCCATGCCGCTGGAGCCATCGAAATCGACCTGCACGCAATCGATGCCGACTTTGCTGTCGGCTGCTCCTACAAGTACCTCAACGGCGGGCCTGGAGCACCTGCATGGATCTGGGTGAACTCGCGAATCCACGATGAACTCACCACGCCCATCCCCGGGTGGATGGGGCATGTGGACGTCTTCGAGATGGCCGATGAGTACGCACCGGCAGCAGGTGTTCGCAGGTTCATGACCGGCACCCCTTCACCACTGGCCCTCGCAGCCGTCCAGGGTGGGATCAGCGTGATCGGCGAGTACGGCATGCCGGCGATCGCCGATAAGGGCCGCGCTCTGACCACCTTCGCAATCGAGCTGGCCGATGACCTCTTCGACGGGCTCAATGTGAACCTGGCCAGCCCACGGTCGGCCCATGAGCGAGGTGCACACGTCACCTTCCACCATCCCAAGGCACGAGTGCTCGTAGACCAGTTGACGGCACGTGGGGTGATCCCAGACTTCCGTCATCCGCAGGGAATCCGGATCGGACTGTCACCGCTGACCACCACGTTCACCGATGTGTTTGACGGACTGTCAGTGCTGGCATCACTGTTACGCGACGAACCTGCTGACAGGGCCTGACCCACCCAGTAGAGTCGGCTTGCCGGCAACCGCCCGGCGTCCCTGTCACAACGGATCGTCCGGCACGTTCCTGCCGGTGAAGGGTTTGTTTTGCTATGGCAACTGTAACTTTCGACAAGGCCACCCGGATCTACCCCGGGTCGACCGTCCCAGCCGTCGACAAGCTCGAACTCAGCATCGCGGATGGTGAATTCCTCGTTCTGGTGGGTCCCTCAGGCTGTGGCAAGTCCACGAGCCTGCGCATGCTCGCCGGCCTGGAGGATGTGGACCAGGGCAATATTTTCATCGGTAATCGCGATGTCACCACCCTGCCGCCCAAGGATCGCGATATCGCGATGGTCTTCCAGAACTACGCTCTCTACCCACATATGAGCGTGGCTGAAAACATGGGCTTCGCACTCAAGATCGCCGGCGTCAACAAGGCCGAGATCGCCAAGCGGGTCGGTGACGCCGCCAAGCTCCTCGATCTCGAGCAGTACCTCGATCGCAAGCCGAAGGCACTCTCTGGTGGACAGCGCCAGCGCGTCGCTATGGGACGTGCCATCGTGCGCGAGCCTCAGGTCTTCCTGATGGACGAGCCCCTGTCTAACCTCGATGCAAAGCTTCGCGTGCAGACTCGTACGCAGATCGCGTCCCTGCAGCGCCGTCTTGGGATTACCACTGTCTACGTCACCCACGACCAGGTCGAGGCCATGACCATGGGTGATCGAGTCGCCGTGCTCAAGGATGGCCTGCTTCAGCAGTGCGCCTCACCGCGTGAGCTCTACGACAACCCGCGCAACGTCTTCGTCGCTGGCTTCATCGGCTCACCGGCGATGAACCTGCTCACGATCCCGCTGTCTGAAGGAGGAGCTCGAATCGGTGGCAGGACCGGCCAGGAGCAGCTCATCCCGCTCAGCCGCGAGGTGATCGACGCTGCGGCCGCGGGTGGCAACCGCGAGGTCACGGTCGGATTCCGTCCCGAGGATCTGCGCATGACCGATGAGGCTCAGGGTTGGGCGGTGCA
>CAXBQZ010000110.1:0-6706 GCA_963978055.1 uncultured bacterium
GCATGCGGACGTCGATGAGGTGTATCGCGGCCACATCGTGGATTATCAGGGGAATATCCTCGGATTGGCCCGGGGCGGAGCCAATTCGTTCACAGCGGGAATCATCGACGTCGAGGCCTTGCGCCAGTTCCGCGCGATGAACCTGAACTCAAATTGGATGAAGGATCTGCGTACCGAACTGTTCCGCGATATGTACGCCGATCCGATCCACCCGGCGAATCTCTGGCTCAACGAGGATCCAAAGCAGCACGCGGACGTCGATGAGGTGTATCGCGGCAACATCAAGCGGCTTCAGGAGCGCGGAAGCTGGACACCTCCGACCACAGCACATCAGGGGGCGCGTTACTACGCCCCATCACCCGACCCGGCTGATGCTGACTGGGACAACATCAAGACGATGTGGCAGGAATAGTTCCGCGACAGGTCAGGGGTTCAGAAGTCGTTGTACCTCACCTAGGGCACGGACGGCCTGCGCCCGCTCGGCACTGGTAAGACTCGGCAGGTACGAGCGAGCAATCATGTGCAGACGTCCGCCGGCGGCTTCGGCGTACTCGCTGATCCGATCTGCGACCTCCTGTGGAGTGCCGATGATCGAGGTCTCTCGGAGTCTTGTCTCTTCCTCGGGAGTGAGAGACCCAGGGCGCCGAAGTGGATCGGAGTCCGAACGTGCCGCGTACATGTCTTCGTACTTCCAGTTCGGATACGCAAGAGCGTCACGGGCCGTGCTCCAGTCCACTCCGTCCAACGAGCAGAGTGTTGGCAGGTGCAGGGAAATTGCCAGAGGGTCCGTGCGTTCGGCGGCACGGTGCGCCTCGTTGGCCCAACTAACTTGCTCAGCCAGTTCGTCGGGCGTGACCTCCGTTGCCATGAATCCGTCAGAGATCTGCCCTGCCCGCCGGATCGCTGGTTCGGCGAGTGCCCCGATCCACAGAGGCACCCCGTTGGCATGAACCGCGCTCGGCGTCACATATGGCATTCCGCGTCCATCAGGCAGTGCTACGAGCTCACCTCGACTGGCCTGACGGGCGATCGCGATGAAGTCGACCAGTCGGCGTACTCGCTGATTCTGGGGCACCCCGAGCACTTCAAATTCTTCATCGCGCCAGCCCAGGCCCAGGCCCAGGATAAGGCGACCATTGCTGATCTGATCGACGACGTGAGCATCCTCGATCAGTCGAAGTGGGTCGATCAGGGGAGCGAGTAGGAGTGCAGTGCCCACCTTGATGTGAGAGGTACGTGCGGCCATGGCGGCAAGCATTGGAAGTAGTGATGGCAGGTGTCCATCGCCGACGAAGTGATGCTCACTTACCCAGATCGATGCGAGTCCTGACTCCTCTGTGAGTGCGGCCAGTTCAAGCGCTTCTGCATAAAGCGGGGTCCAGCCGGCATCCAGATCGGGATGCCGCTGGCAGGTGACAAGTCCATATCCGAGTTCTATGTGCATGATTGTGTTGCCTATCGGTTCGTGGTTCAGGAAACTGTCGCGCCACCATCAACGGGCAGGATCGCCCCAGTGATGTAGGACGCATGATCACTGGTGAGGAAGAGACACGCCTGCGCTACCTCGACGGCAGTGCCGAATCTGCCCAGAGGTACCCCGCTCTCCAAATAGGCGGCGGCCTTGACGGGATCATCGATGAGACGAAGCATCGGCGTATGGATGACACCGGGACTCACCGCATTGACGCGGATCCCACTGGCCGCCCATTCAACGGCGAGTTGTCGTGTCAGGGAGACAATGGCGCCTTTGCTGGCGCTGTAGTGCGCCGCGGGCTCATTGGTATCTCCACCCTCGTACGCCATCGACGCGATGAGCACGATCGATGCGTCCCCATTCGCTCGGCGTGCCACTTCACGCGCGGCAACGAAGGCACCAACGACATTGATATTGAGAAGATCAGTGAACGCAGCACCGGTGATGCTGTCTGCCGCGCTGATGCGATAAACACCTGCGGCCGCAACGAGGGCTGTCGCGGGATTGCCGAAATACTCCTGCGCCGCACCGATTGCCGCTGTTAGTGCCGGTTCGTCTGTGACATCACACACCGCGAATCCACAACCGGTGGTGAGGTTGGTGTGCCTTAACCCATCCTCATCGCGATCAATACCGAAGACCTGCATTCCGGCCGCAGCGGCCAGTTCACATACGGCCCGTCCGATTCCCGAGCCTGCACCCGTGACGATGATGAATCCAGACGCGTCACTCATGACAGGATCACCCCACCGTTCACGTTGATCGTCTGACCCGTGACGTACGACGAGTCATCGGACATCAACCATGCAACTGTGTTCGCGATATCTGCAGGCGTGCCGTGTCTGCCGAGGGGGATCGTGGTGCGGACCTGCGTGAGGGCCTCGTCGTAGGTGATGTCCTGGCTGTCGGCGAGCCATTGCACATGCTCCTCGTGCATCACGGTGAGCATGTTGCCAGGGGCGATGGAGTTGACGCGGATACCGCTTTCAGCCAACTCCATGGCCATGCTCTGCCCAAGAAGGGCCAAACCGCCCTTGGACGCGCTGTACGGGCCAGTACCTGCCGCCGCCTGCTGACCGAGGATGGAGGTGATGTTGACGATGGACGCCCCATGCCCGTGATTCTGCATATGTGGCACGCAGGCTCGCACCATCTGGAAGGGTCCGACCAGATTCACGTCGATCACTCGTCGAAATGCGGCCGGGTCGGTTTGATGGACGACGGTTGACGGGCCGCCGATTCCGGCGTTGTTGACCAGGCCAACGAGGTTGGGGAATTGTTCGGCGATGAGGTTGACAGTGTCGACACAGGCCTGTGGGTCGCTCACATCAAGAACGAATCCGCGGGCCAGAGACTGTGATTGATCGAACGAATCAGCGACCTGAACCACATCCTGGGTCATATCGACCAAGGCAACCGCGAAGCCGTCGGAGTGCAGACGCTGGGCGATTCCCAATCCGAGGCCGCGGGCTGCCCCGGTGACAATAACAGCGCGGCTCAAGGAGTCACCGCGGCGATCTCACCAGCGGTCGCGATCCAGACGTCCGGATGTGACTTCATCCAGGTGAGGAACTCTCGGAGCATCAAGAGGCGTCCCGGACGTCCGATCACCTGCGGGTGCATGGTGAGCATGAACAGGCCGCCCATCTGTCGGAAGCCCTCGAACTCCTCAGCCCACAGGGATCTCACCTCGGCTGAGGTCCGGATGGTCTTGGTCCAGGAGGCGCCGTCAAACCAGAAGTGGGGGGCGTCATCCAGTGTCCAATGGACGGGAAGTTCGACGATGTCGTGCGCGGGGTGCCGGTAGGGCTTCATATCGTCCATCAGATTCGAGGAGTAGCTGAATCCATGCTTGACGAGCAGATCCAGCGTGTAGGGACTGAAATCCCAGGATGGGGATCGATATCCCACCACCTGAGCGCCGAGTGAGGTCAGGATCTCCTTGCCTTTGATGAGCTCAGCTTCTTCAGCTTCGGGCCCGAGTTTGGTTGGCGACGTGTGCGTGTAGCCGTGGTGGCCAACTTCGTGCCCGGCCGCGATGATCTGCTCGACTCGGTACGGATGCCGTTCCGCAACCCGTCCGGGAATGAAGAACGAGGCACGGATATCGAGTTCGTCGAGCATGGCCAGGATCGCCGGCACCGCCACCTTTGCCCCGTAGGTTCCCTGACTCAGTGTTCCCGGACGGTGGGCATTAGCCGGATCCTCACCGATCCACACCTCTTCGGCGTCGAAGTCGAAGCTGATGACGGCGGCGCAGGAGGATGAATCTGGCCACATGAGCAACACCCCTTGTCGTGGACGGTCGAACCGATGCTAGCGCGCATATCGACGCTACCTTTCCTCAGCGCAAGTATCCGTCCGTCATTTGACGCATGACGTAGCGGCTCGGTTGAGGTGAGATCAAGGCACCGCCCGAGGGGTGAGTTGGCATTTCTGAGCAGTGAGGTGAGCATGGCCGACAACGAAGATATCTCGCAGGAACTTCAAGATGCGATGGACGAAATCGATGGCAAGGCGCGTGAAGCCAAGTCGTCTGTGGAGAATGCGGCCAGCGAGGCCCGCGCTGCAGTTGACAGCGCCGAGTCCAAGGTGGCTCAGGGGGGAGCAGCAGTCTCCCGGCGGGACTTCGTTCGTGGTCTTACCGGCGCAGGTGTCGGCGGTCTGATTCTGGGCGGTGGCCTCGGCTACCTGCTTGCCCCGAAGAGCTCCGATGGTGGCGGAGGCGGTGGAGGTGGCGGCGACAAGAGCGATATCAAGATCGGCAGCGTCAGCCCCGTAACTGGATGTGTCAGTCGGACCCAGTCATCAGTCGGTTCGAAGCCCCGTGATGGTACCCAACAGGGAATCAGCATCGAATTCCGAGGTCGGAGCGTCCTTCACGACCTTGCCCAAGCGCAGCACAACAACCCGATCGGTCACCTGCAACACGTGCGGAAGAGTATGGGAGATGAAGATGACGCCGAGGCCCTTGTCCTTGGCTTCCCGCATCACGTTGAGGACTTCACCAGCTTGGCGCGCACCGAGGTGGTTCGTCGGCTCGTCCAGAATAATGACCTTACTGGCCCACGCCACTGCCCGACCGATCGCCACCGCTTGGCGTTGCCCACCCGAGAGTTGAGAGACCGACCGGCTCGACGCAGGGACAGCGATCCCGACTTCCTCCAGATCCCGGTGCGCCTGCTCGTCCATCTGCTTCTGCGCCAGGAAGCCCATGCGGCCAAGTACCCCAGGGCGATACAACTCGCGGCCTAGAAAGACGTTGGCGCTGACCGACAGGTGCGGCGCCAGCCCTGAATCCTGATAGAGCGTCTCGACACCCGCCTGAATCGCATCATGCGGGGAGGCCCAATGGCGCTCGACTCCGTCGAGCAGTACCTGACCGCTGGTGGGCTGGTGCGCACCGGAGAGGCACTTCACGAGGGTGGACTTGCCAGCGCCGTTGTCTCCCACGAGACCGAGGATCTCACCTGCGTGCAACTTGATGTTGACGTCATCCAGTGCGACAACAGCGCCGTACTTCTTTGAGAGGTTCCGTACCTCGTATAGCGCTTCGCCAGTCATGACGCACCACCTTCAGTCTTACGCAAAGCTTGCAAGGTAGCCGCGATTGCGATGAGAACGGCCACGACGACTCTCTTCCACTGCGGATCCACTCCCACGATGATCAGCCCGCTGGTCACGGTCGTCAGAATCAGAGCGCCCAGCACCGTGCCTGATATGCGTCCGACGCCGCCGGTGAGTGCGGCGCCGCCAATGACGACTGCCGCAATGGCATCGAGTTCGCTGCCGTATCCCGAGGTTGGCGATCCGCCGCCCAGTCGCAGGTAGAAGAAGAAGCCGGCGAGGCCTGCAAGGGCGCCGGAAAGCATGTACACCTTCGCAATGTGCCGCTTGACGTTGATCCCCGCCGCCCGTGTGGCGAAAGGATTGGAGCCAAGGGCGTATGTGTAGCGACCGAATCTGGCCTTGTGCAGGAATGCCCACAGCACTCCGACGATCACGATAACGACCAGCACTGGCTTGGAGAACGGGCCGATCCAAGCTGGTGAAAGTGCGATGGCCTCAGGCGGGCCACCCATGATCGGAGCGCCCTTCGTGATCACAAGTGAGAGGCCGGAGCACGCGCCGAGAGTGACCAGCGTGGCGATGAAGGGGACAAGTCTGGCGTAGTTGATCAGGAGTGAGTTGATCAGGCCAATCAGAAGCCCCACGCCGATGCAGACACCGATTCCCACGGCAAGTGTGGGCCAAGCTGAAATCCCAGAGGAATACATCGACTTCATGACGAGCGCGGAGATGACGCCGGAGAAGCCGACAACGGCCCCAACGCTGAGGTCGATTCCTCCGCTGATCACCACGAACAGCTCTCCGCACGCGATCAGGACGAGTGGCCCCCAGTCGGCGAGAATATTCTCTGCGACCCCGACGCTGAAGAAGATCCGGTTCAGCAGCGTGAACACCACCACCATCGCAATCCACACGACAAGCAGGATGAATTGCTGGTTCGACAGCAGTTTCTTAACCGGATTCTCTGGGGCTACCACCTGGGTACCGGCCGGATTCGGGCCCTGAATCGTTGTCTGAGTCATGCGCACTCCGAGGAAGTCTGTGTGATCGTCGGTGTTGGCTAAGTATCGAACTATGCGCGGTGGGCCGACAGCAACCATCTCTGGTTGTGTCGGCCCACCCGTACGGCTAACCAGTGGACTAGGCCACGTAGGTGTACTTCTGGAGATCGGCATCCGAGGTGTTCTTGTCGATCGTGAAGTTCGGAATCACGACCTGCTTCTGGATACCAGCAGTGTTACCGCAGAGCGCGTCGGCCACAGAGTCGATCGCCTGCTTCGCCTCCTCGGCAGGAACCTGAGCAATCAGCGCTGTGATGACACCGGACTTGACGAGCTTGACGTTGTCTGGGTACGCGTCGTAGCCGACGAGCGCCACCTTGCCGGCAAGACCCTTGGCCTGCAGTGCTGCCGACGCGCCCTGGGCGTTCGTGCCGTCGATTGCGAAGATGCCCGCGAGGTCAGGGTACTTCGTCAGCCAGTTGTTGATGTTGGTGTTGGCTACTTCCGGCTTGCTCTGCGAGTAGGCGACGTCGACGATCTGGATGCCAGGGTACTTGTCGGCAACCTGCTTCTTGAACCCCTCCAGACGGGCCACGTTGGTGGTTGCAGTCTCGGAGGTCAGACCGACCACTACCTTGTACGTCTTGCCATCTGCGTAGCC
>CAXBQZ010000111.1:0-6560 GCA_963978055.1 uncultured bacterium
TGACTGGAGTTCAGACGTGTGCTCTTCCAATCTGTAACTGGGGAGGATGGCTGGACCGCCAGAGCCGGCGCGACACAGGTCAGGCTGACGATAAGTGATAAGCCCACGGCGATCGTCAGACGTGCTGACTGAATGTTGTTGAGTGTCATCGGCTGATCCCTCCTTCACCCATGATTATCCAAGACCGATGGAACTGCCTCCCACATGACCCGAACGGACGGTGGACTGGCATTTTCGTGCATCTTGGCCTCGCGCACGGCAGGATGTCCGAGTGCAGATCATCAGTGTGAACCCGGCAGACACTTCCGACATCGTCACCAGCATTCAGGCTCCGAGCGTTCAGGACGTGGTTGAGGCCACCCGCAGGGCGCATCAGGCTCAGGCAGCCTGGGCCAAGGTCCCGGCACCGGCGCGCGGTCGTGTCATCGCCGCAGTGGGACGGCTTATGGAAGCCAATAAAGACAGCCTTGCCGCGCTAGTCACCCGAGAGATCGGAAAGACATACGCCGAGGCTCTGGGTGAGGTTCAGGAGGTCATCGACACCTGTGACTTCTTCCTCGGTGAGGGCCGCCGGCTCTACGGGCAGACCGTGCCGAGTGAAATGCCCGACAAGCAGCTCTTCACATTCCGTGCACCGGTGGGCACCGCGTTCATCATCACGGCAGGGAATTTTCCGACGGCCGTCCCCTCCTGGTACATCGTGCCGGCACTTCTGTGCGGGAACTCGGTGGTGTGGAAACCAGCCGAAGTATCACCCGCCATCTCATATGCAATGACATCGATCTTCCATGCCGGCGGTGTGCCCGAGGATGTCCTTGTCACCATCGTGGCCGATGGAGCAACCACGTCGGCGGCTCTCGAGCAGGTACTTGAAGAGAGGCTGGTGCAGAAGGTCGGCTTCACGGGTTCCACGGCTGTGGGCAGGGCAATCGGTGAGCTCACGGGTCGGCACCTTCAGTCACCATGTCTGGAGCTCGGCGGAAAGAACCCCATGGTGGTCATGCCGGATGCGAACATCGATCTGGTCGTTGAGGGCGCCCTCTTTGCCGGGTTCGGTACTTCCGGGCAGCGCTGTACCTCGCTTGGAACCCTGTGGGTACACGACGACATCTACGACGAGGTCAAGGCTCGCTACGTTTACGCGGTAGAGAACGCCGTCGTTGGCGACCCCCGCAAGGATGTGCTCTATGGCCCGATGATCTCGCAGGGCTATCTGGACGCACATGAGCGAAATCTGGGCTTGATCGAGTCACATCAAACCACCCTCGGATCGACCGGTATTGGGCGAATCACGGCCTCCAACCCGCGTGCCGGTTTTGTCGGTGATCCCGAGTCAGGGTTCTTTGCCCATCCCACGATCGTTGAGGGAATCCGTGCCGGTGATGCCCTCTATGACACCGAGACCTTTGGCCCATTGGTCGGGTTGGGAAGGTTTGGGTCACTTGATGAGGCGATCGAGTTGGCCAATGGTCACGGCTATGGGCTGTCTTCGGCGATCTACACAAACAATCCGCAGTGGGTCTGGAAGTTTCGTTCTGCGGTGAGTTCAGGAATGGTGTCGGTGAACAACTCCACCTCCGGGGCCGAGGCTCATCTGCCGTTCGGTGGTAACGGACGATCAGGTAACGGATCCCGACAGAGTGGGGTGTGGGTGCTTGACCAGTTCACCCGCTGGCAGGCGGTCAACTGGGACTACTCAGGTCGACTGCAGAAGGCACAGATGGACGTCATGGAACTGCCCTCCGATCCTGAGTTCCGTCTGTGACGCCAGCCCCGCCGGAGTCCGTCGATGTGGTTGTCATCGGGGGCGGGGTTGTCGGATGCAGTACCGCATTTCACCTTGCCGAGGCCGGACAGAGTGTCCTGCTGGTTGAGAAGTCGGCCATTGCCAGCGGCTCCTCGTCAAAGGCTGCCGGCGGAGTTCGCGCATGCTTCTCCGATCCGCTCAACGTTGCCATTGGTAAGCGGTCGTTGGAGCTTCTGGCCGATATCGGCTCCAGACCCGGTGGTGAGATCGATCTGCATCGCGTGGGCTATCTGTTCCTGTGCACCACCCCCGAACAGATACAAGAGTTCGGAGCGGCCGTGGAGGTGCACAACAGCCTTGGTGTGCGCTCCTCGATGATCAGCGCTGATCAAGCTCATCGGTTGTCTCCACTGGCGAATGTGGACGATGTCATCGGGGCGTGCTGGTCACCAGATGATGGAGTGTGCACACCGGAGGCAGTCGTTCAGGCGTACGCCTCGGGGGCGCGACGTGAGGGTGCAACACTGCTGACAAATACGGAGTTTGTGGGCGCAGAGGTTCGAGATGGCCAGATTCACTCCGTTGATGTTCAAAGCTCGAATGGTGTTGCTCGTGTACGCACAACCAACGTGGTCATCGCCGCGGGAGCTTGGTCGATGTCTGTTGGGGCAGCCCTCGGGATCGACCTTCCGGTCGTTCCTGTACGCCGGGAGATCATCGTGACGGGGGCCATTCCGGGTGTTGACCCGACGGTGGTTTCCCGATCGCCGATGACGATCGATGCCGCATCAACCTTCTACTTCCATGGTGAGGGCAGAGGTGTTCTTGCCGGATTCTCCGACCCGAGTGTTGAACCTGGATTCGATCTGACGCGGGATCCGTCGTACCTCGAGAAGCTCATCGAACATGCTGCCCATCGAGCCCCCGCGCTCATCGAAGCCGAGGTGGTTGGCGGCTGGGCTGGCTATTACGAGGTATCACCCGATCACGACGGAATCGTGGGCCGCTCAGATGAGGTTATGGGATTGCTTTACGCCACCGGATTCTCCGGTCACGGGTTTCTCCAGGGCCCTGCAATCGGTGAGCTTCTCCGAGATCTGATTCTCGGGCGTGATCCCGAGTTTGACCTGACCCCGTTGAGTGCTGCTCGATTTGGTCAGGGCAGACGTCGAGATGAACGGCATCTGGTCTAACTCACTGTTTCACCGGACCAAACTCCATGTTTGCTCAAGTTGCAGGCGACAAAAGCACACTGCTCATTAGCGTCATCGTGCGGGTATCCGCGTCTCACAAACTTTGGAGGACAACATGGCAGGGCTTGAAGATCTACTCGGTGGCCTGATGGGTGGCGGTCAGGGTGGTGCACAGGGTGGCGCCCCTGATCTGGGTGCGATGCTCGGCCAGCTCACCGGCGGTGAGGGTGGCCTCGATATGGGCAAGCTGGCCGCCCTCGCAGGACCCGTCTTGGCGACGATTCAGCAGAGCGGTGGACTGGACAAGATCCTCGGTCAGCTGCAGTCCGGTGGCCTTGGCGACATCGTCAACTCCTGGATCGGTACCGGCGCGAACCAGGCGGTCGATCCGTCCGCGCTGGGCAACGCATTCGGATCCGACCAGATCGCGAATATCGCCAACCAGTCGGGTGTCTCGGTCGATGAGGTTCAGCAGGGCTTGTCCAACCTGCTGCCAGGCCTGGTCGACAAGATCAGCCCCAACGGCCAGCTACCTGATGCAAACTCGCTGAACGACATCCTCGGCCAGCTGGGTGGTCTGCTGGGCGGTTCGAAGTAGTCAGTCACGATGGGCGGTCACTCTCGGGTGGCCGCCCATCGGCATGTTTGCCTAGCCGCGGACGATCATTCCCAGGGCCGCCGCGATCCCCAGTACTGAGCGAGGTGCATAGGCACTGGTCCAGAGCCCAGCATGTGCTGCCTGGATCGCCCACGCGTCATCGGGGTGTTTGAGATCTGCATCGGGTCGTGCGAATGAGGTTGACGAACGCAGGTCGTGGACAAGCAGTGCCGCCATCACTGTATTTGAGGTAGCCGGTTCGAAGACCTCGACCCCAAATCGGTGAGCCCCCGCGTAGGCCGCAGCGAGAGCCCGATTCTTGACCACAGATCTCGTACGCGTTGCTGGTGCGACATTCAATGAGGTCCACACCCCGCCCTTGCGCGAGGAGATCGCGCGCCATCGCTGAAGTCGCTTGGCCAGTGCGTAGTTCGGGCCTTGAACACCCACCAGACAGTCAGCAATTCCCACCTCCCCGCGCTCAGTGGTGATCGTGTTCGGGTAATTGGGCGCAAACTGTCCAGTCGGTCGCAGCGGCAGTTGAGCTAGGCGTGCCAGACCGCGAGAGTTCCATCGACGTCGAGATTCCTCGACCGTCGTAGGGGAGACTGCGTAAACATCGGTCGGGGTAGCAAGAAATGCCAGACCCACATCGGTCCGTCCAGCCAGAAGGCGGGTGGCAAGGATGTCGGTCGCTACACCAAGGCGCAGGTGTGTTGCCCCATCGGCGTACGTGTAGTTGCCGAGTATGTACGGCCCGTCGATGGATGCAAGCCAGTGGTACAGCTCTGGGAGTTGGCTGATGATGTCGATTCCGGCGGTCCGTGCCAGCTCTGTGTCGTCGTCAGATGTGACGAGGTCAGGAAGGCTGCTGCTGGCAGGAACGGGAATCGTCAACCGGCCTGCTGAGTTTCGAGCAACACTGATGACCCGCTCCCACACGTCAGGTCGAGGAAGGTCAACCGCGATCACATGGGCACCCCAGCGCAGTAATGAGCGAAGAGGTCCCATCTCGGCCCCGGCACCGAGTACCACCACAGTTGTGTCTGACAGGTCTAGCCAATCTGGGTTGTCCAGAACGCTGTGCAGAGCAGTTGAGAATCCACGTTCCACAATGCCCTGGGCTACCCAGCTGTCGAGCTGTCGGCGTACCTCAGGAGCGAACAGTCGAGCGCCGTGAAGTGGAACCGTAAGACCGGGGTCACGGGCGTTCTCGCCCTGCACGCATACCGAACGGAATTCCTGCGTAGCGTTCGTGGCCAGGAGTTCATGGGCTGGAATCTGCTCGCCGTGGCGCACAATCACCGCGTTGGCATGTAGTTCGGCGAGCCCGGCGTCAGCCATTGCATAAGCGGCATCAGAGGTCTTCGTCCCCGTGCTCACCAGATCTCTGAATGGGCCGAGGTAGTCCTCACGCCAGTTCTTGACGGCTGCGATCTGATTGGATGCCGCAGGATCAACGGCGGCCATCGCGGTGGCTGCTACATCGCGTCCAATTCGGCTCGTGCTTACCCGGCCGTCGAGTCCGGCGAGCAGATCGAGTCCGCGATCCGGATCTGCAGCTATCTCGTCATCAGCCATGTCGTCATTCCACCATGAGTCCGGCCAAAGCGAGTCCGACTATCGCGATGTTTCCGCGAGGATGACCGCCCCGAGCACGATGGCACCGCCGAGGATCTGGATCGGGGTCATGGATTCACCCAGAAGTGCGAAAGCAATCAGGGATGCGATGACCGGTTCGGTCATGCCCATGATTGAGGCCTGAGTTGCCCGCAGGTGACGCAGGCTGGCGAGCATGAGCGCGAATGGGATGACGGTGCCGAAGACAACCATGTAGAAGATCAACACCCAGGTGGGCAGGGTTGGGTGGCTGCCCTCGATCAGGGTGATGGTCGAATGGAGCTTGTCCCAGGGGAAGAGCCACCATGGCTGAGCAATCGCCCAGAACAGAGCGGCAGCTCCGAATCCAAGCATTGTCAACGACACTGGATCGCGCTTGGCGACCAGCCGTTCGCCCTTGATGAAGTAGAACGTCATTGCCACCGCTGCTCCAAATGCGGCGATGAGTCCGATGGCATCAAGGGTGAAGCCGTGCCAGATCTGCGCAACCATCCCCAGACCGACGAGGGCGAGTACTAACGCAAGGAAGACCCGATCGCGTACGGGTTCGTGCAGCACATACTTGAACCACAGCGCCACCATGATCGGTGCGGTGAATTCGAACAGCAGACTTACCCCGATGGGCATGCGCTGGATGGACATGAAGTACAGAGATTGACTCGCAGCGATCCCGAGAATCCCGTAGGCGAGGATCTCACGGCCCTGACCGCGCAGCCGCAGGGCTGACCGGTTTACAACCAGAACAGTGACGAGAAGGACAAGGAAGGCCAAGGTGACGCGAAGCTGGGAGAGGCGTGCCCAGAAGATCCCGCTCAGCAGAAGGTATTTGCTCACCGTGCCATTCAGGGAGAACAGGGTGGCTGCCAATAGGTAGAGCCCGTATCCGATAGCTGGCCGGCGAACGAACTCGGGGGCGGGCGCAGTGCTCACGGGATTGGTGCCCCCGGAACGGCTCCAGCCGTGGCATACACCTCAAGGGTGCGCTTCGCGACGATATCCCAGCCAAACTCGGCGATGGCTCGCTCCCGACCACGCTCCCCCATGAGGCGGGCGCGGGCCGGATCGGCTATCAATTCATTGATTGCACGGCCGAACTCCTGCTCGAATGCTTGCGGATCGGTTTGGTCGTAGTGCACGAGCAACCCGGTTTCACCGTTGACTACCACCTCGGGGATTCCGCCCACGTCCGAGGCGATGACAGCCGTGGAGCAGGCCATCGCTTCGAGATTGACGATGCCGAGAGGTTCGTAGATCGATGGGCATAGGAATGCCACGGCATGGCTCAGGATCTGCTGGACTGCCGCACGGGGGGCGTGCTCCTGAATCCATACGACGTCGTGAGTGGTGCTGAGTTCGGCAACCGCCGCGGCGGTTTCGCGGCCGATCTCCGGGGTATCCGGAG
>CAXBQZ010000112.1:0-6417 GCA_963978055.1 uncultured bacterium
GCTATCGCTCGCTGACAACCATCGGAACTCCGTGGCAGGGTGCCTTCTTCGGTGACTACGCCAACGGTGAGCTGAATCTGGACGCGGCGGGCGAATCCAGTTTCACCCGGGCCGTGATGGTCGAGGGCAAGAAGTATCGAGATGCTGAGTCCGAGGGGGCAGGCGAGCAGGTCACACGCAGATATCTCATGGGTGTGGATGGGTGGAACTCCCGTCAGAAGGGCGTGCTGGACGATGTTCCCGTCACCTTGATCGTCGGCGACTACTTCACCGACTCCGCCGGGGATCAGAACGTATGGCCACATGACGGAGTCGTTGCGGCAAGCAGTGCAGCCGCCCGTGAGCTCGACTTGACGGTGCTCCCAAACCGGAGGGTGCTCACCTTCCCCGATGTCCACAGCATCTTCCTCAGCGATCTGGCCGAGCTGCCCTTCGAACGCGCACTCACCTGGGATCCCGATGCCCTTGACGCAGTTTCACATGCCATCGCCACGGCAGAGCCACCTGCCGATAGCGTCGGCACATGAGCATTCACGGGATTGTGGTGGCCGGGGGGACGAGTTCACGGTTCGGTCGCAACAAGCTGGTGGAGGTCGTGGACGGACGTCCCCTGCGTGAGCATTCGATCCAAGCGGCAGCAAACGCATGTGATCAGGTTGTTGTGGTGGGCTTCGAAACTGCGGACGCTCCGGCCAATGTCCACGTCATCCGCGAGGAGCCGGCAGGTAGTGGGCCGTTCTCCGCTGTTGCCGCGGGGGTAAGTGAACTCGATCCCGACCAGGACGATCTCATCATCGTGCTCGCCGGTGACCTCCGGAATCCGGCAGGGGCAATCCCGCACCTGATCGCCGCTCTTGAGGCCTCCAGTGCTGACGTAGCGGTGATCGTCGACAGTCACCATCACCGCCAGCCACTGTGCGCGTGCTACCGAGCCCAGGCCCTGGTCACTCTTGTTGCCGCCACGGATCCGGTTGATCGCCCGGCCATGCAGCTCCTTGATGGGCTGCACATCGTCGAGGTTCCGGACGACGGCGGGTGGTCGCGAGATGTAGACACCCCCGAGGATCTTGACCGATAGCACCATGTTCGGCGGGTCGATTCGAAATGTCCGCCCGGTCCGGTCAGGATCAAGACATGTCCGTTGAAGACCTGTCGTGGACCCAGGCTCGTCGAGTCGCTCGTGATTGCGCACGCCCCGGGCCGATCGTCGAGGCACCGCTGGAAACAGCAATCGGAGCGGTTCTGGCTGAGCCACTTGAGGCGCTCACGGCACTTCCACCATTCGACGTTTCAGCGATGGACGGCTTTGCAGTTGCCGGTCCCGGTCCGTGGCTGGTCGTCGGAGATCTGCGAGCCGGATCCCTCGGTGAGCGAATTGCTGACGGCACTGCAGTGCGCATCGCCACGGGTACTGCGGTACCTCTCGGGGCAGATGCGGTCGTTCGTCGTGAGCATGCCCTTGTGTCGGCCGAACGCGATGGTGAACGACTCTACGTCGGCAACCCCGCAACCGATCAGCTTGCACCACATCCAGGATTCGTCGAATTTGGTGCGGATATCCGTCCACGCGGCCAAGAGTGCGCCGCCGGTGAGCCCCTCCTCGACCCCGGTGGTGTTGTCACACCGGCCGTTGCCGGAATGGCGGCTGCAGCCGGCTACGACACCCTCCGGGTGGTAAAGCCACCCACCGTCGCAATCCTGGTTCTCGGCGATGAGCTCCTTCAGCGCGGGGTCGCCCGAGATGGCCGAATTCGCGATGCGCTGGGTCCGATGCTGCCTGGCTGGATTTCGTGGGCCGGTGGGGTCGCCTTCCCGCCTCAGCATCTTCCTGACACCGTCAATGAACTCGTGGCAGCACTCGATGATGCAAATGCAGATGTGATCGTCACAACGGGATCCACAGCGGCCGGTCCGGCCGATCATCTGCACGCTGCGTTGAACTTTCTCGGTGCGCGATGGCAGGTGGACGGGGTGAATGTGCGTCCCGGGCACCCGATGTGCCTGGCTACCCTGCCCGATGGGCGTCATGTTGTCGGACTCCCGGGCAACCCACTTGCCGCGATCTCAGCTGTGCTCACCCTGCTAGTTCCCATGCTCGCTACCCTTCGTGGTGAGCCGGGAGCAGATGAGGCCCACATCACGGAGGCGGTGTTGACCGTGGACGTACGTCCACATCCGGAGAGCACCCGCCTTCTGCCGGTGCGCCGAGGGTTCAGTGGACCAGAGGTCACCGCCACACCGACGATGCATGTAGGCCCCGCGATGCTACGTGGACTCACACTTGCCGATGGCATTGCCGTGATTACTCCCGGGGCAGGTGGGATCGGCTCATTCGTGAGAGTGCTTCCACTGCCCTGAGTAGTCAATCCACTCGGTGCGCTGGTCTTCGCAGTACAACACTCGATAGCGTCCTGTGTTGTGAATTCAGATGTGCTGGTGAGTTGGCCGCGCAAACGTCGCACGCCCATCGAACTCTTCCTGCGTCGTCTTGCCATCGCAGTGGCCTGCCTGCTGCTCACAGCCTTTCTGGTCTACATCGAGAGAGCCGGGTATCACGATGCCAACGGCACTCCCATCACCATGATCGACGCCCTCTACTATGCGACCGTTTCCCTGTCGACCACGGGATACGGAGATATCGCACCGTTCAGCGAGCCGGCCCGGCTCGTCAACATCTTCCTCATCACCCCCCTGCGATTCATCTTCCTGATCACTCTGGTGAGCACCACCGTTGAGATCCTCACTGAACGGAGCCGCGATGAATGGCGCACCCGACGCTGGAGGTCAGCTGTGAAGGATCACACCGTCATCATTGGATACGGCGTCAAGGGTCGAAGTACCGCCCAGAGTTTGATCGATCACGGCGCCATGCCTTCCTCGATCGTGGTGATCGATCCGAATGCAGCCGTGATTGAGGAGGCAAATGATCGGGGTTGCCTTGGAGTGATTGGCGATGCAGGTCGCGAAGAGATCATGCGTGCAGCCTCCGTTGAGAACGCCAGTCGAGTCGTGGTGGCCTTGGACCGTGATGACGCCGCGGTACTTGCAGTTCTCACTGCCCGACGACTCAACCCCGCCGCACGGATCGTTGTCGCAGTACGTGAATCGCGCAACAGCACGATCGTTCGTCAGAGTGGAGCAGATGTGGTCGTCTTGACCGCGGAGTCCGCGGGTCATCTGATGGGGCTGTCCCTCAACTCCCCAGCAGCGGGCGACTTCGTCGAGGACATCCTCGAACCTGCCTACGGCCTTGAGATCATTGAACGTGAGGCCACTGCTACCGATATCGGGTCAACCAGCCAGGATCTGCTCAAGCGCGGTGAGCTCCTTGTCTCAGTCATACGTGACGGGGTGAGCCATCGCTTCGATGCTGACACCATCGAGATCATCGAAACTGGCGACCGACTTCTGCTGATCCATCAGGGAGCCAAGTAGTGCATGCCATCACGATCTCCGAATTCGGTCCACCTGAAGTACTGCAATGGCAGGAGGTCCCTGACCCACAGGTGGCCGACGATGAGGTACTGATTCGAGTTGTGGCCTCGGCCGTCAACCGTGCCGATCTGCTTCAGCGACAGGGCTTCTATCCGCCACCGCCCGGAGCTCCGCCATACCCGGGTCTTGAATGCAGCGGCGTGATTGAGCAGGTCGGCGCCCAGGTCGTCGGCTGGAGTGTCGGCGATGAATGCTGTGCTCTGCTTTCCGGTGGTGGCTATGCCGAGTTCGTGGCCGTTCCAGCGGGTCAGGTGATGCCCCTTCCATCGGGTATCGACGTACTGACAGCGGCCGCACTGCCAGAGGTTGCCTGCACGGTGTGGTCGAACCTCATCGACACCGCACGTCTCACCGCCGGTGAAACCGTTTTGATTCACGGCGGTGGGAGTGGAATCGGCACCTTCGGTATCCAGTTCGCCAAGGCGCTCGGTGCTCGGGTGGCAGTCACAGCTGGTTCGCCCGAGAAACTCGAACGTTGTGCCGAACTGGGAGCGGACATCCTGATCAACTACCGCGAGCAGGACTTCGTCGAGGTGATCAAAGCCCAGGCCAATGGAGCCGATGTCATTCTCGACAACATGGGCGCGGAGTATCTCAAGCGCAACATCTCAGCCCTGGCTGCGAACGGACGCATTGCGGTAATCGGAATGCAGGGTGGCGTGAAGGCAGAACTCGATCTCGGTCAGCTCATGGCAGTGCGCGGCTCTGTGGCTGCCACATCTCTACGAGCAAGGCCTGCAGAAGACAAGGCTCGCATCTGCGCAGCAGTCGTCGAAACCGTGTGGCCACTGGTCTCAGCCGGAAGGATCACACCCATCATCGACCGCTACCTGCCTATGGCAGAGGCAGCCCGCGCACATCAGGTGGTCACCGACAGCGAGCACATCGGAAAGGTTCTGCTGCAGACCTGAAGATCAGGATGCGGACAGCGCGGCAATTCGACGGTTGATGTAGGGCGAGAACCAACCGCTGTACTTTGCCTGCAGTTCTGGCTTGGTCCAGTCCAGGCCCGTGACAACGCCACGACAGGTGGGTTCACCACACAGGCAGTTGAACTCGTCGTAATCACTCGTATCACAGGTGGCGTAGTCGAAGGTGAGCTCTTCACCAATCTCGATATCGCGCATCGCTACCAGAACGTTGGCACCAACCAGGCCACAACTGGGCTCACATGAGTGGTTGAGGAAGTCACCTGGCTCAGGGGTGTCGCCCGAGACCAGATATAGGTTCTCATCGATCTGGATCGAACGACTCTGCCGATCATGGGTGAAGGTGCTCAGCGTCTCGTAGGTGACAACCCAGCCACCGAACCCTGCAACAGTTGTGCCAGCGGGGATCCGCTCTATCGCGAATGATCCCCAGCCCTTTGCACCGACGGGGCGGGCTTCCGCACCCGGGAACAGCCAGTTGTAGTCCACGTGCCGTCTCCTTGACGATCGCGTAGCCCGGTGCCCCACTGGGTCCGGTGCCTCTCACCCCTCACGGGCTTACTCGTAGTTTTGGTAGCTGACTCAAGTCAGCAACGCATATTTCAGCACAGATATGTGAACAATGGTTATTCGGCGATGATCGATAGGGGAACTCTGGCAGTACAGCGCCGCTGGTACGCGGAACGCACAACGCTCAGCGTCGGTATGCTCACAACATGAGCACCCCATCCGAATCGGCCCCACAGGACGGCTCCGGCCAGCACATTGTGATCGTTGGGCCAGACGGAAATCCCATTTCCAATGATCTTGTGACCAACGATTCCGCTGAGGACGCAGCGTCCACATCCGTCACCGATCTGATCGAGCAACCTGCCAAGGTGATGCGGATCGGAAGCATGATCAAGCAGTTGCTCGAGGAAGTGAAGAGCGCACCACTGGACGAGGATGCACGCGTGCGGCTTCGCGAGATCCACCGCCGTTCCATCAGCGAACTCGAGGACGGCCTGGCTCCTGAGCTGGTCGAAGAGCTCGAGCGGCTCTCACTGCCCTTCACCGAGGATCGGGTTCCAAGTCAATCGGAGCTCCGGATCGCCCAAGCGCAGTTGGTTGGCTGGCTCGAGGGTCTCTTCCATGGAATTCAGACAGCACTCTTTGCCCAGCAGATGCTCGCACAATCTCAGATCGAGCAGATGAGACAGCGTGCTATCGGCAGTGGTGGGATGAACCCCGGTCAGCAAGGCCAGGTTCCCGAGGATGGCGGACGAAATTCCGGGCTGTACCTCTGACGAATTCGCTTGGCGCTGGATGGGCTCATCCATAGCCACCTCGGCGGCGAGGGCGCACTAGTCTTATCCCGTGATCGATCTCAAACTCATCCGTGATGAACCCGACCGCGTCCGCTCCTCTCAGGTGGCCCGCGGTGAGGACCCGTCGATTGTGGATCAGGTCCTTGCAGCCGATGAGCGCCGTCGAGCCGCAGAGCTGGCCTTTGGCACATTGCGAAATGAGCAGAAGGAGCTGGGCAAGAAGATCGGTCCACTACAAGGTGCACTGAAGAAGGCTGACGACGCCCAGCGCTCAGCACTCGCCAGTGAACTCGACGTGCTGATGGCAACCGCCACGGATCTGTCCAACCGCGTCAAAGCCGCAGAAGATGAGCGAGCGGAAGCTGATGCCGAGGCAGCTGCCCTGGTGTCACTGCTGTCCAATGTCGTTGAGACAGATGCACCCATCGGAGGTGAGGATGATTTCGTCGTCCTCGAGCACGTGGGAACCCCTCGGGATTTCGAGGCTGAGGGATTCCCAGTCAAGGATCACGTCGAACTCGGTGAACTGCTGGGTGCCATCGATATTGAGCGTGGTGCCAAGGTGTCCGGGTCACGTTTCTACTACCTGACTGGTGTTGGCGCCCTGCTTGAACTCGCCCTGGTCAATCACGCCATTGCCCTAGCAGGTGCGAACGGCTTCACTCCGATAATCCCGCCAGCACTCG
>CAXBQZ010000113.1:0-5616 GCA_963978055.1 uncultured bacterium
AAATGTGTCTGGTTGAACTCGGAATCCAAAAAAGTTATTACAATGCATAAGATTAATCATTTCAATATATTGTTTACTTGTGATGTTTCTTAAAAAGTCGAAAAATTTCATATATATTAAAATACATGTATTATCATAAATTCTACGTTCTGTCTTATGATCTAAATCTCTGATTTTACTATTTATTTTTTTAAAGTAAAAATTGATTAAATATTAATGAAGATTATTAAAATTGTATTACATTAGTTAAACAATTTTACAAAGTAGGAAGCGTTAGGTGCATTTCTTCTCCATTTTGAAGGAGTTTTTTTGCATCATATATTAAAGAATGGTCAATGGAATTTGAAAAAGTAAAACTTTTTATTTTAAAGAAACTTAAAAGGGAACTCCCTAAAAACCTGACATACCACAGTGCAGAGCACATCAAAGATGTTTACAGGTCTGCGAAAATATTGGCATCAATGGAAGGTATTCAGGGTGATGAGCTTACGCTGCTGCTTACTGCAGTATTGTTTCACGACTCAGGCTTTTTGCGCCAACAAGCAGATCACGAGCTGATCTCGTGCGAAATTGTGAGGGAGCATCTGCCATCCTATGGCTATTCAGAAGAGCAGATCAACCGCATCTGCGGTATGATAATGGCTACCCGCATACCTCAAGCGCCTCATAATTTACTGGAAGAGATTATCTGTGATGCAGACCTTGATTATCTGGGTAGGGATGATTTCTTTAAAATTGGTAACGGCCTGTAAGAAGAGCTGTGCATGTACGGTATTATTGACAATGAAGACCAATGGAACAAGATACAGGTGCGCTTTTTAGAGAAACACATGTATTTTACTAGATCCGCAAAAAAACTACGCAAGGCGAAGAAAGGCCCAGAGCAGTGGATCAGCCCGAGCCCTCCGTATTGCCTGCATCGGCAGCAGCCGGGTCTTTGAGCTGGTAGCGGTGGATCGCCTCTGCTACCAGCTGTCGGTCAAATTCACCGCGATCGGCGAGAGTTGCCAGGGTGCGCACGGTGATGCTCTCAGCATCGACGAGGAAGTGTCGCCGCAGCGCCCCCCGGGTATCGGACATCCCCCATCCGTCGGTGCCGAGACTGGCGAAATCCGTTGGCACGTATGGGCGAATCATGTCTTGGAGCTCGCGCATATAGTCGCTCACCGCAATAACCGGGCCAGGCCGTCCCTCGAGTCGTGAGGTGACATAGGGGACCCGGTGCTCCTGGGTTGGATGCAGCAGGTTGTGCCGGTCGGCGTCGAGCCCATCGCGGCGCAGTTCACCCCAGGACGTCACTGACCAGACATCTGCATGTACCCCCCAGTCGTCGCGAAGCAGCTCCTGGGCCCGCAAAGCCCAGTTGACCCCGACGCCGGAGGCGAGCAACTGCGCCCGTGGTCCATCAGCCGGTGGGGCCGACGAGATCAGGTGCATACCGCGCAGGATTCCCTCGACGTCAACGTCTGCTGGCTCCTCAGGCTGGACATATGGCTCGTTGTAAAGCGTGAGGTAGTAGAAGATGTTTTCCGGATCCTCGCCGTACATCCGTCGGAGACCATCGCGGACGATGTGCCCTACCTCGTAGCCGAATGCCGGATCGTATGCGACGACCCCGGGGTTCGTTGCAGCAAGGATCGGTGAATGACCATCCTCATGCTGCAGGCCTTCACCATTGAGAGTGGTGCGGCCTGCCGTAGCTCCGAGCACAAATCCGCGGGCCATCTGATCCATGGCGGCCCAGAAAGCATCACCGGTCCGCTGGAATCCGAACATCGAGTAGAAGATGTAGATCGGGATCATTGGCTCGCCATGGGTGGCGTAGGACGAGCCCACGGCGGTGAATGACGCAACCGATCCGGCCTCGTTGATCCCCTCGTGCAGAAGTTGTCCACTCGAGGATTCCTTGTACGCCAGAACGAGATCTCGGTCCACAGAAAGATAGGTCTGGCCATGTGGAGAGTAGATCTTGGCCGTCGGGAACAGCGAGTCCATGCCGAAGGTGCGGGCTTCGTCAGGAATGATCGGAACGATTCGATGACCGATGTGTTCATCGCGGATCAGATCCTTGAGAAGTCGGACGAACGCCATCGTGGTAGCCACCGGCTGCTTACCACTTCCACGTCGCATCACGTCGTAGACGGGATCTCCGGGAAGAACGAGTGGCTTGGCCGTATGTCGGCGTAGGGGCAGTGATCCACCGAGGGCGCGTCGACGCTCGAGCATGTACTGGGTGTGCTCATGCTCGGGTCCCGGGTGGTAGTACGGGGGAAGCTTCTCATCGAGCTCGGAGTCAGCGATGGGGATCTGAAGCCGATCGCGGAACAGCTTGAGGTCGTCCAGAGTGAGCTTCTTCATCTGGTGAGTGGCATTACGTCCCTCGAAGTGGCTGCCGAGGGTCCAGCCCTTGATGGTTTTGGCGAGAATGACTGTGGGCTGGCCCTTGTGCTCGGTAGCCGCTCGATACGCCGCGTAGAGCTTGCGGTAGTCGTGGCCACCTCGGCTCAGTGACCAGATCTCCTCATCGGACCAAGTCTCGACCATCTTGCGGGTGCGAGGGTCTCGGCCGAAGAAGTTCTCCCGGATGAACGCTCCGTTCTCGGTCTTGTAGGTCTGAAAGTCACCATCTGGGGTGCGGTTCATGAGGTTGACGAGGGCGCCGTCGTTGTCCACGGCCAGTAGGTCATCCCACTTGCGGCCCCAGACAACCTTGATGACGTTCCAGCCTGCGCCACGGAAGAAGGACTCGAGCTCCTGGATGATCTTGCCGTTGCCGCGGACGGGACCATCAAGTCGCTGCAGGTTGCAGTTGACGACGAAGGTGAGGTTGTCCAGTTCCTCCCGGGCGGCCAGCCCGAGCGCCCCGAGGCTCTCGACTTCGTCCATCTCGCCGTCACCGAGATACGCCCACACCCGCTGCTGACTCGTGTCCTTGATCCCACGGCCGTGCAGATAGCGGTTGAACCTCGCCTGATAAATCGCATTGATCGGTCCAAGGCCCATGGATACCGTGGGGAACTCCCAGAAGTCCGGCATCAGACGGGGGTGTGGATAGGACGATAGCCCGCCGCCTGGGTGGGAGAGTTCCTGTCGGAATCCGTCGAGCTGGTGCTCGTTCAGCCGTCCCTCGAGATACGCGCGCGCATAGATGCCCGGTGACCCGTGCCCCTGGAAGAAGATCTGATCACCGCCACCGGGGTGATCCTTACCGCGGAAGAAGTGGTTGAAGCCGACTTCATACAGTGACGCGGTTGAGGCGTAGGTGGAGATATGTCCGCCAACACTGATACCGGGCCGCTGGGCTCGATGCACCATGATTGCGGCATTCCATCGCGCATAGGCGCGGATCCGTCGTTCCAGTGCCTCATCACCGGGGAACCACGGTTCGCGCTCTGGCGGAATGGTGTTGATGTAGTCGGTACTACGCAGGCTTGGCACACCCACGTTCTGCTCCGCGGCTCGACGTAGGAGTGAGAGCATGATGTACCGCGCCCGGTAGGCGCCTGCATTGGCAACGAGTGCGTCGAATGATTCGAGCCACTCGGCAGTCTCAGTCGGATCCGCATCGACATACTGAGTTGGAAGCCCCCCGGCAATCAGCGGGTCGCGATCACGTCCAATAGACATGTATAACTCCACTCCTTCGCCTGTTGATGCCAGACGCAGAACGCAGGCACCTTGTGGGCTGGCCCGCGTTGTCTTTGACTGCTGCACTCCTATCCTGCCGTGTCGGACGTCCCGCAGTACATCTGGGGTGCTGGCGTGCCGAGTGGATTTCTGGTCAGAACGGATGAACTCAACCTCCGGGCGCTGTCCCGCGGGTCGGGATTCTGGATGCCACGCTCAAAACAACTAACAACAGGATGTGCGAAATGCTTGCGCAGGGGCTATCAAGTCGGGTGGACTACTCACATGGCCCACCCAATTGGCCCGGTTGAGATTCTGGAAATCGACCGAGCATGACCACGACCACGCCAGCAAACAACATGTCGTCTGGAGACGATCCAGCCCGCGCACTTGCCTCCCGGCTGGGATTCACAGCAGGGCAGATTGTGCAGGAGATCGGGTTCGACTCCGATTGTGACGGTGAATTGCGCACCAGCATCGTTCTGGTGACTGAGACCGAACTTGTGGATCTTGAGTATGACGATGTTGTGGATGTCGTACTCCTGTGGTGGCGTGAAGATGACGGTGACCTCGTCGATGTACTCGTCGACTCGTTGGAGTTCCTGGCCGATCAGGGAGTCATCTGGCTCCTGACGCCCAAGCCAGGGCGTGATGGACACGTCGAGGCATCGGATATTTCCGATGCTGCACCTACGGCCGGCCTGCAGTCGACGAGCACCATCTCGGCCTCGCGGGAGTGGCAGGGAACTCGCCTGGTGGCTCCCAAGGCGGGCCGTCGCTAGTTCTGGCGCCCTGTCCCAGCAGTTTCAGCAGTCCGACGTGCCGCGCAGTGCCCGCTATGACACGATCGTCTCACCCGTTCATGAGAGAGGTTTGTCATGTCAGTTGCGGTTGGCCAAGAAGCCCCGGATTTCGAGCTCGAGAATCAGTTTGGACAGAAGGTTCGGCTTTCGTCGTATCGCGGCCAGAAGAATGTCGTGGTGGTTTTCTACCCACTGGCATTTACGAACATCTGCACCGGCGAACTCTGTGAGATTCGTGATCTCAGTTCGGTTTTCGAGAACGATGACACTGTTGTTCTCGGCATCTCATGTGACAGCGCTCCAACATTGAAGGTTTTTGCCGAGCAGGAGAATTACGACTTTCAGCTGCTGAGTGACTTCTGGCCACATGGTGAGGTGTCCAAGGCCTACGGAACGTTCTTCGAGCGCGGTGGTTTTCCCAATCGTGGCACGTTCATCATCGACAAGACCGGTGTGATCCGGTGGATGGTGATCAACGGTCCTGAGGATGCGCGGCGTACGGCGGACTACCGCGAGGCGCTTGCAGCGCTCTGAGTCACAGATGGGCTGTTATTTCTGTAGGCGTCGTCAGGACGATCCGTCCCATGGTCAGGCTTCTGATTGGAAGCGTGCTGTGGCCGGTGGTGAGCAGGTCCTTATCTGTTCGGATTGCTTTCCATCAGCACACGGGCTCGACGGTTGCACAACCTGCTCGTCGACGATGCTCGTCAAGCGACTCGGTGAGGTGTCGTGCCGGTCTTGTGGAGCAACCTGGTTCGGCAGTTCCGCTACAGCGCAGACCGTGGATCGTTCCCTGCTTGCCTCGGAGGTCGCAGACGCCATCGACCGCGTTCTGCGTAGGGGAGTGGCGGAGTCCGGCTGAGTTGGGTGGATTGCTGGCTACGCGGTAATCTCACTGCTCAAGCTCTGCTGGCCATTCGGCGGGTAGAGATTCGGGCGCATAGCTCAGTTGGTTAGAGCACCTGCCTTACAAGCAGGGGGTCAGGGGTTCGAGTCCCTTTGCGCCCACCAAATCATTCAGGCCACCTTCGGGTGGCCTGAATGATTTCGGTGTTGATGTGAGGGGTGCTCGTGGGCCCCCGCTGGCAACGGCTGTTGCCAGTAGGGGACTTTGCGCCCACCAAATCATTCAGGCCACCTTCGGGTGGCCTGAATGATTTCGGTGTTGATGTGAGGGGTGCTCGTG
>CAXBQZ010000114.1:0-5570 GCA_963978055.1 uncultured bacterium
GGAGTTCATACGTGTGCTCTTCCGATCTGTAGTCCAATGGCTCACCATCGACTAGGACGGTCCCCGCAGCTGGTCGCTCGAGTCCCAGCAGCGTCCGTGCAAGCGTGGTCTTGCCACATCCACTCTCACCGACGAGTGCGACGATCTCCCCGCGACGGAGTTCCAGATCGACACCATCGACGGCTCGGGCTTGACCACCGCCGCCGCGGCCTCGGAAGGTGACGGCCAGATCGCGGCCCGCAAGTGCGGGAACGGCAGAACTGGGGGGATTCGATGCTCCAGCATCATGTACGGCGGTCATCTGAGCTCACTTCCAACCAGCAGACAGGCGGTTCGGTGACCACCATGCTCGATCAGCTCAGGTGTGGTTGTGGAGCAGCGCTCGACAGCGACGGGACAGCGTGGGTGGAATGTGCAGCCATTCGGTAGATCACCGGGGAACGGTGGATCGCCTGGCAGCCCCGATGGGGAGTACCGATAGCGCGGATCCCCGATGCGCGGGAACGCGCCGGCGAGCGCCGCTGCATACGGATGCTGCGGGTGATCGAAGACATCTTCAGCTGGCCCCTGCTCGACGATCTTGCCGGCGTACATCACTGCGATGCGGTCGCACGTACTGGAAAGAACGGACAGGTCGTGTGAGATGAAGACCATACCGACTTTCAGTTCTTTGACCAGGCCCTGAAGAACGTTGAGGACCTGTGCCTGAACCATGACGTCGAGGGCCGTGGTGGGCTCATCAGCGATGATGAGCTGCGGATCACAGGCCAGGGCCATGGCGATCATCACTCGCTGCTTCTGACCGCCGGACAGCTGATGGGGGTAGGCCTGGGCGCGGCGGGCAGGCAGTCCGACCATTTCGAGGAGCTCGCCCACTCTGCGATCGGCGTCCTTCCTACTGGCTTTGCTGTGCAGGGTGATCGGCTCGGCCAACTGGTCACCAATGCGCTGTACCGGGTTGAGTGCATGCATCGCACCCTGAAACACGACAGAGGCTTCAGCCCAGCGCAGCGCCCGGACCTGACCCCAGGTCATGTCCAGAACGTTGGCACCGTTGATGCGGACTTCCCCCGTCACCTTTGCAGACTTTGGTTGCATACGCAGGACTGTGCTCGTCAGAGTCGTCTTTCCGCAGCCTGATTCACCAGCCAATCCGAGACTCTCACCGGCCTCGACGCTGAGGGTGACTCCTCGGACGGCCGGAACATCGGCACCGCGTGATCGGTACGTGACGCTGACGTCGTCGAACTCGAGCAGTGCCATTACGCCGTCTCCTGCCTTGGATCGAGGATGTCTTCGATGGCCCTTCCAATGAGATTGAACGCTAACACCGTCAGCACCACACACAGACCAGGTGCCGCCAAGTACCACCACGCCCCTTGGGAGATGGCACCCGCGGCGAAGCCCTGCTCCAGGATCGAGCCCCACGAGATGGCGGTAGGGTCGCCAAGTCCGAGGAACGACAGAGTCGTCTCGGAAAGGATGGAGATGGAGACGGCCAGCGTGGTGTTGGCCAGTACCAGCGGCATGACGTTGGGCAGGACGTGCTTCCACATCTGATGAAAGTTCCCTGCTCCGAGCGCCTTGGAGCGTTCCAAATATGGCCTGGCGGTCACCGAAAGCGTCTGCGCTCGGATGAGTCGGGCCGTTCCCGGCCATGACGTCACGCCGATGACGATGATGATGTTGAGCAGTGAACGGCCCAGCACCGTGGCGAGCACGATGGCAAGTGGAAGGTAGGGAATCACCAGAAACCAGTCGGTCATGCGGTCGAGAACTCCACCAGTCATTCCCCGGTAGTGACCCGAGACGATGCCGACTGTGGTTCCGATGAACATCGACAGCAGCGTGGCAGCAAAGCCGACGAGCAGTGAGATCTGTGCACCCTTGGCCACCAGGAGCAGGACACTTCGTCCTGAGTCGTCCGTGCCCAGTGGCCAGGTCAGTGATGGTGGCAGGAACGGATCGGCACTCACCTGAGTGACATCAAGTGCGCTTGCCGGGATGAAGAACGCAGCGATGGCCACGCCAATGAAGATGAGCAGAATTGTCAGCCCGAGCATGCCGCTGCGACTTGTGCGGAAACTTGACGCAAACCGCTGTCGGCTTGCCCGCCTTCGGGTCCTGACGATGTCTCGCCCGGCCAGTACAGGATTTGCTGCGCTCTGAGTGTCAGGACTTGTCACTGTCATGTCCGAACCCGCGGGTCGAAGTATCCGTACAGGAGATCCGCGATGAGGTTGGCGAAGATCACCGCACCGGAGAACAGGAGGAATAGCGCCTGCAGCAAGGGGACATCCGGCCCCTGAAGGGCATCGACGGTGAGAGATCCGAGGCCATGGATCGAGTACACGTATTCAATCGTGATAGCCCCACCGACGACGAAGCCAAGATTGAGGAAGACGAGGGTCATCGTGGGCAAGAGTGCGTTGGGTACGGCGTGCTCGCGACGAACCATCTTGTCCATGAGGCCTTTGGCGCGAGCCGTTTGAACGTAGTCCTGTCCGCGTTCCTCGATGATGGATGCGCGCATGATGAGCGAGTACTCGGCGAGGTAGATGACGGCCAGCGTCGTCACGGGAAGAACAAGATGCCAGGCGACATTGAGCCAACCCGCCGGGGTTGAGGTGTCCACGCCAGGGTCGCTGAGCCCGCCCGTTGGGAACAGTCCGGGGATCGGGCCGACGCCGACTGCGAAAACGATCAGCATGATCATGCCGAACCAGAACTCTGGCATTGAGTAGAGCACCAGGGTTGTGTTGGTAGAGATGATGTCGAAGCGGTCGCCTCGGTTCCAGCCGCTTCTGATACCGAGCCACACCCCGACGATGGTTGCAATGATCGTCGCGGTTCCCACCAGAAGCAGGGTTGGCCATAGGGAAGGCCCGATCACATCCCAGACGGACTCGTTGTACTTGACCGAGGGGCCATTACCGGTGAACGGATTGCGGATGTACTCGATGAACTGCTGGCCAATTGGCCGGTGCAGTTTCGCCTCCAGGGCACGAATACTGGCCGGATCCACGTTTCTGCCGCGCGTATAGAGCGCGACCGGATCGCCTGGCAGGATCCGAAACAGGAAGAAGTTGAAGACCAGCACAAAGATGAACGTGCTGATCGCTGCCCCTGTCCGCTTGATCGCGTAGCGCACAGATGGATTGGCCCACCCGCCCGCAGCCGCTGAGGGCGTGCGGGCGGGTGTGTCTGTCAGAAGTGCCACAGTGTTCCGCTGATCTATTCGCGATCATCCGAGGCGGCACTTGCCGGCCGCCGTCTGGCCAGCAGGAAGCCTGCTCCACCAGCGACGATCAGGCCGCCGATGATGGGCAGCCAGGGAACACTCGAGCCACCAGAGCTGGAGGTTGAGCCGGCATCAGCAGCCGTGACCGGCTTGATCTGCTCGTACGTCCACGTGCCCCACTGGAATGTGAGCGGACCGTCCGGCTCGGGCTGGTGCACCAGATTGGTGAATCGGTCCGATCGGTAGGCCTCATGGCCGTCATAGAAGTACGTGATGATGTAGGGGGCATCGTTGTAGAGCATCTGCATCATCTGTCCGGTGATGGCCTGGCGCTTGGCCAGGTCTGTCTCGACCTGCTGCTTTTCGTTGAGCGCGTCATATGCGGGGTTGCAGTAGAACGAGTCTGAGAGATTGGCCAGAATCGCGCCGTCCTGCTTGTACGAACGATTCGCACAGGTGAACACATTGAGCATGTAGTTGGGATCTGGCTCAACTCCCCAGCCCCACTCGAACATGTCGTAGTTGCCCTGGCCGATGAGTTCGGTGAGGTTGTCCTCACCGACCATCTTGATGTTGGCCTCAACTCCAACGGCGGCAAGATAGCCCTTGATGAACTGGACTGCCTTCTGCGAGGTGGTGCTGTCGGTGCGCCCGAAGAGGCGGAAGCTCAGTCGGTTTCCCTTGGCATCGGTGCGGATTCCGTCAGAACCCGCCTTGTAGCCGGCTGCGTCAAGAAGCTGCTTGGCTTTCTCAGGGTCGTACGCCATGGGGGAGGTGGGCGCGACGTGCCACTCGGTGTACCGCGGCGGCATGAGAGTGTCGCCGGCGATACCGTCTCCGCCGAGGACCTTGTCCACCATTGCCTGCTTGTCGATTGCGTATGCCAGCGCAATGCGCAGGTTCTTGTCCTTCAGCAGTGGGTTGCCATCTCCGATCGGGGTTCCGTCGTCGAGTGCCGCGCCGGTATTGAAGGCGAGCTCATCAAAGGAAGCTGGGGCGGTGGCCACTGTGGTGATGTTGGGCTGGTTCTTCAAGGAGTTGTAGACGTTGGTCTCCAAGCCCTCGGCGAAGTCGATCTCACCCTTCTTCAGCGCCTCGGCCATCGCATCTCCGTTCTTGTACAAACGGAAATCGATCTCATCGACCGCCGGCTTACCACGCCAGAAATTCGGGTTGGCCTGCATGCGGATGTACTGTCCGACCTTGCGCTCGATCATGTAGTACGGCCCACCAGCGACACTTGGAGCGTCTGGGGTTCCCTCGTTCTTGAATGAGACGACCGCCTTCTCATCAATCGACTTCCACACATGCTCCGGGATGATGTAGACGCCTGGGTGCGGGACGATGGGCGAGGCAGAGTTGGTGTGCAGGATGACGGTTGTGTCATCTGGGGCTTCCGCCTTGGTAATGGCAGACACGTAGGAGCCAAAGTTGGTCTGCTCGTACTTCCCGTTGATGATGCGGTTGTAGGTGTACGCAACATCCCGTGCGGTCATCGGCTGGCCATCGGACCATTTCAGTCCGGGATGGATCTTGAACGTCCACGAACTGTGGTCAGGCGCCTCCGTCCATGAGTCGGCGATCCCTGGAACGGCGCTGAAGTCCTTGGCTCCGTACTCGACCAGTGTGGGGTACTCCATCTGGAACACCTCGTATGCCGCTGAGGTGATGCCAGTGAACGGGTTCGATGAATCCATGTCCTGAAGGACTCCGATTGTGAACACCGAGCGCGGGGCGGCCGGGCTTGGGCTCGCGCTGTCAGCGCGGGCTATCGCCGGTGCCAAGACTGCCGAGACAACAGTTGCCGCGCCTACCGCAGCCACGATCCGGCCACGTCGACTCACAGTTCGCATGGTCCCCTCCTCCATCACTGTGCTGAGCGTGATCTCAGCGATCCTGACTGGCTAGTCAGGATGACGTACCCAATGTCTACCTCATGCAGAGCCTTCATGGGAGGGATGTGGCCACATTGTTGCCACCAAATCTCCTGTCCGACTGCAGTTCGTTGCTGGTCAAAGCCAAAAGCTCGCCGCCTTCGGCCAACGGGTCGCGCTCGTCGATCTGAACAAGTAGCGTCCCTGCCATGTCGACACCACCTATCGCCAAGGCTGATCCCGTCACAACATCACACCACGGCAAGGAGTCTGCTGACCCCTATGCCTGGATTGCTGACCCTGATGTCCCCGAGGTCATGTCCTACCTTCAGGCTGAACGCGACTACTACGACGAGCGAACTCGTGGGTTAGTTCCTCTTCGTGATCGCTTGGCGGCCGAGATGACCGCACGGGTGCCCGAAAGTGAGCCGAGCGCCTCGTGGCAGTCCGGGTCC
>CAXBQZ010000115.1:0-5562 GCA_963978055.1 uncultured bacterium
ACAACATCGGCGACGGTTCCATGTCCACCCTCGATATCGAGCCGCAGATTGTCTATCGGGGGTGCAACCGGAACTTCAGCTGTCGCTGCTGTCGCCCGGGTTGAGATGAGATTGCGCAATACGCCGGCCTGAATCCAGGTGGTGGCCTGTAGGGGCAATCCATTGTCAAACACACTCGAGGCCGAGGATGAGGCCGCAGCACATACAAACGGGATTGATCCGAGTCCGTCCCACGCTGGGTCACTCGCGAGTGTGACACGAGGGTCAGCGACGAGATCGCCCAGACGGGTACCGCCGCCTGCTCGTGACCACACACTGCGACCCTCAGCCGCATCTCTGGCCATCGACGACCAGTACAGGTCGATCACCAGATCGGCGGCTGCGCTCGGAGTCAGAACAGCCGTGTGGCGTCCGGGTGCGATATCAATCCGCGTTGCCTGCCACTTCAGCCCCTGCCGCAGTTCGGCATCGACCGAGGAAACATCCAGTTCGGACAACCATCGTCCGGAGCGTCCCGCCCATGCCGAGCGACTCCGCGCATGGCTCTTGGCGGTGAGTTCAAGCCTGGCTTCAGGGCCTTCAAAGCGAGCACGAGTGCCTGCAGAGGTGCCTACATACGTCGTGATGACCGCCTGCTCTGCATAGCCGAAATGCTCGATCCCGTCAGTTCGTGCAGCCGCGAAGATGTCACCGAGGAGTGGGGAGATCGTGGCGAGAGACTCGCTGGTTGCACGGCCAGCCGAGGCTCCCCAGTCAGCTGTGATGAGCCCCGCTGGGAGATCTGCCGCATCATCGGCCGGTCCCGCCTGTCGAGCGGCATTTGAGGCGCTAGCTACCAGCCCCTGCACATCTGCGATCGACTCGATCTGTCCGGTGACTGAACCGGCAGCCACACCACCCTCAACATCGACGATGGCCACCACCGTCACCGATACGGAGTCGGTTTCGCCATTGGTGGTAAGTGTCGTGCGCGCCCAGCGCAGATTTGCAATGGACGTGCAGGTGACGATCACGACACAGTCGCGCAGACTTCCGGCCGCGTCCAGGCCGGCCTCGACGATCTCCTGAGGAGTTGGATGTGCACTCATCGACCTGCCTCCTTCACGCTGTTGAGCACGTTGATGTTCTCGAACAGGGCTACCGGACAGCCATGGGAGACTGGCGCAACCTGACCAGGCTGCCCCTTTCCACAGTTGAAAGCCCCGCCGAGGAGGTAGGTTTCGGGCCCGCCAACCCGGATCATCGAACCCCAGAAATCCGTCGTGGTTGCCTGATATGCGACGTCCTTGACCTGCCCAACGAGTTTGCCTGCCTTGATTCGATGGAACTGCTGTCCGGTGAACTGGAAGTTGAACCGCTGCATATCGATCGACCAGGACTTGTCGCCCACGATGTAGATGCCGTCGTCAACTCCGGCTATGAGTTCTGCAGTTGTAGGTCCAGCCGGATCGGCCTTCAGTGACACATTCGGCATTCGCTGGATGGCAGTATGCGTGGCACTGTCAGCGTAGGCACAGCCATTGGAGCGGGGCAGTTCAAACTCCGCCGCCATCGACCGATCAAGTTGATAGCCCACTAGGACACCCTCCTTCACGATGTCCCACTCCTGTGCCCCGACTCCTTCGTCATCCCAGCCAACCGTCGACAGTCCGTGCACGGCTGTCCGATCACCGATCACGTTCATCAAGGGTGTTCCGTACCGCAGACTGCCGAGCTTGTCCGGGGTCGCGAACGATGTACCGGCGTAATTGGCTTCATAGCCCAGTGCCCGATCCAGCTCAGTGGCATGTCCTATCGACTCATGGATCGTCAGCCACAGGTTGGTGGGGTCGATCACCAAGTTGTATCTGCCCGGCTCAACTGATGGGGCATGCAGCTTCTCAGCCAGGAGTGCAGGAAGCTGCGCCAATTCGGTATCCCAGTCCCATGCGCGAGCACCAACCACCGTCTCGCCACCCCCCAGCAGATACTCCCACCCACGACCAACGGGTGGTGCCGTTGACGTCATGGTCTCAAAGGCGCCGGTCTGCTCATCGATGGCCACAGCGGTGTATTCAGCCTCAATCCGAACACGCTGCTGGGTGGTATTGGTACCTGAGAGATCTGCGTAGAAGGTCTGCTCTTTCACCGCAAGCACTCGGGCATCAGTGTGCGCTACCGAGGTCGCAGCCAGGATCGTCGCAGACCGGTCAACCAGTAACCCAATCCGGTCTGCCTCCGGTACTTCGAATGGGTCCAACTCGTACGCCGATACCCATGAGCCCTCGTGTACTGGCTCCTGAGCGAGGGTCACCCGGCTCGTGACGAGTGGTGCGCTCACCCTCGCCATGGTGACGGCTCGCTCTGCAGTACGCACGGCAGCATCAGCGGAGATCTCACCGGATGCGGCAAATCCCCAGCACCCATCGACCAGAACTCGGACGGAGAGTCCCGAATCGACGGAGGTGATGTTTCCGTCGAGACGGGCATCGCGAACGTTGATGGCTGAATTGGACAGCCGAACGATCCGCACGTCGGCATGCTCAGCACCCAGTGCCCTTGCCGTTGACAGGGCCGAGTCACGGCAGGCCTGCAGGGGCAGGGCAAGGAATTCGGCATCAACAGCGTGTGTCATCACATCTCCGCATTTCGAAATCTCGGTCACCCGAGTCTAGGGTCGAGAATCACTTTCCCAGTGGTCTTGCGATCGCGAATATCGCGGTGCGCCATCGCAGCATCCGAGAGGGCATAGGTAGAACCGGGCAGGATCCGGAGTTCCCCGGTCGCGACAGCCCCCACAAGAGCAGTGAGCACCGGTGCGATATTCACCTGAGGATCAGCCATCGAGTCTACGAGCCAGTAGCCGGTGACCGATTTCGAGCCAACCATGAGTTCGGAGGGGTTCACCGGCGTTTGCGGTGTGCGAGATGCATTCCCGAAGCAGATGATTCGACCAAACCTGCCAAGAGCCCGCAGACCGGCATCGAAGGTGCTGCCACCAACCATCTCCAAGACGATATCGATCCCTCGACCATGGTTGGCCTTGCGCAGTTCGGCAGCCAGATCCTTGGTGGTGGCGCTTCCATCGCTGAGCACGGTGGCTGTAGCACCCAACTCCACTGCGAGGTCCAGTTTCTCGGGGGTGGAGGCACACGCGATTACCTGTCCGGCCTTGGCCTGCACCGCAAGTTGGACCGCGAGACTTCCTACTCCGCCCGCGGCAGCGTTGATGACGATGCTCTCACCGGGGACCAGCCGTGCACTGGTGTGGATCAGATGGTGAGCCGTGAGTCCCTGAACCAAGAGTGACAGCGCGGCTGTATCCGATACGCCATCGGGGACGGCAAAGCAGAGTTCAGGCCTTGTGATCGAATACTCGGCGTAGCCGCCACCACGCGCAACAAAACCGCACACTCGGGTACCTGCCTGGTCACCGTTGACGACCTCACCCACGATCTCCATCCCGGGGATGAACGGCAGGGTCTGCGGGCTCAGGTAACTGTTCTCTGCGTGATGGGTATCGGCGTAGTTCAAACCAGCACCGTGAACGCGCACGAGCCACTCATCGGGACCTGGGACAGGTGGATCGACCTCGGTGGGCACGAGCACCTCGGGGCCACCGAAGGATTCAACTTGGATCGCTCTCATGAACTGACCTTATGGCCAATGCGATGTCTCGTTCGACGATTCGGGATTCCGGCCACGTTCGATACGCCCCGGGTCGTCCTGCACTCGTCGGGCCGATAGGTTAGGCGCGTCAAGCAAAGGAGACGAAGATGGATCGTGTTGTCCTCATCACCGGTGGAAACCGTGGAATCGGCCTAGCGATCGCCCGTGCATTCGTGGCGCAAGGGGACAGGGTGGCCATTACTGCTCGATCAGGGGAGCTTCCTCAGGAGTTGGTCGGAAGCTCAGCGATCGCCATCGCCGCCGATGTCACCGTCCGTGAAAGCATTGAAGCCGCCTTCGAGCGAATCGAGACGCAATGGGGGCCGGTTGAGGTAGTTGTTGCCAACGCCGGCATCACTCGCGACACACTTCTGCTGCGGATGACAGATGACGATATCGACGCCGTGATCCAGACCAATCTCATCGGATCACTGCGGGTAGCCCGGCGCGCAGCCAAAGGGATGCTGAAGCTTCGCCGTGGCCGAATCATCTTCATCTCCTCTGTTGTGGGACTTCTGGGTTCGGCCGGACAGGCCAACTACGCGGCATCCAAGGCAGGGCTGGTGGGAGCAGCGCGATCTATTGCTCGTGAACTGGGCAGCCGCGGGGTGACGGCCAATGTCATTGCTCCGGGATTCGTGGCCACCGACATGACCGCAGAGCTCGGCGACGACCGTACTGCGGAGATTCTCGGGTCCGTGCCACTTGGAAGATTGGCTGCCCCGGAGGAGATTGCCGATGTCGTCACCTTTCTGGCCAGCGATGCTGCTGGCTACATCACCGGCGCCGTCATCCCCGTGGATGGCGGACTTGGCATGGGACACTGAGCAGATCGCGGCAACCTACTGAAGGGCACGACATGGGCATTCTGGACGGCAAGCGGATTCTTGTAACTGGTGTGCTGACAGACCAGTCGATTGCCTTTCATGTGGCACGCCTCGCGCAGGCCGAGGGAGCAACGGTCGTGCTCTCGTCCTTCGGTCGCGCAATGTCCCTCACCTCACGGATTGCTGGACGCCTTCCTGCCCCGGCGCCAGTGATCGAACTGGATGTCACTGATCCTGAGCATCTGGCGGCTCTCGAGGGCAACCTGCGTCAACATGTCGACGGTATCGACGGAGTGCTGCACTCGATTGGATTTGCCCCGGAGGCTGCTTTGGGTGGCAACTTCCTGAAGACCGAATGGTCCGATGTGGCTACGGCAATACATGTCTCGGCGTATTCACTCAAGGCCCTGACCATGGCCTGTCTGCCCCTGATGACAGGCGAGGGTCGCACCTCGTCCGTCGTGGGTCTGGACTTCGATGCCACCGTAGCCTGGCCCAAGTACGACTGGATGGGCGTAGCCAAGGCCGCATTCGAGTCCACCGCACGCTATCTCGCTCGCGATCTTGGTCCCTCGGGCGTCCGGGTCAACCTTGTGGCTGCGGGTCCACTCAAGACCATCGCCGCAAAATCCATTCCCGGGTTCGATGAGTTCGAGACCGTTTGGTCGACTCGTGCACCAATCGGCTGGGATCTCGCAGATCCCGAACCAGCAGCCCGTGGCTGTGTTGCCCTGCTCTCTGACTGGTTCCCGCGCACGACAGGCGAGATCGTCCATGTCGATGGTGGCGTCCACGCGATGGGTGCCTAGGCGTGACGTTTGAACGACGTCTCGTGGTGATCCGCCATGCGAAGTCGTCCTACCCAGATGGCGTACCGGATCATGACCGTCCACTTGCTCCACGCGGAGTGGATGATGCCCGGGCAACAGGCGCATGGCTCGCCGCACATGTGGGCACCCCCGATCATGTTGTCGTGTCAACAGCGCGTCGCGCTCGCGGCACCTGGACGCTGGCAGCGGGGCCCCTCGAGTACATCGGTGCTGCCGAATACGACATCAACTCACCGGGCCCACTCGTCATTGATCCA
>CAXBQZ010000116.1:0-5452 GCA_963978055.1 uncultured bacterium
GTTTCCGTCGAGGATGAAGGACTGGTTCGCCGGGAAGGTCTGGCCTGCAGCGGTGGTCTGATCAAATTCACGTCGGATTGTCACACCGGGGGCACCCCAGCCGGACGTCGGCGACAGCCAAGCGTCCGTTCCGGTTGGCTGTCGGTACTCGACGACGTAGTGGGTGTTGCCATCGGTGAGGGTGAGCACCCGAAGTCCGGTTCGGGACGACAGCGGGTTCAGAGTGACCTGACCGTTGTCGGTTGGCGAAGCCTCAGCTGTTGAATCAAGGAGTCCGAGGTAGCGCAGGTGCGAGGCGTTGAGGAAGCCCTGGTTGTTCCACGAGACACCCATGATGTCGTAGGTATCCCAGTAGGAGCGGGCTGAACAGCTGCTTGGATCTGCATCGGTGACGCGCGTACCCGCGTTGGTGCAGTCAAGTTCCTGAGAGTGTCCGAGGCCGAGGTTGTGGCCGAGTTCGTGACCGAGCACGCCCACCGTCGGGTAACCATTGCTCCATGTGACACCACCGGAGGTGATGCCGGAGCCCACAGTGCCGAGCCCGGCCACTCCGTTGCAGCCTGGTAGCGTCTTGAAGTAGACCACCAGATGACGTCCCGCACCTTCAACGAAGCCGGTGCGCGCCTTGATCTCATTCCAGAAGTCGAACGAGGTGCCGAGGTTTCCGTTCACACACGGCGTGGACGTGGTCTTCACGACCGTCGGGTACGCGGTGGCCGCAAACTGTACCGCTCCGTTGGTGACGGTGTTCCAGTACTGACTCACGCCGCCGTTCACGACCGCCGCGATGGCTGCCGGAGTGTAGGACGAGGCTGTTCCGCCGGCGGGGATAGCCACCACCACGGTCACCTTGTGAACGGTCGTCGAGGTGGTGGTGATCGAGGCGGCGGCAACACCTGCGCCGAGGCCCGTGTCCACGGTCCCGGCGGCTGGTGCGCTCACCACCTGAACAGCGGCTACATCGGCACCGGTCGACGGATCTGGGGTGGACGGAAGCTGCGATGCGTCGGCGACGATACCCGCGGCCGTCATACGTACCGCGTGGTCACTTGCGAGCGTTACGTTGACTCGTGATCCATCCTTGACGCCGGTGAGCGTGCGGGCCGGCACCTGGACGGCACCGGCGCTCGTCCGCACGAAGGTGATCTCATCGGCCTCGGGCGGGAGCGGACTGCTGAAGTTGTCGATATTGATGCGCTCAACGGTGCCTGTGATCGTGGCGAACGAATAGCGGCCCTGAAGGGTGGCTGCCGAGGCGGCCGAGCCAAACCCAACACTCACGAGGGCGGCGGCGGTTACCACAGCCGCGGCGCGCATCGGGTGCGAGATTCTGGGCGAATGACTCATCCGCACCTGATCTCGATCTCGACGCAACCTCATAGTTATGTCTTCGGTACGCCATCTGGTAACTCTGTAGCCCCAATGGGTGATATCTGAGTCTGTTAGGTCACTAGGGTTGTCCCATGAGCACTGAGACTGAGCCATCAGGCACTTCCGCCAGCGTCAAGGCCGGCGATCGAATCGTCTGGGTGGACTGTGAGATGACCGGATTGGACCTCGGCAGTGACGCTCTGGTGGAGATCGCCTGCGTCGTCACTGACGCCGAGCTCAATGAGCTCGATGCAGGGATCTCCGTCGTCATCCGACCACCAGATGCCGCGTTTGAAGCGATGCCACAGGTCGTTCGCGATATGCACACAGCCTCAGGCCTGATTACCGAGATCCCTGACGGCATCACCCTTTCGGCCGCAGAGCAGCAGGTACTCGACTACGTGAAGTCACATGTGCCCGAGCCGCGCAAGGCTCAGCTTGCCGGTTCGAGTGTCTACGTCGATCGCGGATTCCTCGCCCGTGACATGCCCGAGCTCGATGCGTGGCTGCACTACCGCCTGATCGACGTATCAAGCCTCAAGGAACTTGTCCGACGTTGGTACCCGCGGGTCTACTTCGCCTCACCCCCCAAGCGCGGCAACCACCGCGCCCTAGCCGATACCCGCGAGTCCATTGCCGAGCTTCGCTACTACCGGGACGCAGTTCTCGTACCCGCTCCCGGCCCAGATACCGAGACCGCCCGCGTCCTCGGCGCTCGTCACGTTTTGGATTTCTCCGGCTGATCGGACCGCGATTCGTCCCCACGACGGGGCACGGGTACACTCGTGCAACGGCTCACATGCGTGGGCCATGGTGGGTGTAGCTCAGCTGGTAGAGCACCTGGTTGTGGTCCAGGTGGTCGCGGGTTCGAGTCCCGTCACTCACCCCACATGACTGAGGCCCGGGGTTGATCCCCCGGGCCTCAGTCATGTGTTGGATCAGGGATGCCGGGACTCGGGAGGAGATCGCCGAAAGGCGATCGACGGATCCCGTCACTCACCGGCAGGCACGAAGACGCTTGCCGACACTACGTTGGGAGCGGATGAAAGGGAGTCCGATGTCGACCAACGCTGCCGCAATGATCTCGATCCATGACGTGTTCCGCACCGCGTTCATCGATGAACCCGATTCACTTTTGATCGCCACCCCCGATATCGCTCGAGCACGCGCCATCGGCGAGTACTACGTCGTAGTTCTGGACTTCCTCCTAGCTCATCACCAGGCTGAAGATGAGTTGGTCTGGCCGCTGCTGAGGGAACGGGCAACTGATAGTGCCCAGATCGTTCAACGAGCCGAGGACCAGCACTCGGATATGCACGACGCCCTTACGGCAGCGATCACCGGGGCTGAGTCACTCAGCGCCGGAACTGCCAGGAATCCCGCCGCTCTCCACGCGCCGGTCACGGCTCTCGTTGAGGCCCTCGGCACCCATCTTGATGATGAAGAGGCCACCATTGTCCCCTTGATCAACGAGCACCTCGACGATACGGAGTGGTTCGCAGTTGGCGCTCACGCCTCAGCACATCTGGGGCCGCAGCGAGCCCTGCTTGTCATGGGCCTCGTCCGCGAGCACATGACTGAACCAGCTCGAGCGATGCAGCTCGAGTTCTTGCCACCTTTGCTCAGAGACGCCTGGCACGCCACAGGCGCAGACGACTACAAGGCTCTGGTCACTGCCGCCCGTGGGTAACGTCACGGCGTCACATCACCACGCACCCGGCCTGCGCTAGAAGTCGAGTGCGGCCCGTGCGGTAAGGAATGTCTGCTCATTGACCTCGAGGGTCTGGGCATAGGAGAACCAGTAACCGCCCTCAGTTGCAAACGCCGGAAGTGCGGTGAGCGTTGCGTCGATCTCCTCCCACGTGATCCCAAGCTCCTCCGGCCGATGACGGGTGCCAGCATCAGCCACAATCGACCTCGCAACCTCAGGCTGGTGCCCGGTAAGGCTCGACATGATGAGTACACCCATGCTGACGAGCTCACCATGCAGAATCGTTCGTCCCGTCACCTCTTCAAAGCAGTACGCAAAGAAGTGCTCACTCCCCTCCTCGAAGCGGGCGTGCTGGAGTTCGTGGCACCTCCAGCCGATCTCGCGATGCAGTTCCATCAGCGACGTAATGCCATCATCGGTCCCCTGCTTCAGCCCTGGTGCTGCTGCGGCAAGCCCGTCGATGTAGCGCAGTGAGGCCCCGGCGCCCTCGTCCTGCCACTCGGGTACATGCCCACGCGCAACCGCATAACGCCAGTCCGCAAGTGCCGTGTGGCAAGACAGGACATCACCGATTCCCGCACTGACGAAGGCACGCGGAGCCGCCTGGAGAACTGACAGATCCACATGCACCATATCCGGGACGGCGTTCCCCTCGTATCGCACTCGTCCCCCATCGCGCAGTGCCGTCATCCGTGTGAAGCAGGCGTTCACGCTGGGGAGAGTTGGCACGAGGTGGAGTGAGATTCCAGTTCTCCATCCGATCCATTTGGCGACGTCCATGGCGGTACCACCGCCCACTCCGAGAATCGAGTCGGTCCCTTCCGGGATGGAAGCCGCTAGCTGGTCGAGTACCGATGGCGCCAGATCCTCGGCCATCACAAGCTGCTCCGGACTGCCACCCAACGGCCCACTCATAAAGTTCCAGACGTCCGGCTGGGTAACGACGACGGTCCGGCCCAGACGCCCGCCCAGTCCATCAATCAGTCCGTGTCCATAGGTGACAGGTACTCCATGCGTCGCAACGAAACTGCCCATCTCACTGATCGCCCTTCTGTTCATATCGATTCACCAGCAGATCCACCATCACTTCAAGCCCCGAAAACCGCACTCTGCGGAACTCCTCCGCACCCACACATCCATACCTGTCTCCGACGCTGGCACTGCCGGCCGTCACCATCATGCGAATCAGCTCCGGCAGTTCGGGTTCGATCACATCGATATCGGGAAGATACCTGCCGTCAGTGCGAGCCATCAGATGAAGCTGACGAATGAGGTTGCCAAGCATCGTGATGTGACATGCGGCCGCATCAGCCTTGACGGTTACGACAGATGAGATATCAACGACATCGGTTACCCGTGAGACAGGTCGCCCGAAGTACCAGCGCTCAACTACCCCATGGGGTGAAAGTCCATCCGCGGCATGCTCGGGGTGGTGCTTGTCGAACATCGATGTCCAGAAGGCCTCATCCATTGCCTGCGCTGTTCGAACGTGATCCTGGTTGTCCTCAGCCCCACCACTGTGAGGATCGAGGGTGAGCACCGCGTACGGGCGTACCTGCCGCACGATTCGGATCAATTGCTCGCGAAGAACCGTCTCGGGCACCTGCCACATGTGGTCGGAGGGATACCCCAGATCGATGATGTGGCCAATACCGAGCAGGTCAGCGCAGTTGCGCAGTTCAAGACTGTTGCGCTCAATGGTGAGCTCGGGCGACAGATCAGCAGAGTCTGTGTCGTCATTTGTAACGCGCACCAGAGTCACGAGGGCGCCAGCGCGCGCCATGAGCGCGATCGTTCCACCACAGAAAAGCACGGGATCGTCGGCATGTGCAGCAACGACGAGAACCTGCCTGTCAGCGAGATAGGAAAGGTCTGCCGGCGACATCTTCTCGATGGTGCCTTGCACTGATTCGGCCTCCATCCGTTAATTCCACAACGCTATTGACAAATAAGTCACATGGTCAATAGTTTCACCGCAGACACGAGTTCCCGCGGTGGCAAGTGCACTCTGTCAGTGGCTAGGCAGCAACCCCTTCGGCGGCGTCCATGCTGTGGATGCACTTCAGAGAGGAACGTCCACATGACCACATCGAGGCGTTGGTGGGGAGCAGTCGCAGCGGCGGCCGCAATGTCCATCGTGCTCAGCGCTTGCAGTGCAGGCGGCGGTGATGTCACTCCATCTCCAACGGGCAGCGGATCGGCTGCTGCGCCCGCAGAGATCAATCTCTTCCTCATACCCAGTCCAAGCGCAACGGCACTTGAGAAGATGGGCCCCGAGTTCACGGCTAAGACGGGAATCAAGGTCAACTTCACTGAGACTGAGTACGGCACCGCACATCAGAAGGCGCTGCTGTCCATTCAGGCAAAGCA
>CAXBQZ010000117.1:0-5404 GCA_963978055.1 uncultured bacterium
ACGGTGAGAAGTTCCTCCTGAAGCGCGCGCTCCTCCGCGCGATTGACCAGCACGGTCCCACCAGACCTGTGCTCCTCATCGACGAGATCGACCGTGCCGACGACGAGTTCGAGGCATACCTGCTGGAGGTGCTGAGCGACTACCAGGTGACGATCCCGGAACTCGGCACGTTCCGCGCCGCCACTCCGCCCATCGTGATCCTCACATCGAACCGCACTCGCGACGTTCACGATGCGCTGAAGCGCCGCTGCCTCTACCACTGGATCGACTATCCACCGTTGACACAGGCCACCGCGATCGTCCGCGCCCGCGTACCTGAGGCTCAGATGGGTCTGGCCATTCAGGTTGCGTCATCTGTTCAGCGATTGAGATCGCTCGACCTGCAGAAGATGCCGGGCGTTGCCGAGGCGATCGACTGGGTGAATGCGGCCGCCCTGCTGGGGATCAAAGACCTCACGCCTGAGGCAGCTGAGCAGACGCTGGGCTCCGTGCTGAAGTACCGCGAGGATCACGACGTGGCCCGCGCCGCCGGCCTGCTGTGGGTTGTCTCAGGTCTTGGCGCTCCCGGTGGGGCCGCCACACCCGTGAACAGTTGAGCAGCACATGGCTGATCCCCTCGAGTCAGCGGAATTACCGATCGACCTTGCGGCCATCGCGGCCGCGTTCGGCAATCTCCTGCATGCGGCGGGAGTCCCTGTCACACCTGAGCGCAGTGCCCGATTCGCCCAGGTTGTGCTGCTCGCTCAACCACGCACCCGACGAGAGCTTGCTGCTCTCGGACGAACCACACTGATCAGCCACCGCGATCAGATCGAGATCTTCGACCGGGTCTTCGGTCAGGTCTTCGATGGATTCGCCGATGTGGCCGACTTCCGTGGTGATGCTCCTGAGGTGTACACCCCGCCCCCTCCATCGATGAAGTCCGAAGACAAGACCGAGAGTGAAAGTGACCGCGAGGGCATGGGTGAGAGCAACCCAACAGCCACTCCAGGTACCAGCGACGGTGAGAACGAGGAGCCTGAGGACGAGGAGCAGAACGTCCTCGCCGCCATGAGCAATCAGGAACGCCTGGGCGAGAAGAACTTCGCAGACTGCACTGAGGAGGAGCTCGCCCTCATCAACGCACTTATCCAGCAGCTGCCGTTCGTCCCACCACTGCGGGCCGGCCGACGACTTCGTCGACACAACCGCGGCCGCGCTCTAGATGTTCGGGCCACAATGCGCGCATCTCACCGGACCTCTGGTGACCCGGTCGAGAGGGTGTACCGAAAGAACACGATGCGGCCGAGACGGGTTGTGCTGCTGGCCGATGTGTCGGGCTCGATGGAGCCGTACGCGCGCGTCTACCTTCATTTGCTGCGGGGTGCGGTGCGCGCCCTTGGATCCGAGGCATTCGTCTTTGCCACCCGGCTCACCCGGCTCACCAAGCAGCTGCAGCACACCCATCCGGACATTGCCTACCGCAAGGCTGTGCTGGCGGCACCGGACTGGTCTGGTGGTACTCGTATCGGCCGCACCCTCAAGCAGTTCGTCGATGAGCATGGTCGCCGCGGGATGGCGCGTGGCGCGGTCATCGTGATCGTCTCAGATGGCTGGGAGATCGAGGATCCCGAGCTCGTAGGCCGCGCGATGGAGCAGTTGTCGCGTCTGGCCTACACGATCATCTGGGTCAATCCACGCAAGGCAGCGAAGTCGTACCGTCCTTTGGTCGGGGGTATGGCCGCGGCCATGCCGTATATCGACACCTTCGTCAGTGGACACTCCCTGCGAGCCCTCGAAGAGGTCATGCAGGCCATCCACGATGCCACCACACGCACCCACTCGAACACCTACACACAGGTGCACGGGAGGGCTCGCTCAGCCTGACGTCAGGCCTGCCGCATCAACTCGCGCAGACGACCGGCGAACGCGTCAACATCAGCCTCGGTGGTCTGCCACGAGGTCATCCACCGAACCTGTCCGGTGAACTCATTCCAGATGTAGAAGGGAAACTCGGCAGCAAGCGCGGTTGAGACGTCACGATCGACCATCGCAAAGATCGCATTGACCTGAACGTTGTTGTTGATCTCGACCAGATCGCCTACTGCATCAGCCAGTCGTCGGCTCATCGCGTTGGCATGGGCGGCATTTCGCAGCCAGAGATCATCGGTCATGAGGGCGACGATCTGCGCCGACATAAATCGCATCTTGGACGCAAGCTGCATCGACTGCTTGCGGAAGAAGTGCATCGACTCATTGAGTTCAGGGTTCAGCACCAGAACTGCCTCCACCCCCATGGCTCCGTTCTTGGTGGCTCCGAACGAGACCATGTCGACTCCGACGGATGCGCCGAACGCACCAGGCCGAACGCCAAGGGAGGCAGCAGCGTTGGCGATGCGCGCCCCATCAAGGTGGACGAACATTCCTCGCTCGTGTGCCCAGGTGGTGATCGCCCGAATCTCGTCCAGTGTGTACACCGTGCCCAGTTCAGTGGACTGGGTGATGGAGATAGCCTTCGCCTGCACATGGTGGGGATCGCCGATCCCCCAGACCATCGACTCGATCCCGGCAATTGTGAGTTTGCCGTCCACCGGCTCGACATCGAGCAGCTTGGCTCCGGTGAATCGCTCAGGGGCACCACATTCATCGACATTGATATGTGCATTGCTGGTGCACACGACCGCCTCATACGGCCGCAGCAGGCCGGAGAGGGCAACAACATTGGCCCCCGTGCCGTTGAACACAGGGAAGACGCCGATATCACTGCCGAACTCTGCTCGCAGCAGTTCAGTTGCCCGCGCGGTGATGGGGTCATCACCGTAGGCAGGTACGAATCCTTCATTGGCTGCCAGGATCGCGGCCATCACCTCAGGATGAACACCTGCATGGTTGTCACTTGCAAAGCTTGCGCCGGTCATTGATCGCCCTCTCTGGAGAGCACCAATGATGCCCAATGCCGGCAGTTCCCGCGATGGCGGGTCAGCCCAGCACAACCATTCCGTCGAATCCGAGCACTCCGTGGCTGCCGCCAGACAGGTTGACGATCGTCACATGATGGGTGCCCGCGGTCTTGAAGGTGGCGACGTACGCAACCTTCGATACCGAGCTGGACGACAGCATCTTCACACTTGCTACGCGAGACCCATCCACCCAGATGGCAGCCCAACCATTCGTCGAACCACTCTGCAGGATGAGCGCAGCGCTGCGTCCGGTGACGGTGAGATTGACCGCCGCACCCTTGGATGCAGAGGTACGAAGGTGGTGACCTACTGCCGTCGTAGAACGTGTCACATGCCAGTTGACGCTGTAGCGCGCCACTGACCTGGCTCCATCACTGCGGTAGATGACGTTCGCCCGACCCACGGTGCTCACGGTCTGACCCGTGACACCAACGGCGCTGGCCCGGTAGGCGATGGCCGTCCAGCCGCTGGTTCCGGTCACTGCGGGACGGAGCATTGTCTTGACGGTCGGCGCGACCGCAGCTGCGCCAACAGGAGCAGGTGAGGTGACCGTCCAACGCCAGTTGATCCTGACGGTTGGTGCGGACGAGGTAGCAGGGACAACACCGGTGGCAAGGCGTGCGATCGGCGTGGACACCGTGGGCAGAGCCGGAGCGGAGTAGCGGGGATCGGTGGCGGCGACACCGGTCCGGTAGTCGATCACAGCACCGGCGGCACTCTCAGACTCAATCCGGATACCAAGCCGTCCACCGGCCAGATCGACCCAGTAGCCAACCGGGAAGGTCGTGGTGATCTCACCAAAGTTGGCGTCGGCCGTGGCCGGGTTTCCGTCGAGGATGAAGGACTGGTTCGCCGGGAAGGTCTGGCCTGCAGCGGTGGTCTGATCAAACTCACGTCGGATTGTCACACCGGGGGCACCCCAGCCGGATGTCGGCGACAGCCAGGCGTCCGTTCCGGTTGGCTGGCGATACTCGACGACGTAGTGGGTGTTGCCATCGGTGAGGGTGAGCACGCGCAGGCCGGTTCGCACGGACAGCGGGGAGATCCTCCCATCCCGGGAGTCCAACCAGGCGCCCGGCCTGACGGCGCGCGCTTGCGGCATCAAACCCGCACGGCAGGAGAATCATCACCTCCGGGGCGGCCTCCCGAACTGCCTCCCAGGAAACCCGGACGGAGTCCGCCCATCGGCGTCCCAGCGGATCGATACCTCCCGCCTTCTCGACCATCTCGGGGACCCAGTGGCCTGCGCAGTAGAGGGGATCGATCCACTCGGCGCAGAACACCCGTGGTGGAGGCCTGCCCGTCCCTCCCGCCGTCGTCGCCGCGCGGGTCGCCCGTTGCATCCGGCGTCTCCCGGCCATGATCACCCGCCGGGCCTCGGCGACCCGGCCAGTGCATCGTCCCAGCTCCCGCAGGTTCTCCTCAATGTCGGCCAGGGAATGGGGTGACATCCAGAGGACCTGGGGTTGAGTGGGGAGTGCCCGCATCGCCCGTGTCACCTCGTTGCCCGAGGGGGCGCAGACCTGGCAGAGGTCCTGGGTCACGATGTGGGTTGGGGCAAGTCGTGCCAGCAGCTCGACATCCACCTCGTAGAGGCTCTCCCCCCTGCGAAGGGTGCTGCTGGCCGCGGCGTCTATCTCAGCGAGCCCCGCCTGACCGTCGCCTGGAATCCTGCTGTGCACCAGAACCGGCCGGTCCCGGATCTCGGCTGGGTAATCGCAGCAGTGGCTGATGCCCACCACGCACTCCGCAAGCCCGATCGCGCAGGCCATCTCGGTGGCCGAGGGAAGGAGCGACACCAGCCGTACCTTCGACGCGGACGGGGCGGGGGTCATGGCGTCGGAACCGGGAGGGTGGAGGCGGATCGTTCGCGAAGGCCCGGGATGCGCCGCTCCGCCAGCCAAAGGCCGCCGAAAAGGACTGCCGAGTACAAGAGGTCCCCTGCGACCCCGTTACGCAGGAAGGGAAGCCCCGCCCCGTAGCATGCCAGAAGCCCCGCCGGGGTCTTCGGGTATGTATCGAAGCAGGCCCAGTTTCCAAAATTGGTGATCAGGAAGAATACCAGCGAGCCGACGAGAGAACGGACCATGACACCGCCGGCCGTCCATCCCTGCCGCATTCCGAGCCCAAGCCCGACGTTCAAAGCGAAGCTGCCGTAAACAAATGGCATCAAGCGATGGAACCCCAGCACGAGGTCGCCCAGCAGCAGGATCACGGTCGGAATCACCCACGCAGCCCTGCGCCCGGGAAGCGTGGCCCCACCGAAAAGGGCGATCGCACCGACGGGTGTCATGTTCCAGGGGTGGGGAAGGAGTCGGAACGAGGCAATGGCCAGCAGGGCGGCCAGGAGGGCGATGTGGCGTGTTGGGTTTTTCATGGGGTCAAGGGGTGGAGAGCAGCGGGGTGGCGATGACACGATAGAAGCGGGCCCCGGGGTTTTCCCCCGCGGTCACGGAGAGGGTCAT
>CAXBQZ010000118.1:0-5391 GCA_963978055.1 uncultured bacterium
GTGCCGTGCGATAGAAGGTCAGTCCACGAATGCGACTGCGATTCATGATTGAGACAAGCAGCAGCGCAAGCAGCAGAGGGATTACGGCGTAGAAGATGATCAGAACGATGGAATGGACGAAAGCACTTCGAAAGACGGAGCTCTTCCAGATCTCCTTGTAGTTATCCAGGCCGACAAACGTCGATGGACCAATGCCATCCCATGAGAAGAATGAAAGATAAATCGTGTGGATGAATGGGGCCAGTACGAACAGCAGGTACATCACCAGCGCCGGAAGAACATAGGCGTAACCGATCGTCCTCGGCTCACCCGGCGCGACGGAGGAGGGAGGCACCTTTCGGCGCCCCCCTCCTACCGGGTGTGGGACCAGCGTTACATCACCGCTCATCGCGCGAAGGACTATCCGCCCATCCGCTTTGTGGTGAATGCGCCGTAGTCATCCTGAAGCTTCTGAACGAACTCCTCCGGAGTGATCTGTCCAGCCTCCAGCGACTGCGCCGACTTGGAGATGGTGTCGTACCACGTCGGGGTTGCCCAGTCGGGGAATGGAAGGGTGGTGCCATCCTTTGCCAGCGACCCCCACTTGGTGATCGCATCAGCTGAGACACCGGTGATCTTGTTATCGGTGACCATCTGAGCCTCGGTGCCCGAAACGGAAGCTGGAACCTGACCGTTTGCAATCCAGGTTCCATTGTTCGCTGGATCGGTGATGAAGTTGATGTACTCTGCCGCAAGATCTGCGTGAGCGGCCTTCACCGGAATGGACCACGGCAGATCGCCCGTCGCGATAGATGCGGCGGAACCGGCCGAGGCCTGCGGGAACGGCACTAGCGTGAAACTCGCAGGATTCGATGCAGTGAACACATTCCATGACCCGTTGAGGGTGAAGAGCCCTTCACCTTTGGAGAACTTGCCGACAGCGTCGTTCCCGCTGAAGGCAGCTGATCCCTTGGAGAAGTATCCGGCGTCTGCCCACTTCTTCAACGTTTGAGCAGCGGTGAGAACCTCCGCCGGAAGCGTCGCACTCTTGCCATTGACGATATCGGTCAGCATCTGAGGTGAGCCCTGAGCCATGATCAGGTTGGCGATCAACCAGATGGGTGTTCCACCATCACTTGTTCCATAGACCAGAGGCGTGATGTTGCCTGCCTTGGCCTTGGCCAAGTCCGCCTCGAGTTCGGCGAGGGTTGCGGGAGGCGCGCTGATTCCCAACTTCTTGGCGTTGTCGAGGTTCATGAACAGACCGACCCACGCACCCGTCGCGGCTACACCGTACAACGATCCGCTACCCATCGTCTTACCATCCGGGCTGAAGGCACCGTCAAGGTTCAGAAGTGCCTGGGACTGACGAGTAGACCAGTTCCACTTGGTGGCGGAATCGTCCAGGCTCTTCACAAGCTGGTCGGTAACCAGTTGGCCAAGGGAGCCATAGCCCTGATTGACCTGGGTAACATCAGGGACGTCGCTGCCGGACAACTGCAACTTCAATGTATTGACGAGGTCGTTGAAGTTCTTGACCGTGAATTTGACTGTCACGCCCGGGTGGGCTGCCTCGAATGCCTTGTTGAGTGCGTCGTAGCCCTTGAGCAGGGCGTCCGAGCCACCGTCACCACTCTGCACCCAGAGTGTGACGGGCCCTGAGGCAGAGCTCGACGCACCAGATGAGGTCGATGGCGTGGTTGAGCCGCCACCCCCACCACAGGCGGCGAGCGCAAGAGCCGGGACAGTCAACGCGGCCACCAGGCCAAGCCTTGACCTCATGCGAGATCGCAAACCGGGTCGTGACGCCCGGGTCGTTGCTTCATTCATGTGCTGGACCTCTCTGTGTTGGTAAATGCACTGGCCTTGCTCACGTCGATGCTTCGGTCGTTGCAGCGCGATCGGCGTAGATGGACGGATTCCTGCAATCGGAGAGAACAGTTGCCGGCCAAGCGCTGTCATATGAATCGCACATGGAGATCTTCTCCACGGCCATCTTCTTGCTGTCGCCGGGTGCTACGAGAACTACTCGGTGAGAAAGTTCCCGAATCGTTGCAATCCCGACGCTGATTCCAAAGCGCGGTACCTCGTCCAGACTGTTGAAATCCGGGAACGTGTTCGTGTTGTCAACGCGGGTGGTGTTGGCCAGTTCGATGATTCGGGTCCTCGAGTCGGCGTCACTCCCAGGTGGATTGAAGGCCACGTGACCATCGGAGTCCCCACTCGCGATGATGAAGAGGTCCACACCCCCAGCATCCCGAATGACATGGTCATACCGATCTGGATCTTGTGGGTCGGGAAACCAAACATGATCATTCGAGACCCCACGGCGGGCCGAGGAAGCAGCATTCAGCGGGTTCACGATGTCTTCACGCGCAAAGCGGGCCACACTGTAATGGGCATCACCCGCAACCGGCACAAAGCCCTCGCTCGTCTCGATCACGTAGTCATCCATCATCACAATCACAAGGTGACGCAGATCCAGATCACGTGCTCGGACCTGATCCACCAAGGCCTCGTACGTTGTCCGCGGGCTTCGTCCTCCCGGGCAACCCAGCAGATAGCGATCACCTCTCGCCGCTGCTTCTTCGATTCCGTCAGCAATCTGCGTGGCCAGCGCCAGACCAAGATCCTCGGCAGTCGGATAGACAACCAGTTCAGGACGCATCGGTTCCCCCGAGACTGCGGGTCACGAGCGCAGCCAGCCACTCTCGATTGTCGGCCTGCTGTGCTGCCACGTTGGGGTACTCATCGAGCGAGGTCGGTCGGCGATCCTGCTCGACGACGAGCCATCCGTCGTAGCCCGAGGCGAGCAAGTCGGCCACGAAGCCACTGATATCCACATCACCCCCGCCGAGCGGGGTGCATACGCTCGCCCACCACTCATCGAAGTCAGTTCTCTTTTGGCGCTTGGCCTCGCTGATCACGCTCATCTCGACATCCTTGATGTGAACGTGTCGCACCCGATCACTCCATGTGCGCAGGCACTCGCGTGGATCTGCACCTGCAAGCTGCATATGCCCGATATCGAGAGTGAGGTTCACATCCGTTGTCGAGAGAAGTCTGTCGACCTCCCACGGGGACTCGACGTACGTGCTGATGTGCGGGTGAAATGCGCATTCGAGACCGAACTCATGGGCGATGGCAACGGCTCGCTGCACGCGAGGGACAGTGGCCTCCCACACCTCGTCAGACAGGGCCAGACTTCGATCAGTCCAGTCTCGGGCTGGATTCCGCAGGAGGAGTTCAGAGCCCTCATCGGCAAGAATCGTCAGCCCGCCACCGCAGGCAACGAGTTCGGCACAGGTGTGGCGCATTCTGGCCAGATCCTCGTCGACCGTCTGGTCATCGAGGGCAAAGTGGACCGGGACGTAACTGCCAATGGCTGATAGGCCAGCGACGGAAAAGGCCTCTGCCGTCTCCTGTGGCGAACCGAAGAAACCTGGTGGCCCGAGTTCACTGCCGTCATAACCTGCCGTGGCAATACTTGAAAGCAGGTCGCTCGGCGAAGCTCCGTCAATTGTGGTGCCAAAGACTCCGTAACTCACGGGCGCATTTCCCAGGCGGATCATGATGACGACCCATCATCGACCTCGGCAACAGCGCGGAGCCCCTCTCGGCGTCCGGCGGCGACCGCCATCTTCTGCAATACAGCAATGTCAATCCGCGCCCCCGCCACGTCCGAGAGCACGGGATCACCGTGACGGACACTCCGACCGAAGGCTTCGAGTTCTGCCACGAATGCTGTCTTGTGGCCCGCGAAGTGAGTTGCGTCTGATCGTTCATCACCGTCCAGGGTTTGCACCTGCAGGGACGCGCGGTGCGCCGGGAGGGATGGACCCGGCATTGCCAGGTGTAGCCGACCGGCACTGCCGAAGACAGCAACCTCCTCGGTGTACTCCGGGTAGTCCGGCACCCAGTTCCAGGACAACTGCAACTGCGCGCCGTTCGGCAATGGCGCAACCGCATGGATCCGTGGCGGTCCGTCTGGATTTGGATCGCTCAGAAGCGGATCCACGCTGACGAAGTCGAAGGAGTCGGGAAGGTCGATCCCAAGTCCTCGAAGGAGCGACAACTCATGAATGACCGAACCAAGTAGGACATTTTCGTAAAGCCCGGCAACCCCCGGAGCAGAGTCCGCAAGCGCTTCAACCAGTTGCTGAGCTGAGTACCGCGTACCTCGTTCGATCAGCGCGGAATCAGGGAATACTGACGGGTGGAGATTCACATGTTCAAACTGACATTCATCGGTGGGATGCAGGACAGTGACGCGAACGACCCGAAGCGTTCCCAGCCGACTGATCTCATGTCGGGCCCGCCCAACGATCGGATCGTGCATCTTCATGTAGCCCACCTGAGCCACCAGACCTCGATCGGCGGCCGCGCGCTCGATCCTTCCCGCTTCAGCCATTGAGTAGGCAAGCGGCTTTTCGCTGAACACATGTTTGCCAGCAGCAAGCGCTGCTTGAGCAACATCGCCATGACTTCCGGGAGTGAGAATCAGAACTGCGTCAACCTGTGGGTCGGCGATCACGTCCATCCAGTCCGTGCTGGCGGCAACAACTCCGGGCAGACCATCTGCCACCGCACGGGCCCGATCCCCCGAGACGTCGCAGACATGAACAACAGTGAACGTGTCACGAAGCGTCAGTAGATTCGGCAGGTGAACGCCTTGCGCAATCAGTCCAAGGCCAATCACGCCCACTCGAATCGACTCTTGCTCCACGCCGACACCTCCCGAAGACGATTAGCCCTGACCGGATCATCCCCAACTGGTATGTCTACGTCAACCACTTTCTAGAATCAGTACCAGATGACTATAGTGGTGTGCCATGGCCACCAGTGCGGCAGAAGCAGCGACCGCTCGGAATCCCGTGCTGGCCACCTACCGGACCATTCACGATCTGATCCGAGCAGGTCCGACCACATTGCTGGCAGCACGCAGGATGTCGCGCGCAGCGAACGCTCCACGTGTTGCGAACGAGGCCGTGTCCTCGTTGCCGATCGAGATGGTGGTGGTACCGCGGGTGACCGGATCGGCCAAGCCGCGCACGGCATCGAGCGCCGACGACGCCGTGTACTCGAGCACCATCAACCCTGAACTGCCCTGCGGTCCGCGGGCGAGAAAGCGCGTGTCGCCGGTGTACGCAGGGTCGTGCAACTTCACCAGTCGTGCCAGCGACGTGTGCATCCACTGCGTGAGCGCCAACCGCGCCGTGTCGAGGCGCAGCGCCAACGACGTGAGGTGGAAGGCGCCGTGGTGGTACACGCCGGACTGATCGAACCGAGGGTTCTCGGCCCGAGCGTTCGCTGCCAACCCGGTCTCTGCGGCGAGTTCCTGTGTGGCCTCCCACAGCGGGCCGACGACGAACGGAATGGTGCGGAACGAAAGCGGGTCCTGAGTTCGGGTCG
>CAXBQZ010000119.1:0-5146 GCA_963978055.1 uncultured bacterium
GCGCAACTCTCATCTGGTCAGCGCGCTGCACCGGGCGCGATCGAGCGCGTGCGCATCGACCCTCAAACGCTTGAACCGAAATTCAAAATCATCGGTTCAAATCTCTGGTCGAATGAAAATGGCTTTGCCGAAGAAGCCGCAAAGACGGGCGTGAATGGGATTTGCGGTTCTGGCATTATTGAAGCCATTGCCGAAATGTATCTCGCGGGCGTCATCACACAAGACGGCGTGATTGACGGCGATCTGCAAGCGCGCACATCGCGCATTCTGCCGGAAGGCCGCACCTTCACTTATCTGCTGCATGATGGCGAACCACGCATCACGATTACGCAGGCTGATGTTCGCGCGATCCAGCTCGGCAAAGCCGCGCTTTATGCGGGCGTGAAATTGCTGCTCGATCATTATGGTGTTGATCATGTTGACCGCATCACGCTTGCGGGCGCCTTCGGCAGTCATATCGATGTGAAATATGCGATTGTTCTTGGCCTCATCCCCGATTGCAATCTCGAGAAAGTTGGCTCGGCGGGCAATGCCGCGGGCACGGGCGCGCGCATCGCGCTCCACGTGGCCTGAGGGGCGCGAGCGGTCAGCGCGGCAGCGGGAACTCGAGCCCGACGGTCGAGATCACGTTGTCGCGCGTCGTCGTGTTGCCGGTGAAGATGATGCGGTTGACGAAGTACTGCTTGCCTTCCTGGATCTGCAGCGTGACGTCGACCGTGGGCGGACCCGCCTTCTCGTCGGCGAGGGCGAGCGAGCCGAGGCCGAGGCTGCATTGGCCGAGGAACCAGCGGCGCGAGAGGGCGCGTGCGACCTCGGATTGGATTTCTTGTTGGAGGTTCATAGTCGGATTATTCGCGGGTGATCGTCTCGTCCAGGTGCAGCGGGCCCTCAGCCGAAGCGGTGATGTACGGAAGGTTGATGGAGGTCTGCATCGAACTCGACAGTTCGATCTTCGCCTTCTCAGCAGCCTCGCGCAGACGCTGCAGGGCCATCTTGTCCTTGGTCAGGTCAACGCCATGGGCGTTCTTGAAGTTGGTGGCCAGATGCTGGAGCAGACGCTCATCCCAGTCGTCACCACCGAGGTTGTTGTCACCACTGGTGGCCTTCACCTCGACGATTCCGTCACCAATCTCAAGCAGCGATACATCGAAGGTTCCACCACCGAGGTCGAACACGAGGATGGTCTGCTCCTTGTCACCCTTGTCCAAACCGTAGGCAAGAGCCGCGGCGGTTGGCTCATTGATGATGCGCAGGACATTGAGGCCCGCGATCTCACCGGCCTCCTTGGTGGCCTGACGCTGGGCATCGTTGAAGTAGGCAGGCACGGTGATCACGGCGTCGGTGACTGAGTCACCGAGGTAGGCCTCCGCATCACGCTTGAGCTTCTGCAGGACGCGCGCGCTGATCTCCTGTGGGGTGTATGCCTTGCCATCGATGTCGACGGTCCAGTTCGTACCGATGTGGCGCTTGACGGAGCGGATAGTGCGGTCGACGTTGGTGACAGCCTGACGCTTGGCCACCTCACCGACCAGAACTTCACCGTTCTTGGCGAAAGCAACGACCGACGGCGTGGTTCTTGCACCTTCGGCGTTGGGGATGACGGTGGGTTCTCCACCCTCAAGTACGGACACCACGGAGTTGGTGGTGCCCAGATCGATACCGACTGCTCGGGCCATGGGACGTGCCTTTCGTTTTGTGGTTGTTCTTCGTTGTGGTTGTGCTTCTTGTTAGAGCCTGATTCACACTCAGAGGTTGTGTCAATTTGAACCTCATAAAATATGAGTCGAGTTGGCTCAAGTGCCTTCTTTAACGTGGGGGGTGGTCTGAATCTTCCCCGTCATGGTCCGAATTGCTGTGACCTGCATCACATGGGTGGGAAATATGGGTGCTGGTGACGACCGACGGTGTCAGTCAGCGCGGAAATCGGTAGCGTGGTCCCGCACACGTGGTGAATACGCTGCGATCGTGCCTGCTCCCGATCAGCAGGTCGGGGGTACCTGTTCGCTTCTGGAGGCCCACCCGTGTCCGAGCTGTCCGTCCTGGCCGCTGCCGAACTGACGCCCTTCTCCGACGCCAACCTGACCTTCCGCCTGATTGTCGGCATCTTGATGACCGTCGTGGCACTCGGACTAGCCGCCTGGCGCGCCAACCGCATTCAGCAGGTAGTACGAAGTGGTCAGCCTGCCGTCGGTCGCACTGATGAAAAGGGTGTTCGGCTGCAGAACGAACTGGTCGAGGTGCTTGGCCAGAAGAAGCTTCTCAAGTGGTCACCATCTGGCCCGGCTCACTTTGTGACCTTCTGGGGTTTCATCATCCTCGGCCTCACCATCATCGAGGGATTTGGTGCACTGTTCGATCCGAACTTCCACATCCCCATCATCGGCACCTGGCCGATCATCGGGTTCATGGAAGACCTGTTCGGCCTTCTGGTGCTCATCGCCCTCGTCGTGTTTACGATCATTCGCATCCGCCGCAACCCCCACAAGATCGGCCGCGAATCCCGCTTCTACGGATCACATACCGGTGGTGCCTGGCTCATCCTCATTGCCATCGCCACCATCGTGATCACTCTGTTCATCTACCGCGGCGCGCAGATCAACACCGGCAACTTCCCCTACGCCAGTGGTGCGTTCATCTCCGAGTGGGTGGGCAAACTCCTTGCCCCGTTGGGACTGACGGCCAATCAGTGGATCGAGACGATCTTCATCCTGCTGTCACTTGGAGCAGTTCTCGCAACGACGATCCTTGTTCTCTACAGCAAGCACCTGCACATCTTTGCCGCTCCCTTGAACGTTCTGTTCTCCCGACGACCCAATGGCCTCGGTCCTCTGCTCCCGATGTACTCCGGCACCGAGAAGATCGACTTCGAAGATCCGGCCGATGACGCAATCTTCGGTCGCGGCACCATCGAGGACTTCACCTGGAAGGGAAACCTCGACTTCGCCACCTGCACCGAATGTGGTCGCTGCCAGTCGCAGTGCCCGGCGTGGAACACCGAGAAGCCACTGTCGCCAAAACTCCTCATCATGGATCTGCGTGACAATCTCTTCGCTCAGGCTCCGTATCTGGCCGCCAAGGCCAATCCCCAGTACCTGGCTTCCCCCGGTGCCAACAAAGCGAGCGTCCCCGTCCCCGTCGACATCACCACATTCGATCAGGCTGTCCAGGACGCGCATGCCCGTCCACTTGTCGGATCACGCGAGGCCGACAACGCCGTCATCGATGTCGACGTGCTGTGGTCGTGCACGACCTGTGGCGCATGTGTGAACCAGTGCCCGGTCGACATCGAGCACATCGACCACATCGTCGACATGCGCCGCAACCGGGTCATGATCGAGTCGGACTTCCCGAGTGAGCTTGCGGGCCTGTTCAAGAATGTGGAGAACAAGGGCAACCCATGGGGAATGAACTCCTCACAGCGCAACGCTTGGATTGAGGAGGTCGACTTCGAGGTCCGCGTCTTCGGTATGGAGGGTGAGGACGTCATCCCGGACGATGTTGACTACCTGTTCTGGGTGGGCTGTGCCGGTGCACTTGAAGATCGTGCAAAGCGCACCACCAAGGCAGTGGCCGAACTCCTCAACATCGCTGGTGTGCAGTTCATGGTTCTCGGTGAAGGAGAGACCTGCACAGGCGACCCTGCTCGCCGCGCCGGAAATGAATTCCTCTTCCAGATGCAGGCTATGCAGAACGTCGAGATGCTCAACGAGATCAAGACGAAGAAGATCGTCGTCACCTGCCCGCACTGCCTCAACACCCTGGGCCGCGAATACCCGCAGGTTGGTGGCAACTACGAAGTGGTGCACCACAGCCAACTTCTCGCCTCATTGGTCAAGGACGGACGTCTCACACCCGTCAATCCCGTCGAGGGCGCAGTCACCTACCACGACCCGTGCTACCTCGGCCGTCACAACAAGGTCTACACCCCACCACGTGACCTGATCGGATCACTTCCTGGGTTGACGTTCAATGAGATGGAAAAGTCAGCCGACCGTTCATTCTGCTGTGGTGCCGGTGGTGCGCGTATGTGGATGGAGGAGAAGCTCGGTACCCGAATCAATCTCACTCGCACCGATCAGGCTCTGGCCACCGGTGCCGACAAGATCGCGGTGGCATGTCCGTTCTGCTCCGTCATGATCAATGACGGAGTGACCACTCGTTCAGCCGGGATGGACGCACCCGCGGCTGAGGTGGTCGATATTGCAACACTGCTGCTCGGCAGTGTGAAGCAGTAGCGGAAACCTCTAGCGAGGGTGCACCAGCGGTATCAACTGCTTGGCGAGGTAGGGCTCCAGAGCTCGGGCGAACGTCGCTGTCAGGTGATTGGTATCGCGATACACGAGGTACTTGCCCCGGGTGGCGGGGCAGGCAGCTGCGTCACAGATGATGTTGCTGAGGTCAACTGCGTGTGCCAGCGCAATTCCACGCACCATATCGACGTCATAGGCAGGCTTGTCCAATGCGGCCCGCGTTACATCGCAGCTGCTGGGGTTGCTCATGTTCTGGGCCACACACGAGGCCATGTCCTTACCCGGCCACGGAGTGTCTCTCAGCACCACCACCGGTACGCCCGCCTTGGACAGCTCATCGAGTGTCCGCGACCAGCCGGATTGCCACTCCGCACCAGCCTTCGCGGGATCAATCAACTGCCCCGTAGATCGGTCGACAATGGACTCGGTTCTTGTTCCCGCCGCGATAACCAGGGCGGGCTTGTGGGATGTGATAGCCGACAGAACATTGTGTCGCCACTGATCACATTCGGTGTACGCACGCTTCAGCCCTCGATTGAAGATGGTGACGTCAGGTGCGGGGCAGCCTGACTTGGTATCACTCACCAACGCCCAACCCTCGACTCTGGCAAGTTGCTCAAGGGCTGGGAACCATTGCGCCGCATGGGAATCCCCCATGAGGACAATCCTTGTTGCTGAGTTGACCGCACCAAATACACACGTTCCCGAAAGCGTGTCTGAGTGCGTGAGATGACAGCCATCGCCGTAGGTGATCGGTAGGTCCGCTCGGGCATTCTGCGGATCCGGAGTCAGGGGTCCACTCGGCCAGGTGATGGGCGCGGCGGAGGAATCGGCTGACGGAGTTGGGATTGCCGGCGTCGGTGAATCGGCATGCGAGGCAGTGGGTGCAGTGGGAC
>CAXBQZ010000120.1:0-5074 GCA_963978055.1 uncultured bacterium
GGCCCAAGCCGATCCCCGTTTGGTCGCCATCACCCCTGCCATGCGCGAAGGCTCAGGCATGGTCGAATTTCACCGTCAATACCCGGATCGTTATCACGATGTGGGCATCGCCGAGCAACACGCGGTGACCTTTGCCGCCGGATTGGCTTGCGAAGGGCTCAAGCCCGTGGTGGCGATTTATTCCACCTTTTTGCAGCGTGCCTACGACCAGTTGATCCACGATGTGGCCTTGCAAAAACTTCCTATGGTTTTGGCGCTTGACAGAGCTGGGATTGTGGGTGCTGACGGTGCAACACATGCAGGCGTATTTGATATTCCTTACTTGCGTTGTATTCCAAATGTCAGCATTGCATGCCCCGCAGATGAGAATGAGTGCCGACAACTATTAACCACGGCTTACCAGCAAGACCACTGTGTAGCCGTGCGTTATCCCAGAGGCGCTGGCGTCGGTGTCCCAGTGCAACCTGAGTTGCATGCCCTACCTTTTGGAAAAGGTGAAATCCGCCAACGTGGCGCACGTATCGCCATACTCGCATTTGGTACCCTGCTATATCCCGCACTAGAAGTAGGTGAATCTCTCAATTTCACTGTGGTGAATATGCGTTGGGCCAAGCCGCTTGATACCCAATTGCTTGCTGAAGTTGCACAAAGCCATGATGCGTTGGTGACAATTGAGGAAGGCGCAGGGATGGGCGGTGCCGGCTCAGCTGTCCTCGAAGCCTTACAAGTGTTGAATATCCAAAAGCCCGTCCCTCGTCCGCTCAGCCTCCGTACTACCTGCAGGTGCAGATGCCGGCGATGAAGGATCCTGCCTTCTCGTTGACCACCACCTACGCTCCGCAGCGCCGACAGACTCTTGCGGCCTTTATGGCAGTCAACTCAGAGCCCGGACCGAATTACGGAAAGCTCCAGGTGCTGCAACTGCCGAGCAATACGACAATTCCTGGCCCCTCACAGGTGCAGAACAACTTCGAATCCGATCCAACGGTCTCGCAGCAGTTGTCCCTGCTTCGTCGCGGTGGCTCCGATGTGCAGTTGGGCAACCTGCTTTCGCTGCCGGTCGCAGGTGGTGTCCTCTACGTCGAACCGGTGTACATCCGGGCGTCCAACACGGAGGGCTTCCCGCTGCTGCAGAAGGTGCTGGCAGGGTATGGCTCGAAGGTCTCCTTCCAGAACACTCTCGGACAGGCGCTGACGGACGTCTTCGGTACTGCGACCACTGCCGGTGGCGGTTCAGGTGGGACCGGTGGCTCGGGCGGATCCGGCGGCTCCGGCGGATCCGGTGGCAGTGGCTCGACGCTGACTGCTCAGCAGCAACTGGTGGCTGCCATCGCTGCTGCCAACCTCGCCTACTCCGATGGCAAGGCAGCTCTCGCCAAGGGTGACTTCGCCGCTTATGGCGAGGCGCAGAAGAGGTTGGAGAAGGCGCTGGCTGACATTTCGGCAGCCGAGAAGGAGATCGCAAGTCCTGGCTCGACGGCCACGGCGTCACCAACTCCGTCTGCATCGGCCACGGTCGCTCCTGCGTAAGACGTCCTGGCGACGAATCCTGCTACAGCGTTCCCAGGCGTAGGCGAGCTCGAATCTCGTTGGCTCGTTCTCGTACCTCGAGGCCGTCCGTGAGTTTGCCAGCACTTGATACCTGAGCCGAGATTCTTGGGTTGCGGCGAAGCTGCTCCTGATTGCAGCTGAGGAAATCCCAGTAGAGCGTGGTGAACGGACAGGCGTCTTCACCTGTGCGCTTTTTGGGATTGAACGGGCAGTCGCCGCAGTGCTGTGTCATGCGATTGATGTACGCGCCACCTGATGCGTATGGCTTGGTCATCATCACGCCACCATCGGCATGAGTGCCCATTCCGATGACGTTGGGCACCATGACCCAGTCGGCCGCGTCCACGAACATTCGTCGCATCCACGACAGCAGCTCGCGCGGGTCGACTCCCACGGTGAGGGCGAGATTCGCCAGGATCATCAGCCGTGGAATGTGATGTACCCAGCCGCGAGTGTGCACATCGGCCACGGTGGCCTTGATGCACGCCATCGATGTGAGTTCGGGATTGTCGAACGCAAGTGGGAGCGGCTCATATGCGTTGAGCTCATTGCGCGTTAGGTAGTCATCATTGGTGGCCCAGTACGCCCCATTGACGAACTCTCGCCACCCGATGAGCTGACGGATGAATGCCTCAATACTGGCCAAGGGAATCTCATCCTCATGGGAGAGGTAATGGGCGAGAGCTGCCTCGAGCACCTCAGCTGGGTCCACGAGTCCGAGGTTGAGGTAGGGACTCAGCAGTGAGTGGTTGACCGACCATGAGTCGCGCGGTACTGCGTCCTCGTAGGGACCGAAGCCGGCAAGACCCGTGCTTAGAAAGTGGTCCAGTTGACGCAGCGCACCGGCGCGCGTGCTTGCCCAGGTGCCGTCCGGTGGTGAGCCGATGATCGGCAGTTCGAGATCGAGGATGCGCTGCCACACCTGCTGGTCGAGCTCATCGAATTCGTGATGAGGGGGAGTGGGCCATGATGCTCCGGATTTCGGTGGTGGCAGGCGATTATCGGCGTCGAAATTCCACCGTCCTCCCACAGGTTCGCTGCCGTCCATGAGCACGTTCAGGCGTGTGCGCTGCTGGCGGTAGAAAGACTCCATGAGGGGCAGTTTGTGCGCTGACCACGAGTCGAAGAATTCGCGCGGAGTGACGAACGAATCATCTGGTACCAGCTGAACATTGAGCCGACGCAACGTGTTTCGCAGCGGGCGTGAGCGTGGCTCGGTGGCCCACACCTCCGTGCTCGGAGATTCGGACATGATCTGCTTCAGGCCAGCCGCAACTGACAGCGCCTCACGCCGGTGAACGGTGAACCTGAGGCGCTCGAGTTCCTGCGCGTGATGGGCAGCTGCAGACAGCACCAGGTGCAACCGACTCGCCTGCCAGGTGCGCGAGGTCAGCATTGATCGGCTCTCGATCATCACGATCTCGTCAGTGGCAGGATCTGCCGTCCGCATGATGCCGCTCGACAGGCTCAGCTGGTCATAGGGGACGAAGATGAGGCGCCTCATCCGCGCTTACACCGCTCGGAGCAGTAGCGGACCTGCTCCCAGTCTCTGGCCCACTTCTTTCTCCACTCAAAGGGACGCCCGCACCGCTCGCAGGTTCGAGGGGCGAAGCCGTTCTTGGTCTGGGCCGTACGAGTGGGCACACTCGATGGTGGCATAGGGTGAGTAAGTCGGCAGTGTGGATCGAACTGCCGTTTCGAAGGGGAGGATGCCATGGGGTACGTCGTTGATTTTGTGAATGTGTCAACCGTTGGTGTGGAGTCCTCGCCGGCGGCTGATGCTCTTGCCGGCCTTCGAGCCAATGAGGCGCGCTACTTCAAGAACAAGTACGACCTCACGTTCACCACCGAGCCAGCAAGCAAGGCCAAGAAGCTCGTGACATACGTCGCCAAAGTGCTGAAGCAGGAGCGCGACATCGTTATCGAGTCCACGCCGCTTGAGGCAACAGAATTCATCGTGGACGGTGTGCGGTGGACGTACGTCTTCTACGAAAGTGGCCTTTCGATCAACGTGCTCTACACCTTGGAAGATGCAGGAAAGCGTGCCGTCGGCTTCAAACTCTCCGACGGGATGGAGGTTCCGGCCGAGTTGGCCGAGAAGTTCAAGTTCGCGCGGCAGAAGTCCAAGCTGGCCGGAACCATCCGCGGCTCATTCTTTGTGATCAAGGGCCAGTACTGAATCACTGTTGCTTCTGCGTCCCGCTCCACATGCGATTTGCCCTGACGGTCGCTGCGGACGTAGTGTTGAGGCACAGCGTCGGGTAAGCCCGATCGACGCGGGGTGGAGCAGCTCGGTAGCTCGCTGGGCTCATAACCCAGAGGTCACAGGTTCAAATCCTGTCCCCGCTACCAAATGAAATGACCCGGCCTTACGCCGGGTCATTTCATTTGTCTCGACGGGGGAGCCAGGATTTGGGAGGAGCAGGCGCAGCCTGCGACGGATCCTGTCCCCGCTACCAAATGTGAAGTCTCGGGACATCCTGATCGGACGTTCCGGGACATACTTATTTTTTTGAACTTGCAGCCCTGATACGTCGCCTTTGTCGGTGTTGATGGTGAAGCCGCGAGGTCCCGATCGTGCTGATCGGCCGGGGCGTGAGTAGGTGTTGTCCACATCCCATCGTCATCGTGCTTCATGGTGGTCACACTGTGGGTGAGCGAAGTAGCACTTGTGCTACTTTGGCAGCATGAGCACAGTGGGAGTGCGTGAACTGCGGCAGAATGCCAGCGAGATCCTCCGTGAGGTTGAGGCGGGGGAGCCAGCGACGGTGACGGTGGCGGGGCGCCCAGTGGCTCAGATCGTTCCGATCCGCGCTGAGCAGTGGACGACCTGGGAACGGGTCCGTGCCGTGTTCGACAGCCCAACCGACACCTCTTGGGATGCCGAGCGCCGTGAATTCGGGGCTGGAGATCTTGTGGACCCGTGGTCGAGGTGACCCTGTCGATCCTTGATACGAGCATCCTCGTCGCCTCAAACCTGGCGCCACTTGAGGGGGACCTGGCGATCAGTGTCGTATCCGTCGCGGAGTTGCAGTTCGGTGTTCTGATCGCCCCCGATGATCAAAGAAGAGCGCAACGGTTGGCCCGCTTGAGTGCGATCTTGCGCAACTTCGAGCCGTTGCCCATCGACGCGGCGGTCGCTGCTAGTTACGGCGAACTTGCCGCTGCGACACATCGGGCTGGCCGAAAGGCCACGGCGAGAAGCCTCGACCTGATGATCGCAGCGACGGCGCATGCACATGGTGCTCAACTGGTCACGGCGAATGTCGCGGATGTGCACCATCTGAGCGACCTAATCGAGATTGTCTCGTCGCACCCAGCTCTCTGAGGGCTGAGGTGAAAGTGCGCGGGATTCAAGGCCGGTCGGTTAATTAGCGGTGACCTCGATGAAGTGGTCGAGGAGAATCGCCTTGTCCTTCGCTCTTGCGCACCAGGCCGGCCGGCCCCTCAGTTGGTGACGGCGAACCAGCGACCCTCCGGGTCACTGAAGGCAAAGCTTGAGATCCCGCTGTGGTCACCGATT
>CAXBQZ010000121.1:0-5013 GCA_963978055.1 uncultured bacterium
AGCAGAAGACCGACGACAACACTTGGTATGAGCAGACTCAGCAGCAGGGCCACGAGGACGTCCGCCAACCCCCAATGCTGAGGACGCAGCGACTCCCCGGCTTCGACTGCATCGACGAACGGGGACGCAGCCCCGTGGTAGAGCTGGGGGAATTCCCCCGGCCCCACCGCGGAATCATCGGGCTGAACCGGCTGGCTCATGCCACCCCGTCTTTACCCATCGTGTCTGCTCTCGCGCCTAGTAGCGGTAGTGATCCGACTTGTACGGACCAGCCACGTCAACGCCGAGGTACTCAGCCTGCTTCTTCGAAAGCTCGGTCAGCCGAACTCCGAGCGCATCGAGGTGAAGTCGGGCAACCATCTCATCAAGATGCTTGGGAAGCACATGAACACCAAGCGGGTACTCGTCGAGCTTGGTGAACAACTCGATCTGGGCGAGCACCTGGTTCGTGAACGAATTGCTCATGACGAAGGACGGATGACCCGTCGCATTGCCCAGGTTCAGCAGACGACCCTCAGACAGCACGATGATCGAGTGTCCATCCGGGAACACCCACTCATCGACCTGTGGCTTGATCGTGGTGCGCTTGATGCTGGGAACACCCGCAAGGCCCGCCATGTCGATCTCATTGTCGAAGTGTCCGATGTTGCCCAGAATCGCTTGATGCTTCATGGACTTCATGTGATCGACCGTGACCACGTCGTAGCAACCGGTGGCCGTGATGATGATGTCAGCGCGCTCAACAACATCCTCGAGACGAGCCACCTCGTAGCCATCCATGGCTGCCTGTAGTGCGCAGATCGGATCGATCTCTGTGACGATCACTCGAGCACCCTGACCGCGAAGAGACTCAGCCGAGCCCTTGCCCACATCACCGTAGCCACACACCACAGCAACCTTGCCACCAACCAGGACATCGGTAGCACGGTTGATGCCATCGACGAGTGAGTGACGGCAGCCGTACTTGTTGTCGAACTTGCTCTTTGTCACTGAGTCGTTGACGTTGATGGCTGGGAAGAGCAGCGATCCGGCACGGTGCATCTCGTACAGGCGGTGTACACCTGTCGTCGTCTCCTCCGTAACCCCCTTGATTCCTGCCGCGATATTCGTCCATCGGCTGGCATCTTCTTTGAGGGAGCGAGCGAGTACACCGAGGATCACCGTGTACTCCTCGGAATCATTGGCATCCGGTGAGGGGACGACGCCCGCCAGTTCGAACTCGCGGCCCTTATGCACGAGCAGGGTTGCATCCCCACCATCGTCCAGAATCATGTTGGGGCCGCCACCATCTGGCCACATCAGAATCTGCTCGGTGCACCACCAGTACTCCTCGAGGGTCTCCCCCTTCCAGGCGTACACGGGAACTCCAGCCGGGGCCTCCACAGTTCCATGTGGGCCGACCACAACGGCGGCAGCGGCGTGATCCTGCGTCGAGAAGATGTTGCAGGAAGCCCAACGGACCTGAGCACCGAGAGCTGTCAGCGTCTCAATCAGGACAGCCGTCTGAACAGTCATATGAAGTGATCCGGTGATCCGCGCACCGGTAAGCGGCTTTGACTCGCCGTACTGTGCACGCATCGCCATCAGGCCCGGCATTTCATGCTCGGCCAGACGAATCTCGTTGCGACCGAATTCCGCAAGGGACAGGTCGGCAACCTTGTAATCGACGGACATCGAACTCCGATCTACGTTCCGGCTCTCCGGAGGCACCATCAGATAGGGCGAGGCTTCGCCAGCTGGTGGTGTGACAGTGCGGGGGACGTCACCGCAGGGCAACTTCATTCTTCCACTAATGCGGAATTTCCGCGAACCCACGCGACTACGCGTCGTAGTCGATATCAGGCTCGATAAAGATGTACTTCGCTTCAGGCACGGCAGCTCGAATGCTCTCCTCAGCTGCATCGATTGCGGATGCGAGCTCTCCAGCCCGCTGATCCGGATCCGTGGCGATCTTGGCCGCAACCAGAATCTCATCTGGCCCGACATGAAGGGTCCGCAGGTGAATCACCCGACGAACCAAAGGTGCGGTTGCAAGTGCGGAGCGGATGGCCTCTGTCTGTTCAGGAACGGCGCTCTCCCCCACAAGCATGGACGACATCTCCACTGCGAGGAACACGGCGATTACCAGAAGCAGTGAACCAATGGCGAGGGCGCCGATACCGTCCCAGCGTCCGTCGCCTGTGATGGTGGCCATCCCCACCCCGAAGAGCGCGAAGACCAGGCCCAGCAGTGCCCCAGCATCTTCCAGAAGGACCACTGGAAGTTCAGGCTGACGAGCGTCACGAACGTACCGGAAAAGGCTGCGGTGACCACGGCTGTGATTGGCCTCCTTGATCGCGGTCCTGAACGAGAACGACTCCAGGACTATGGCGATACCGAGAACAACGAAAGCAATCGTGGGATCAGTCAATTGCTCCGGTGCATGGATCTTGTGCCAGCCCTCGTAGAGACTGAACAGACCACCGAGCAGGAACAGGATGATCGACACCACAAAGGCGTAGACGTATCGGGTGCGACCGTAGCCGAACTGATGCTCATCATCTGCCGCACGTCGAGCTCGGCGACCACCGATCAGAAGCAGCAGCTGGTTACCTGAGTCAGCCACAGAGTGAATGGCTTCCGAGAGCATCGAGGTCGAGCCGGTCATTCCCCAGGCGATGAACTTTGTTACTGCAATTCCAGCATTTGCCAGAAGGGCTGCGACTACAGCCTTCGTACCACCTTCAGTGCTCAACTGATCCGTTCCTTCAACTCTACGATCGGCACGATCGGGGTCGGGTCAACACCCTCCACGATCGCGCAGTACACCGAGATCCAATCGATGACACCGATAGTAGATGCGAGCCGAACAAATGGCTGCTCGTCGACGCTGCGAATGGTATCCACGGGAATCTGTCGCGACCGAGCCAGACCGGTCGAGATATCAGCTCGACGCCCATCCAGCTCATGCTCTCCGGTGTCACGAATTATGAGCAGATGCAGACGCGTTGGCTCCGCACCGTCAATCTCTGGATCGTGGAAGATGTCGGATTCCACTCGAGCGTACCGACCATCGAAAGTGACAACCTGATTGTGGTTGACCTCAGGGAATGCGCCACTCACGACGGGGATCTTGGCGTTCTCATTGAGCTGACAGGCCAGGCGATACGCCGCGACAGCACCGAGCGCTCCGGTACCCCAGACCATCGGCAGACGCCCCGCGAGCGAGGCAGCCATGAGCTTGGCCCGGTTCTCATCTGCCGGTGAGGCCGGGCCGCACTCCACGGCGATCTCATCCAGAAGATCTGCTGCCTGCGCGAGTGACGAAGGTGGAAACTGCGCAAGATCCAGTGCATCGGCGATGAGGACCAAGGGAGTGAGCATCAACCAGAGCGCCGCCCGAGGCATGAGCCCACCCGGCTCGATCGGAATGAACACCCCACCGGGGGCAGACTGAACAAGGGCTTCCAGCGGTGAGTTTCGCGAGCCCACGCCTATGAGCCGGGCACCACGAGCTGCTGCCTGAGCGACCACCGTGAGTGTCTCCTGCGTTGTGCCGGAACAGGACACCGCTATCACGAGATCAAGTGGTCCAACCCAGCCCGGAAGGGTGTACCCGCGCACCGTCGTAATCGGAATCGCACAGCCACTTCCACACAGGGCTGCCAGGGCATCACCGCTGATCCCTGAACCACCCATTCCTACGATGAGTATTGAGCGCGGACGTCCATCGGCCACAACGGAATCGAGCAGGGATGGATTCCACAACCCGACCGACCGCCGAACCTGCGCTCCCGCATCTGCCGTGGCACGGAGCATCTGACCTGGGTCAGCAGCCTCCAACTCGTCCTGGTCGTCCAGAAGGTCGGCCATCACTCCCCACTCCCCTCATGGACAGGAATACCGATGCCTCGCGGTCCCGGCATGGCGTCATCGAGCAGCATCACTGGGATTCCGTGACGGATGGGGAAAGTGCTCTGACATGTAATGCACTCAACGCAATCTGGATGGACTCGTACCGCCGAGTGAACTGCGCAGGGGCAGGCAAGCACCTCAGCGAGAAACGAGTCAAGGGCCATCAGTCACCACCACGAATGATCGCTAGGGCCTCATCACGGATTGCACTCATGGTCTCGACGTCTGGACCCTCCACGTTGAGGCGAAGAAGGGGTTCAGTATTACTTGGACGAACGTTGAACCACCAGATCTGATCGGTCGAGGTTCGACCAGAAACGGTCAACCCGTCCAACTCATCCAGTTCAACTCCGGGACGGTCACCATAGGCAACTTTGATTGAGTGGATCACGCCTGCCTGATCGTTGACCGTGGTGTTGATCTCCCCGGAGGGTACGTAGCGGATGTACGCGGCGAGAACACTGGACAGAGTGGTTCCCTCCGGAGTTTCGGACAGTGCGGCCAAGGTGTGCAAAGCGGCCAGCATTCCCGAATCCGCTCTCCAGAAGTCGCGGAAGTAGAAGTGGCCGGAGTGCTCACCACCGAAGATCGCACCCGTCTCGGCCATCCTTGCCTTGATGAACGAGTGACCGACTCGCGTCCGTACTGGGGTTCCCCCATGTTCGCGCACAAGCTCGGGAACTGCCGCACTCGTGATCAGATTGTGGATGATGGTGGACCCTGGTTCACGTGCCAGTTCACGAACGGCAATAAGGGCAGTGATCGTGGACGGATCTACAATTCCCCCCTTCTCGTCAACGACAAAGCATCGATCTGCATCTCCGTCAAAGGCGAGTCCAAGATCTGCTTTATGAGCCAATACGGCTTTCTGCAGATCGCGCATGTTGTCGGGCTCGATCGGATTTGCCTCGTGGTTGGGGAAGTTGCCATCAAGTTCGAAATAGAGCGGATGAACCGTCAGCGGGAGGCCCTCAAGCACTGCGGGGACTGTTAAGCCACCCATCCCATTACCAGCATCGACAACTACGGTGAGCGGACGTCCGCGCCGAAGGTCGACCAAGCCGTGCAGGAAGGAGGCGTAGTCACCAAGAACCTCGCGCTCGGTGACCGATCCTGCAG
>CAXBQZ010000122.1:0-5007 GCA_963978055.1 uncultured bacterium
ACCGACTGCCACGACTTCCACCCCAACTGCTCAGTGCGGTGGATGAAGTAGGCGAGCACGATGACCTCTTCGAGGATCGCGTTGAAGGCGGCGGAGGCAAGCAGCAGGAACACTGTCCACCAGGCGTCCTTCGTCGTGACCGCCGCAATACGGACGTTCATGCCCAGATGGAAAGCGATGAGATAGAAGACCAGTCCAGTTCCACCAACGATGGCCGCAAGCGCTGAACCGCGAACGAGATCTCGCTTCCAGTCGGTGAGATCCAGGCCAATGGCGGTCAGTCGCTCACCACCGCGTCGGAGCAGGTGCAGAACCAGCAGGACCGGGATCAGCGCCAGGCTGATCCGCGTGATCTGAAACAGAATGTCGAGCCACGGGCGATCAGCAATGTAGGTGGTGATCAGCGTGGTGGACTGTGATGACAACTTCACACCCCGCGTGAGCGAGTCGATCAGCGACAGGAGTGAGCGCAGTCCAGATGCAGCGATGGAAAGCCACAGAACGATCCAGAGCTCTGCGCGCAGAGTCTTTCGACCCGGCAGGCTAAACGGTGGATCCTCATCAGGAGCGAGCATGATCCCGGGAGCGCCGTTCAGCTCGTCTTCAGCACTTTCCACACGCATATCTTGGCTCAGACTGACCGTTGACGTACGTTGAAGGGTCTCGGCAGATCCATTCCTCTCAACGGGAATGTCCGGGGACGTCGAAAACGTTGTCATGGTGTACCCGACGCATAAGACATGCTCGGAGTTCCGATTTGGAGGACAATAGGCTCATGAAGCCCGAAAGCCTGTACGAGGTGCTGACCGACGATGTCGATACCGATTCGCCGGTACTCGTTCACGCACTTTCCGGGTTCCTTGACGCCGGTGGTGCGCGCCAACTCGCTGTGGAGCATCTGCTCGACACCTGTGAGCACCGGGTCATCGCTGTCTTCGATATTGACATGCTCTTTGACTATCGCGCTCGCCGGCCGCGTATGGTCTTCGATACGAACCACTATGCAGAGCTCGAGTACCCCGAACTGCTGCTATACGAACTGCGGGATGAGCGTGGTACTCCATTCCTGCTTCTCACGGGTCCCGAGCCTGATTTTGCCTGGCGCGCCTTCACTGATGCCGTTGTGCAGTTGGTGGAGAGGTTTGGGGTATCACGCTCCATCGGGATGAATGCGATCCCGTGGCCCGCGCCTCACAGCCGCCCGGTGGGTGTCACTGCCCATGCATCCGACCCATCGTTTGTCGCAGGACGACCGACATTCGTGGGGGCGATTGAGGTGCCCGGTCATCTGGCCGGAGGGATCGAGCTTGCACTTGGAGAGGCGGGTCATCTTGCCCTGGGCTTTGCCGCTCACGTCCCGCACTATCTGACCCAGGTGCCATTCCCGCAGGCAGCCATCGCACTCCTGGAGGAGGTGGGTGTGGCGGGAAGCCTGTCCTTCGATCTGAGCGAGCTCGAACTCAAGGCTGGACAGAGTTTGCGCGAGATCAATGAGCAGCTCGCCGGGAATGCCGAGAACGAGCAAGCTGTTCGTGACCTCGAGATGCAGTACGACGAGATCGTTCGCGGCGCTGCAAATGCACTCCCACTTGCCACCGATGGGCCGTTGCCGTCCGGGGACGAGCTTGCCGCACAGCTCGAGGAGTTCCTGCGCGAGCTTGATGACGATAAGGGCCGATCCGAGTAGCTGAAGTACTACGGGGTGATGAGCGTACTGCCGCTCTTGTATTCAACCCGCTTGCCATCGCCCAGATGCCAGACCGACTGGTTACCTTGAACGATCCACTCATGTGGGCCACCGACGAGTGCGGTCTCTTCATCGATGCCCAGGAGCATCACACCCTCGGGTAGCCGCAGCATCGTGTTGCGGAGCATGTCCGGTATCCACGAGCCGAACTTGTCGAAGTGTGGGATCACGCGGATGTGTGGCACGTAGCCAAGTCCGGAGATGTGCTCGCTGTTGAAGTCACGTGGCCGGGGTGCCCACTCCGTCAGTGACATTGCGCCAGCACTGCAGCCGGCGAGAGCGGAGCCAGCCTGGTGTGCAGCTTTGATCGCCTCCCAGACCACTGTGTCGCGGAGTGTGTTCGAAAGAAAGGCCGGATTCCCGCCGGAGAGATAGATAAGTCCGGCACCCTCGATCATTTCTGCGAGCTCGGGGTTGTTGGCATCATCGCGATCGCGTACATCCACGATCACCTGTTCCACACCAAGGCGCTCGGCCTGCTCCCGGCCCAGCTTGTGCCAGAACGCAAGCGACTGGTCACCCTCAGGTGCCGCAGCAGTTGCGAGTTGGACGTACTTGGGTGCTCGACCAGCAATGAGCGCACCCTCAATCTGCGTCATGACGGGCAGATACTCACCTGATCCCACCAGGGCGATTGGTGCCCCACTCATCGTGTTACCTCCCACTGCACACCCTCAGGTGTATCACGCACCTCGATGCCTGCCGCAGCCAGCCCATCGCGGATCAAATCCGAATCGGCCCACCGCTTATCTGCTCGGGCCGTGGCACGAAGTTCAAGAAGCAGTGAAACCAACGGGGTCACTGTCGCCGTTACGTCTACGGGTTCACCCAGGGTGGCCACGACATCGGAGATCCAGGCGGCTATCTGGGCGCGTTCCTGTGGCGCATCAGCCTGACGACTGGCCTCGGCGATGAGGGCAAGTGCGGTCGTGGTGTCTCCGGTGTCAACTGCTGTTCTGATCGTCTGCGCCGAAGTGGTGGCCTCAGGGCTTATCTTGACCGAGGTATCGGGCACTGCCGAATCGGTACGCGACGAAGAGCCGGCTGTCGCGATCTCCGCAAGTGAGGTTGTTTCACCGGACTGGCGAATCCACTCACGGCCATTGCGACGGACAACGAGCGTGCCCTTGCCGACGATCTCAACTGATCCGGAATCCAGATCGATGATGATGCCCGTGTGCTCATCGATCCCGATGATGAACGTGTCGTCGGGAAGGAGTTGCTCGAGGGCTACGAGGCGACGCTCACCAAGCCAGCAGAAGCGGGTGTCATGGGTGCCTCCCTCGGCGTTGTTCCAGTGCGGAATGATCGCCGCCGACAGACCAGTCGCTGAGCCGAACACGTCCAATCCACTGAGCCAGTGCGGGTCCTGTCCGACCTTGTAGATCTCGTATACAGGGACCGTGAATCGCCCGAGGGTGAGCGCTGCCGCGGATGCGAACGTGACTGACCCGCCCTCGGTGAGCCGACGGTTCAGCGCATCCGGAACGGCCGTGCCCGCCCAGGTGCGTAGCGCATAGGTGGGGCTGCCAGGGCCAGCAAAGATCCACTCAGCCGACGTGAGTGCGGCCATCTGGGTGGCGTGCTCAGACAGGTCACGAGGTGGTGCACTGCGGAAGGTAACCTCGCCGACCTCTCGTCCCACGCTCTCCCGAAAGTACTGCTGTGCGCGCTCGGTGAGCTCATCGGCGTTCTCTTGGAATCCGTACGGTGAATCCAGGAGAACAGCCCGGACATCGCGGCCGAGTGCATTGAAGATTCGCTGGTGGGGGGTGACCATGGTCGGGCTCGTTTCACCGGAGCCCATGATGGTGAGTAGTCGTGGCACCCATCGATCATGGCTGAACATCGTCCACCTTGCTTGCTGAATGGAACGCGTCGACTCAGTCGTAATCGCTCGAGATGTGAGAAATGACGTGAATCTGCGGACGGGCGGATCGAGCGTATGAAAGCGTTCGGGAATGGACCTTCGTCGAGCCCGCCTGGCGGTGCTGATCGCCTTTGTCGTGCAAGGTGTCTGTTTTGCTGCGCTGGTCACCCGGATCCCATCACTGCAGTCGAAGTTCGAACTCAGTGACGGACAGCTCGGCCTGCTCGTGGGTCTGGTTCCCATCGTTGCCGGTGTCGGCAGCGTGGTGGCTGGTGCGGTATCGCAGAAGCGCGGTAGTCGTCCGGTGCTGCGCGTCATGGGTCCACTGGTTCCGCTGTCGCTGGTGCTCGTCGGCTTGGCTCCCACCGTCCCACTTCTGCTGATGGCCCTACTCCTGCTGGGCGCGGGTCTTGGGGCAGTCGACGCATCGATGAACATTCAGGGGGTTCGCATCCAGGACGATCTGGGGCACAGTGTCGTCGCATCGTTCTACGCAGCCTTCAGCCTCGCCGGTCTCGTGGGCGCGATTCTTGCGTCCATCGCCACCGACCTGATGTCACTGCCAGCCTTCTTCGCTGCCATTGCTGCGGTGTCTGTGGCGGCGCAGCTCGCCGTGGGTCGATTCCTGCTACCCGGTCATCCCACTCCGGCGTCGGTGGTGAACTCCGATGCGCGAATCATCTGGCGGCCGGTGATGCTCGTCGGTATCGCGCTGATGTGCGTCTATATCGCGGACTCCGGTGCATCCAACTGGAGTGCTGTCTATCTCAACGATGCTTTGGGCAGTGGTGAGAAAGTGGCTGCACTTGCCTATGGTGGCTACGCGCTCATGACAATGGTTGGACGAATTCTGGTTGATCGAACAGTGGGGCGGTTCGGGCCGGTGCGCCTTGTGCTGATGGGTGGCCTGCTCGCTGCGGGGGCTGCTGCGCTCATTGCACTTGCCCCGAATGCCACGGTGGCTCTTATCGGCTTTGCGATCCTTGGGTTTGGAATCTGTCCGGCGATTCCGCTGGCGTTCACGGCCGCAGCGTCACATGATCCGACCTCAAGTGGAGTCGCCGTCGCGCGAGTCAATGTCTTCAATTACGTCGGGTTTGTTGTGGGGGCTCCACTCATTGGCGGGATTGCCCAAGGCGTCGGATTGCGCTGGGCATTCGCGGCCTTGGTACCGGTGCTCTTGGTAGTACCCCTGCTCGCCAGATTTTTCCGGGTGGCACCACATCCGATTCCGGACGTGGTGCCAACAGTGAACTAGAGGGCCACTGCTCCGGTGAGCTCCATCAGCTTGTCATCACCGGGGGTTACATGATGCTCCGCCGCCTCAACCCCGGCAGCCTGATGCAGTCTCTTCAGACTGTTGCGCTGGTTGCGAAGTACGAGGGTGACA
>CAXBQZ010000123.1:0-4748 GCA_963978055.1 uncultured bacterium
CTCACACCAATCGCATGATGATCCAGCGCTCGAAGCGCATCATCGTCGTGACTGACGGATCCAAGATCGGACGAACGCTCTTGGCTCGCATCTCACCGGTAGATGTGATCGACGACCTCGTCACCGACTCAAGTGCAGACGCCACCGAACTGGAATATCTGCGTCAGGCCGGAGTGCGTGTTCACGTGGTCGATGCACCCAGCGACGAGACTGCTAGTCAAAGTTGACGTCGAGCCAGCCCAATTGACGCTTTACAGCAGCGAATAGCTGGGGAGCGTTCTCGGCCTCACGATGCCAGGAGTCGGCAGTGAGCTGAGCAACCTCCTCAGACACCTCGATCAGCGGGCTGCCCGTGGACTGGGCCAGCACCTGCAGTCGCGCTGCCTGCTCAAGGAAGTAGAGCTTGTGCCAAGCATCGGCCACGTCATTGCCGATCACGATGACCCCGTGATTGTCGAGCATCACCAGGATCGCCCCCTCGGTGACCGCACTTGCAATGCGATCACCCTCGGATGGACCTTCGGCAAAACCGCCATAGGCCAGGCGTGCCATCCGATTATGGAAGTACATCGAGTTCTGATGAATGCGCGTGTTGAGCCCATCGGCCGTCATCGACAGTGCGCTGGCGTATGGCATATGGGTGTGGAACACAGCCTGGGCATCCGGGCGGGCGCGGTGGCAGCCGCGGTGGATCATGAAGGCGGTGACCTCCCAGTGGCCGTGCCCATCAACGACATTCCCGTCGAAGTCGACGGTGATGATGTCATCGGCGGTCATCTCCGACCAGTGCGGGCCGAACCGGTTCAACAGAAACAGATCGGTACGGCCAGGTACAGCCAGCGAGAAGTGATTGTCGATCCCCTCGTTGAATCCATGCATGGCAGCGGCACGAAAGGCCGCAGCAAGATCATGCTTGGCGCGGGCGATCACATCATGTGAGACACCGAGAACATCAGTCATATCAACAGAGTAGACGTCCGTCAGAAGTACGTCGAGCAAACTCCGACTACCACGTCGTTGTTGTCGACAACCGCGAACACCTGCCAGCTGTCGAAGGTGGTGCAGGGGTGCGAGATACCGAGTCCGATGAGATCACCGGTGCTCAGGTGCTCCTGCTCATCCCTGATCCAGGAATGCTGATCACTCAGGGCAAACACGGTGGGCCCACTGATGGGTGCGGACCGGCCGTCCGCCATAACTTTGACAACCATCGGCAGCCCCTGGTCGTAGGAGAGATCACGTCGGCCAGCATTTGCGATCACCAGAGTCGGCTCGGCTGCCGAGATGATGCGGGCCCACACCTCGATGCCGGCCTGCCAAGTTGGCAGTGGGGTCGTGTGACTTGCCGTCTCGTAGAGGCCATGATCATGGGTGAGGTAGCACCCACTTCGCACAGCCACCGGCAGACCCTGTAGTGGAAGCTCGCGCAGCCGATCTGCGACCCGATCGAGGTACATGCTGCCGCCGACCGTCACCAAGGCGTCATCAGCCAGCAACGGCTGAACCGCAAGAGCACAGTCGCGGAGCTCGTCGAGGAACGTGTCCACCCGCGCCAGCCCCTCCTCGGTGCGGATACCTGGAACTGTGCCCTCATAGCCTGAGACACCGCGCAGATGCACATTGCCCACATCATGTGCTGCACGAGCGAGGGCGATAGCCGCATCCACTCCGCGGATTCCGGTACGTCCACCCTGATGTCCAAGCTCAATCAGAACGTGCCCCCGATAGTCCGGTGAGACCACTGCAGCCGCTTGACCTACGGCATCAAGTGCGCGGGCAGAATCGATGAAGAACATGAGGTCGTCGCATCGACCGTCCTGATGACGCTGCATCAGATCGATGAGGGCTTCGTGGTCGATCACCTCGGCGGCAAGCATGATGCGCCGCGCACCGAAGTCCATCGCCCGGCGCGCCTGGTACGCGGTGGCGACCGCGAATGCCCAGGCACCAGTCTGAACCTGATACTCGATCAGTTCGGGAGACATGGTGGTCTTGGCGTGGGGCGCAAGAAGGAAGCCTGCGTTCTGGCAGTAGTCGCGCATCCGCGCCGCATTGTGAATCAGCGCAGACTCACGGATCACCGCCAGTGGAGTCTCAGCCGCCTCCGCGATCGTCCAGCCCACCCGATGCGCCCCGTCACCACGCCAGGCCAGAGCCCCCTTGAACTCATGTGGCAGACGCGAAAGTGCGCGAGCGTGACGCCAGGGCAGCAAGTCGTTGGTCATCGTGATCACGAATTCTCAACCACGGCGAGCGCATCGATCTCAACCAGCAGTCCCGGCGGCAATCCGACGTAGATCGTGCTGCGAGCGGGGTAGGGCTCGGTGAAGAACTCTCGATAGACCTCGTTCATCGCGGCGAAATGTTCGACCTCGGTGAGAAAGACGCGGACAGAGATCACATCCTGCGCCCCTGCCCCGGCGCTGGCCAGATGAGCAAGCAGATTGGTAAAGGCCTGACGGGTCTGCGCGACAACCCCATCGAGCACCTCGCCAGCAGGGGTGATTCCCACCTGGCCAGACCCGGCAATGATCGAGCCGATCCTTACCGCAGGTGAGTACGGCCCAGCCGGTGGCGGGGTGCCCGGAGCTGAGAACGCCTGTCGAGCCATCGCAATACCCTCCTGAGCAACCATCAAGCCTGCAGCAATCTAGCCGCTGCCCCTACAAGGCAGTAGCCCGGGCCATCGACAGCATCGAAGATGTGTCGCGGCCCGGGCCACGGTGGATCAATCAGCCAGCCAGTGCCTTGGCCTTGATCTGATCGAACTCGGCCTGAGTAATGGCACCCGAGGCAAGCAGGTTCGATGCAGTCTGGATTGAGTCAGCCGGTGAAGCGGTACCAGCCAGCTTCTTGACGTACTCAGCCTGAGCAGACTCGTAGGCCTTGGCCGTCGCCTGCTGACGCTCAGCCATGCCCTTGTGGTTGACGATGACGTAGATCAGCGCGGTGATCAGCGGAAGGAAGATCAGACCGATGATCCAACCAGCCTTGGCCCAGCCACTTGAATTGTGGTTGCGGAACAGGTCACCAATGATGGTGAACAGAACCATGAAGTAGCAGATCATCAGGAAGGTGATCAGCAGGATCTCGAGGAATTGACCGAAGCTCACAATCTCTCCATTACATATCCGGACGTCGCCCACGCGGGGGCACACAGAACATCCGTTGCGGGTGATTCCGAGTCTGCCCGGAACCGGACCCGAGTCTAGGGGCAATTTCGACCCGAAACCCAATGTTTGGTGGGTAATCCGTCATTGGGGAATAATCCGACCACCCTTGTGATTACATGATTACATTGTTACAAATACAGCGGAGGGATGGTCATGAGACCACATCAGAATGATCAACAGCCGGACAGACCTCGCCGAGGCGGCCGCGGTCCATGGGAGCGGGGTCGGGGTCCCGCGGAGCCCGTCGCGGCTCCCGTGAATGAAGTGCAGGGCTGGCTGGCCGGGCGATTGCCCGCCACCTGGTTCATCACAGCACCCGAACTCGCCATCGACCGAGACGAGATCACCATCATCGGGACGCTCGATCTGAGCGATATCCCCGCCGATGTCGATGCCGAGTCGGCGGCCGAGGGTCGGATCAAACGGTTCCGTGAGGAAACCCGCGAGGAGCGGATCGCCATTGCCAGCGATCTTGAGCGCACGTACGAGCGTGCAGTCTCCTGGGGTGCACAGGCCGGGGACGTCCGAGCCCTGTTCACCCATCAGGCCACACCGGCCATGACCCGCCTGCGTCAGCCCGAGCGGCAGGTGCTCGACACGCTCGTGGATGCTGGCGTTGCCCGCTCCCGCGCTGAGGCACTCGCGTGGTGCGTGAAACTCGTCGGGCAGCACGAAGGTGAGTGGATCAACTCACTTCGCGAGGCGCTCAACTCGGTCCAGGAAGTGCGACAGGCGGGTCCGTCGTTCGCACCGTTGAACGCCGCGTGCAAGGTGCCGCAGAGGTGACGCATGTGTCGGTCGGTACGTATCTGACCAGTTAGACACGCACGAAAATCTCAGCCGATCGTTTTCCAAGATCTATCTCAAATGGGAAACGATCGGCTGAGCGCGTTGACCAAAGCAGAGTTTTCTGATTAGCCTGCCGTGACCACCACTCGACGGGGAGTGGCGCGTAACTGATGGGGTCTCACTGAATGCCAGACGGTAATGAGTACGACGTCGAGTTCCGTGGGATCACCAAGCGCTTCGGGGACGTAGCCGCGGTCAACAACGTGAGCCTGCAGGTCCACAAGGGTGAGTTCCTCTCCCTACTCGGCCCCTCGGGCTGTGGCAAGACCACGTCACTGCGAATGATCGCCGGCTTCGAGCAGCCCGATGAGGGTGAACTGCTTATCGGCGGCGCGGATGCCGTGGGTATTCCCCCATACAAGCGTGACGTCAACACCGTGTTCCAGAGCTACGCCCTCTTCCCGCACAAATCGATCATCGACAACGTCGCATTCGGCTTGAAGCAGCGCGGTATGGGCAAGACAGAGCGGCGCGCGAAGGCGAACGAGGCACTCGAACTCGTACAGCTTGCCCACCGCGCCGATGCCCGTCCGTCGATGCTTTCCGGTGGTCAGCAGCAGCGCGTGGCACTGGCCCGCGCACTGGTGATGAACCCACGGGTACTTCTGCTCGACGAGCCCCTTGGTGCACTTGATCTCAAGCTGCGCAAGGAGATGCAGTTCGAGCTCAAGCGCATTCAGGAGCACGTGGGCATCACCTTCATCTACGTCACCCATGATCAGGAAG
>CAXBQZ010000124.1:0-4678 GCA_963978055.1 uncultured bacterium
TTGGCCCGCTCAAGCAGGGGTAGTTCGGGGTCTTCAGCAAGTTCCAGAACCCGCTCGTTGAAGGCGAGCCAGGACAGCTCGCGATCGAGATACCGATCGTCGGGCAGGGGGAGATCGTTGGTCGCCGGAATCAACGAATTGGACGTCATGGCCACAGAGTGCCAGATGAAGGTTAACGAGTCATCAAGTAGGCGGCCGAATGCGCCTAAGCCCGAATTCCCGGCCATCAGTCAGGTAGATATCGCCGATCGGCTGGTGTCATTGAGGCTGAACTCCACATCGCGATCCCAGATCTGGAATCCAAGGCTCTCGTAGAGGGCGATCGCAGCAGTGTTGGATGCATCCACATAGAGCATCACGTCAGGTAATCCCACTCTGCGCAGATGTCCAAGCCCGACCAGAGTTAGGGCACGTCCCAGCCCAGTTCCCCGATGATCAGGATCGATGCCCACGACATAGACCTCACCGATGGGCTCATGGCCATGTGCGTGGTGGTCGTCTTCGCCGTGGTGGTCTTCGCTGTGGTCATGGTGATGGTCGCCGGATCCGTGCACCTTGGTCCAGTGGAAGCCCACGATGTGCTCATGCCCTTCGGTGTTGTCCTCGATGGCCAGAAAGAATCCGGCCGGATCGAACCACGGCTCACGCATCCGCACCTGAAGATCGGCGACCGTCCACCCACCCTGATCGGGCAGGTCGGCGAAAGCCCGGGAATTGAGTTCAAGCCATTCCTGGTCATCAAGCCCGGGAAGGAAGGTGCGAACGTGTGTGCGCGCCGGCCAGACAGGTTCGGGAATGTCTGCTGATAGGGGCCGCCGCATCCGGAGCAGTGTTCGGCTATGTGTGAAGCCCAGAGATTGGGCCAGGGCAACGGCACCGCTTTGCCCCCCTCGAGCCCATAGACGCAGCCGGCCGTCAGGGGACTCCTGCCTCAGGTGATCGACCAGGGCGTGCCCGATCCCACTACGTCGCGCGCCGGGGATCACGGCCAGTTCGGCACTTGATCCTGCGATTGCATCGGTCACATCGAGGTGTCCGTAACCCACCAGCTCGTCACCGGAGTAGGCCAGTACATGGCGTACGTCGGTATCGCCGCCGTATTGAAGATGGAGGAGAACATGCTCGGACAGCGGGGCGATGCCATCCTCTGCGGTGACGACGTCGACCAACTGCTGGACGCGACTGCTCTCAGCGTCGTCCAGATGTCGTCTGACCACCCACGTGATCGTCGCGGCGGCCTTGTTGTCCACAACTCAACGATAGGTGTTATGCAACTGGGTCCTTGAACCGGGCCGCTACACCGATACGTCGGTGTCGACTCCCGTGTTCTGCGGGGGATTATCGATGAAGCGGTAGCCGACGTTTCGCACGGTTCCGATCATGGCCTCATGCTCTGGACCGAACTTGGCTCGGAGTCGTCGCACGTGGACGTCAACCGTCCTCGTGCCCCCGAAGTAGTCGTACCCCCAGACCTCCTGGAGCAACTGTGCCCTGCTGAACACCCGACCGGGATGCTGCACAAGGAACTTCAGCAGTTCGAACTCCTTGAACGTCAGATCCAGAATGCGTCCGTTCACCTTGGCGGTGTATGTGGCCTCATCGATGGTGACGTCACCACTGCGGATCTCATCTGGTGCCTCAGCATCGTCATCTCGACCCAGGCGACCGATGGCCAGCCGCAGACGTGCGTCCAATTCCGCCGGACCGGCGGTATCGAGAATCACATCGTCGATTCCCCACTCGACGTTGACCGCGACCAGAGCACCCTCTGTGGTCACCAGGATCACCGGTTCGTTCACTCCGGTGGTACGCAGAAGTCGAGTGAAGGACTTAACCATGGGGAGGTCCCTGCGACCATCGATCAGGATGGCGTCACAGGATGGCGCGTCCAGCAGTGCCACTGCCTCGGCGGGCAAGACCCGCACGGTGTGGTTGAGGAGCCCCAGCGCCGGAAGGATCTCTGCCGAGGGCACCAGGGCGTTCGTGAGGAGCAGCAGATGTGACAACGTGTGCTCCCTTCCTCGCCTCGGTGCATTCATTAAACACGAAAGGACCCGGGGGCTTCATTGCCGCGGATCCTCAGGGTTAAGAATAGCCGTATGGACCTGCGCCCGTCACGCCGAGGAGTCGACGGTGGTGCCTTGCCCGAACCCTGGCTCAGGAAGACCCTCCTGACCGCAGATGGTGAGCGAATCTCCGCAGTGTGCGATCCGTGGATTCGCACTGGTGGGGTACCCACCGATCGCCCGACCTACGTGGTCTCCCACGGCTTCACTGGCAGCTGGTCAATTGGGGACAACCGTCGAATTGCCTCGGCACTTTCTGCCCACGGTTCGGTCATCTCCCTCGATCACCGCGGACATGCCGAATCGTCAGGGGAATGCACACTGGGCAAGGATGAGCCTGCCGATATCGATGCCGCGATCGAGTGGGCCTACTGGCTGGGTGCACCCAACGTGATCACCGTCGGATTCTCAATGGGGGGTTCTATCGTCCTTCGTCAGGCCGCGGTGGCGGACGATCGCACCCGGCCGGCGGCCGTTGTGAGCGTGTCCTCGGCAGGATTTTGGTTCTATCAGGGAACCCAGCCAATGCGGCTGCTGCACCGGGCAGTGTTCAGCTCGGTTGGGCGAACTCTGCTTCGCAATGGCTTTGGCACCGTCGTGAACCCACATGAGTGGGAACCTCCCTATCCCCTTGACCCGACAGGTGCGGCAGCTCTGATCGCTCCCACCCCACTTCTGATCGTGCATGGCCGTCAGGACACGTACTTTCCTATCGAGCATCCTGAGTCCATCGAAGCCGGGGCACGCCGCGGTGCTGTCGAACGAGGCGTCAAGGACCGAACTGCGCTCTGGCTGCTGGACGACTTTGCACATGCGGAATCGGCTACGTCAGCAGAGCTCGCGGATCGAATCGGGGTTTGGGCCATGAAGGCGGTTGGCGTTTCGGGTGCGGATCTGGACTCCGAATCGGATGCAGTTCGGGATGTGGAACACAATCCGACGGCAGCGGGTTAACTGTTCATGACTGGTCTCGTCGTTCTTGCTGCCATTCTGGTGCTCGCCACCGGATTCGGTGTTTATCGGCGTCGAACCGATGGGCGGCTGCGCTCGGTTGGATCTTTAACCCCTGAACCGGAGTTACTGGCCACCGAGTTGCCAGCCGAACTCGAAGGCGCCGTCCCGATCGCGGGCGCTGACTCAGGAGAGGAACGAGACCATGGACGTGAGCGGCTGACCGCGCAGGATATTGGTGGGGAGCTCGGACCGTCCGCCACGCTCGTTCAATTCAGCTCTGCCTTCTGTGCCCCATGCCGCACTACCCGGGTGGTGCTCGACGAGGTGAGCGCGATGGTTACGGGAGTACATCACATCGAGATCGATGCTGAGGCGCACCTGGCTCTGGTTCGACGGCTGGATATCCGTCGAACCCCGACGGTTCTGATCCTCGACTCGACTGGGGCGATTCGGGTACGCGCTGCAGGGGCGCCGCGTAAGGCCGATGTGATCGCCGCTCTCGGCACGCTCATGTGATGTAGTTGCGCGGCGCTGCTTTTGCAAAGTGTTCGCAGGTAGAGATTCCTGTCTCACAATGTGGACATAGGGCTGTGATCGCAATGTTTGCAGGTATTCTCGTGGCATGCAGTCGGTGGACCTGATCAAGCGTCGCGCAGTTGATTTCTGCCGCGTCTCGTCCTGCTGCTGTCGACTCTCCTAACCAGACGGGCACCCCATGGGTCCCCATGTCTGGACGACGCACCCATCATCAGTGCTGAGACTTAGGAGTTTCCATGACCACCCTCGATTCACGTCCTTCCGTTGAGACGCCCATTCAACTGATTGACGCACGTGGCCCCCGGTTTGGTGCCGTGCTCACCACGATCGTGCTTGCCGCAACCCTGCTCACGATTCCGTCGTTCATTTCCCTTGTCCTTCTGGGGGCCCAGACCATCGTCTTTGCGCTGGGCGCAATTGTCGGGCTCAAGGCACAGCCGTACGGATCGATCTACCGACGCTTCGTTCAACCGAGGCTTGGACGACCGACGGAGCTGGAGGATCCACGCCCCCCTCGATTCGCTCAGTCAGTAGGCCTGTTGTTCGCACTGGTCGGATTGGTCGCGCTGCTCACCGGCGCCACCACCGTCGCCTACGTTGCAGTGGGGGCCGCCTTGGCTGCTGCCTTCCTGAATGCAGCCTTCAATTTCTGCTTGGGCTGTGAGATGTATCTGATCGGTCGTCGTCTGTTCGCCCGGTCATCCACGTCCGCGTAACCCCCATCCCAGAACTCTTCCAGAACCAACAATCAAGGAGACAACCATGAGCCGCAGCGACGTCCTGGTAGACGCCGACTGGGTACTTGCCCACATCGATGACCCGAAGGTCGTACTGGTAGAGGTGGATGAAGACACCGCCGCCTACGATACGAATCACATTCGCAACGCGCTCCGGATCGACTGGCGTCAGGATCTGCAGGATCCGGTCCGTCGCGACTTCGTGAGCCAGCAGCAGTTCGAGACCCTGCTCTCAGCCAAGGGCATCGCCAACGATGACACCGTTGTTCTATACGGAGGCAACAACAACTGGTTCGCCTCATACGCGTACTGGTACTTCAAGCTGTACGGACATCAGGATGTTCGGCTGCTTGACGGTGGCCGTAAGAAGTGGGAGCTGGACCA
>CAXBQZ010000125.1:0-4672 GCA_963978055.1 uncultured bacterium
CACGGACTAGATACCGGCCACTCCGGCCAGATGGCCAACCAATGACGTAACGGCCATGGCCGCCGTACCGCCGAAAACCACACGGGCCGTTGGCTTTGGCCACGCTGTGCCGGCCGCACGCGCTCCGAGTACCCCGGCGATCGTAAGGCCGACAATCGTCACCCCAACAATCACGGCAATTCTTGCTGCTCCCTCAAATGGACCCAGGAGGCCGAGAAATGGGACCAAACCACCGAGGGTGAAACTCAGGGCCGAGGCCAATGCTGCCTGACCGGGACGTGCCGCATGAATCTCAGATAGACCGAGCTCATCCCGCGCATGAACATCGACAAGTTCATCGAGGGGTCTGTTGCTGAGTTCTTCTGCCACCTGCTCGGCAAGCTGTCGCGATAGTCCGCGGTTCACGTAGATATTGGTGAGTTCCTCCTTCTCCGCACCTGGATCACTCAACAGTTCACGTCGTTCCGTCGCCCGGTCAGCAGACTCAATATCGGCCTGAGAACTAACGGACACCCATTCCCCGGCGGCCATGGCCATGGCACCAGCGGCCAAACCGGCCAGACCTGCCACCACAACAGCAGAGGGTTGTGAGCCACTGGCAGTTGCAACGCCGACCATGAGACTGGATGTGGAGACCAGCCCGTCATTCGCACCCAGCACGGCTGCGCGCAGCCAGCCTGATCGGTGACCGACATGACGCTCAGGTGCGCGAGAGCGGGAAGGGCCGTCACCAGGTATCGGTAGGCTCATGGAATCTCCAATCGTTATCGCGACGATAGCGAAGCGCAGTTCTGCATTGCTGGCATAGTGGCTCCATGAACTCACCCACAATTGCATGTGAGGGTTTCGCGTTCCCCGAGGCCTTGCGTTGGCGCAATGATCAACTGTGGTTCTCCGACATCTTGGGCGGGGCGGTGTATCGCTGGAGTCCTGACGGTGGTCTGCACGAGGTGACTGCGTTCGACACCGGCCCATCGGGTCTCGGCTGGACGCTTGCCGAAGAACTTCTGATCTGCGATGGCCAGAACAGACGGATCCTGAAGATGACGTTGGATGGCCGACGTGAAGTTCATGCTGATCTGTCGAACCTGATGCATCATCCAGCCAACGAGATGATCACCGATCGTCGAGGTTGGGCACTGATCGGTGGCTACGGCTACAACCCAGACGTCGAGGACCCAACACCATCCTCCCTTTACTGGGTATCCCCCCAGGGAGGTGTTTCTGAGTTTGTCGGCGGCCTGATTTTCCCTAATGGCATGGCATTTCTGGACGATCACACACTTGTTGTGTCGGAGACGTTTGCCGATCGATTGGCCATCATCGACGTGCCTTCCGCTCGGGTCATCAATCGCATCAAGCTGCCCATCGGGTCGACACCCGACGGGCTTTCAGTGGCCGACGATGGATCTGTCTGGGTGGCGAGTGCTTTCGGTGAGGCAGTGTTCCGCGTGCATCTTGACGGCACTTACGCGCGCATCATCGAGTTGGCGGGCACGGGCGTCTACGACGTTACGTTTGGACCGGACAACACGGTATTTGTGGCGGTGTCTGACACCGATGAGACGCACGTCACTGTGACCAGACCGGGAAAGATTCTGATTTTTGACCGCTCAGCCCTGTGAACTCTGGTCGACCGCTTCAGACATACCGCGGAAAAGCCGTAAAAAGCAAATACCGGACGGTCACTATGGGTAGTTTCCGGGGCCATCGCCAACCAATCCATCATCCGTTCGGATGATGTCACAGATGCTCACAGGTCAAATCTCACGGTGAGTGACGGTGTGACCAGTATGCCCTTTGCGCAGACTCACACCTCATTCAAGAATGCTCCGTTAGGGGTTACTCCACGTGTTATCGGGGTGGACGAAGCGTAGTCTTGTACGTATGAGATCAACGGCAGACAGCACAAGGACGAAGCGGTCAAGCGCCGTCGTCGGTGTGATTGCCGCTCTCACTCTGGTCCTGTTTGGGGCCGCTCCGGCCTGGGCCGTCAGTTATGGAACCGTGACTGCTACGGCAACTGCTACGCCAACATGCTCCCTGAGCGGCAAGACCTACACCTGTTCGGTAGCGGGCACCGGGTCTTACACGGGCTCCCCTAGCACGCCGGCGGCAACGGTCTACCTTCAGGTTGAGGTATGGCGCTGCCCCACAACGACCTCGAGTATCGTCATCAGTGGCGCTGCACCCGCCGGATGTACCCGAGAGGCCAATGTGCTGTCCGCGACTGTGACGGGCAATTGCTACGCGGTCTGTATCGGTGCCACCAAGGCGTCCGGGTCTGCTACCTGTACTGCGCCCACGGCGTACAACTACTTCACTCGATCCACGCTATGGCTCTCCACCGGTGCATTTGCCACGGGAACGTCTGCCGTGACCAAGAATGTGAAGGGCTGCTGAGGCTGATAAGGCCGCGGCATAGTCGTCTTCGGGGTTGGCGGTTGCGATGATCCGGAGGAACGGCCCAGGAACCGGACTGTTGTCCGCCGTTGATCATCGCTGGCTTCCGCTCATCGGCTTTATCGCTGGTGGTGTGAGCCAATGGCCGCCGCTGGTTACCAACCGGGATGTGCGCACAGACATCTTTGTTTTTATCGTGGTTCTTTCTGTTGCTTCCTGGCAGGTGTGCCTAGCCACGGTGCTCGGTGCAGGAGTCGGGCTGGCGATTATTCTGGCTCAACCGGTCATTGACCCCGATCTCATCCTTGATTTCGCAGTCGCCCTTGGCTTCAGCCTCGCCGTAGCTGGCATCTTCCGATATCTGTTGTCGCACAGGGGCGGAGGGCGAAGTTGGCTTCGGTTCCTTGCGACTGTCGGTGCGCTCCTCGTCCTAGCGTTTCTTGCCACCGGTGTTGACGATCTCGTCAATGCAGAGGCAGTGTCCGCGCGCTGGATTGCACAGCAGATGCTTCCCACGGTGGTTGCGGCGCTATTGGCCGGTTCTTGGCTCTTTGCTGGACGGAAGCGGGTGGTCAACACCCGGGGCTGGCCGCTGGCGTTCGCGATCGTCGCTGCCACCGCATTGGCATCCCTCGGCTTTCTGATTTCGTGGACCAATCAGGAGCAGCAGGCGTTGATCGCCGCTAGCAAGGGTGTTTCGGACTCATTCTTCGAGGTTTCCACGGCAGACCAGACCAAGTATTCGGCGCGGTATTCGACCCCGCCGCTGGTTCCTTGGACGACTGAGGAGCGCTTCATCCGCGAGCTGCGCCCAGTCGTGTCTGGTAGCCCTGGACTGGCCGCGGCCGGACTGCTTGAGCGTGGCCAATCCGGCTATGTGATGCGCTATGTGATTGGGAAGTCCGGAGACCCAGCCCCATGGCTGGCGGCTGAACTGGGAAATGCACCGACGGATCGCGCCACTATCAACGAACTTTCGCGTGAGACCTTGCTGGGCTTTCGTCTGTTACCCGGTGGCAATGAGGCAGGGCTTAGCGCCATCTATGCCAGTCCGCAGACGGTAGCGGCTGGCTCCCCGCCCCAGATTCTCACGGTCGCCGAATCCTTGCCCGCGTTGTTCTTGCGCGCGGCTGGAAACTCGCTCGGCGCTCAGGCCAGCCAATACAGTCTTGACCTGACCCTGGAGCCGTCGGCGGCAAACCCGCATCCACGGCGGGCCGCCCAGCTTGGCGCCACAGAGCCCGCATTGGATTTCGGGGTGAGGCCCGCAAGTACGTCAGTGGCGTACGGAAGCGAGACGCTCACAATCACCGCGAGCCCCGGGGTTGATTTCGGTATTGATCTCAATGCGCGCCGAATGCTGCTCCTTGGCCTCATTCTGTTGGCGGGCTCGGCCCTTGCCCTCTACTTCCGTGGACTCTCGGCTGCTGATGCACTTGAGGAATCGGAGGGGAGATTCCGGCTTCTGGCAGAGAACTCTGCTGACGTCGTTCTCCAGCACGTAGGTGACGATCGCACCATCCGTTGGGCAAGTCCCTCACTACATGGCGTGCTCGGTCAGGCACCTGACGATGTCGTGGGCAGGCCTATTGCGGACTTCATTCACCCTGATGATCGAGTTGAGGCCGCTGCCTTAATTTCCGCCGCGGAGAGATTTCCGGATATCGCGGCCAGCGCTGAGATCAGGTTTGCAACCTCGGCAGGTGGTTGGCGTTGGATGAGTGCTGCTGCCAAGACGGTGGAAGGCTCATCGTCGGAGGAAGTCGCAGCTGCCGGCATCGTCTCCCTTCGTGACATACAGGACTCGGTCGACTCTCGTCTGGCTCTGGAACGTTCGGAGAGTCTGTTCAGAACAAGCATGGAATCTGCCGCAATCGGTATGGCAATTGCCCGGTTGGACGGATCATTCATCGTCGTGAATCAGTCGCTGTGCACGATGCTGCGATTCGACGAGTCAGAGTTGCTCAGCAAGAACATTGACGAGCTCGTGCACGGTGATTCGATCAGTCATGTGCGTGAACTCGGCATCCAGATGGTTGATCGACAGCTGGAGAGTTTTGTTGAGCAGGTACGACTGGTCCGATCCGACGGAGTCGAGCTCTGGGCTCGTACCGCGATCGCGCGTGTGCCCTCAGCCGGTGAGCCACATGATGTGTATCTGCTGCAGATTGAGGACATCACCGATGAGCGCGAGGCTCGTGATCTTCTTGCTTTCCGGGCATTCCACGACCCGTTGACCGGACTTCGCAACCGCGCGTGGATCCTCGAT
>CAXBQZ010000126.1:0-4630 GCA_963978055.1 uncultured bacterium
GGTTCGGCATGCCGGCGTTGCCCGTGGTGGCCATCGGCGGAGCCGCGCTGGCGGCCGCCGCCGCGTTGTGGACAGGGCGCGCCGCGTTGCGCGATCTGAACTCCTAGAATGACCGTCCTCGACGCCGCCACCTCCGCCGCCGAATCCATACACCCCGCCAGCCCAGTAGCAATCATTCGAAGGGCCGTCCAGTGATCTGGTCGGCCCTTCGACTTTCACGGTTAGACGCTGCTGCGACGTATCCGAATGATGAGGCCGAATTCGTCGTCCGTCACCACTGAGTCTGAGTCCACTGATACCGAAGGCTCGCCTTCGGTGAAGACTGTTGCCAGAACCTCGCCACCGATGAGTTTGCCATGCTCGCGCAAGGACTCAGCCAGATCCGGGTCTTGGGCTGTCCACCAGCAGCTGATGCGGTCGGACACCTCGAATCCCGAGCTCTTGCGACTGTCCTGGATCAGTCGAACCATTTCTCTGGCCAGGCCTGCGCGTCGTAACTCTGGGGTGACATTGAGATCCAACGCAAGCGTCTCACCCGCCTCGCTGGCAACCGCCCAGCCATGTCGCGGTGTCTCAGTGACCACGACATCATCGTCACCGATTGAGATGACCTCACCCTCAAACGTGACGCAGGCATTCCCGCTACGCAGAGCGGCAACGAGTTCGACCGGATCCGCGGCTGAAATCGCATCGGCGATATTCGGGGTGTTCTTACCGAATCGCTTTCCGAGTGCTCGGTAGTTCGCCTTCACACTCACGTCGACCAGATCCGATGTGGTACCCGTCAGTGACAGCAATTCACCACAGTTCAACTCGTCGGAAACCTCGGCTCGGAGTTCATCAGAAAGTCGGTCCCAGCCGGGGGCAGCGATAAGGGCACGACCAAGGGGCTGACGTGTACGCACACCCGACGTGGCACGCGCCGCTCTGCCCAACTCGACGAGGCGTCGCACCAGGGCCATGTCCTCGGACAACTGATCGCTGATCAGCGATTCGTCGACTGCCGGCCAACTGGCCAGATGGACAGATGTCGGGAGTTCCGGGTTGGTTGCCGCGAAGAGGTCCTGCCATACCTGTTCGGTGATGAACGGTGTGAACGGCGCCATCACGAGTGTGACGATCTCAAGACATTCATGAAGTGTGGACAATGCCGAGGGATCACCGGCCCAGAACCGACGACGTGATCGACGCACGTACCAGTTGGACAGATCATCGATGTATGAGGACAGCAGTCTGCCGGCTCGCTGTGTGTCATAGGCCTCGAGCGCAGCGTCGACATCACGGGCCAGCCGATGGGCCTGCGACAGAGCCCAGAGGTCCAAGGCCGGCCGTTCTGCAATCGCCGGCGGGTCGCCCGGTTCGAAGTCCGACTCACGCGCATAGAGCGCCTGAAAACTCACCACGTTCCAATACGTCAGCAGAGTCTTGCGTACGACCTCCTGGATCGTGCCGTGTCCGACTCGCCGAGCCTGCCAGGGTGATCCACCGGCCAGCATGAACCACCGCACAGCATCGGCTCCGTGGTCGTCCATGAGCGGAATCGGTTCAAGCACGTTGCCGAGGTGCTTGCTCATCTTGCGGCCCTCTTCGTCGAGGATGTGACCCAAGCAGAGCACCGTGCGGTACGAGGACTGGTCGAAGACGAGGGTTCCAACTGCCATCAGCGTGTAGAACCACCCACGGGTCTGGTCGATTGCCTCGCAGATGAAGTCCGCAGGATAGCGAGTCGCGAACTCATCCTGACCGCGATGCGGATACCCGAACTGGGCAAATGGCATCGCTCCGCTGTCGTACCAGGCGTCGATCACTTCCGGTACTCGGGCGGCTGTGCCCGCACATTGCGGACAGGGGAAGGTGACCTCGTCAACGAATGGTCGGTGGGGGTCGAGTTCTGATAGGTCTCGACCCGTGCGTGCACTGAGATCGGCCCGTGACTCAACGCAGGTCAGGTGGCCGTCATCGCAGCGCCACAGGGGTAAGGGAGTGCCCCAGTAGCGACTGCGTGACAGCGCCCAATCGATGTTGTTGTTGAGCCAATCTCCGTAGCGACCCCACTTGATGGTGTTTGGATGCCAGTCAGTGGCCTCATTCTCACGTAGCAGGGCATCCTTGATCTCGGTGGTGCGGATGTACCAGGACGGCTGGGCGTAGTACACCAGCGGGGTGTGGCATCTCCAGCAATGCGGGTACGTGTGCTCGTAGGGCAAGTGCCGGTAGAGAAGTCCTCGTCTGGCGAGGTCCTCGACAATCACCTCATCGGCCTTCTTGAAGAACAAACCTCCGACCAGTGGAAGGTCTGCTTCAAAAGTGCCGTCGGGAAGCAGGGGATTGACGACCGGCAGGCCGTAGCGCCGACATAGGGCCAGATCCTCGGCACCGAATGCTGGGGCCTCGTGAACGATTCCCGAGCCGTCCTCGGTCGTGACGAAGTCTGCGGCCAGCACGGTGTGTACCGGGGTTGGGGTATCAGGGAAGACCACCGAATCGAAGGGCCGCAGATACGCGGTTCCCACGAGAGAATCACCCAGGAAGGTCTCGAGGATCTCGGAGTCTTCGCCGATCACCTCCACCCGAAGAGCTTCTGCAACAAGAAGAATCTCTCCGTTTGCAGCCCGCACAACCGCGTACGTCACCTCAGGATTGACCGCACAGGCGGTGTTCGAGATGAGCGTCCACGGCGTTGTTGTCCAGACCACCATGGCGATGCCGGGGTAGCGGTCAACCAGCGCGCCGGCCGCCAGTGGGAAGCGGACGTAGACCGAAGGATCGACAACCGTCTCGTAGCCTTGGGCCAGTTCATGGTCGGACAGGCCGGTACCGCACCGTGGGCAGTACGGGGTGACCCGATGATCCTGAACGAGCAGGCCCTTTTTGAAGATCTGCGCCAGGGACCACCAGACACTTTCGACGTACTCCGGATCCATGGTCCAGTAGGCATCACCCATATCGACCCAGTAGCCCATGCGTTCAGTGAGGGCTGCGAACTCATCAACATGGCGAAGAACCGATTCACGGCATTTCTCGTTGAACTCGGCGATGCCGTATGCCTCGATATCCTTCTTGCCCGAGAAGCCAAGTTCCTTCTCGACGGCCAATTCGACAGGCAGGCCGTGGCAATCCCAACCGGCCTTACGCGGTACGTGGTAGCCCTTCATGGTCCGGTAGCGGGGAAATACGTCCTTGAAGACGCGGGCCTCAACGTGGTGGGTACCGGGCTTGCCGTTGGCAGTTGGCGGGCCTTCGTTGAACACCCACAGCGGACGTCCCTGGGTCTGCTCCAGAGAGGTGGCGAAGACATTCTCCTGACGCCAGAACTCCAAGATTCGATAGTCCATCGACTTCAGATCGAGCTGTGGCGATACGGGGCGGTACATCAGTCCTCCGGTGCGTTGAGCTGCAGAGGGACGAGTTCCGATCCTCATCGGTTCCCGCGGTACCACCCTCCTTGGATGAGCGTGCTCATCCCTCTCGGCTACCTCAGAGGCTAGGTCTACCTCGGTTTCCCGAATCTTCTAGCAGCTCGTGGGGTGATATTGACTCTGTACATACCCTCCGGGCTCGCACCATCCCCGGATCGCTCATGGCTGCCCACAGAGCAATGTGTCCCCGTCATCGCTTTTCTGACGTGTGGCTACTCTATCGCGAACCGCCTCGTGGCATTCTTGTGGGTTGTGACGACGCGCCAGATCGGGGTGTGGGTGCGCCCTGGTACCTCCCGGTCAGGACCACTACGGCAACAGGTGGGGGAAATGGCGGCACAAGTGTCAGCCCCCTGTGCTTAACTACTTTCCTGAGCGCGCGGGCACACGCCGCTCAATGGATGGGGGGTGCACGTGGCGTACAAGACCGTGCCGTCCCCGTCGTGCCCTGATGGGCACTCCCGGTCTCAGGTCCATAGTCGCGGCACCAAGGAGCTGAAGTCGGGAACGACACGCCTGTGGCGTTGCCGGTACGAGGAAGACGGCTACATCTACCAGCACTTCTTCCGGACGCGTGAGACAGCGACCGAATCGACGCGCGACATCCTCGACCGAGCCGTGGCGATGCCGACGTGCGGGCGCGAGGAGCACGACGGCTGGCGTATCGACACGAACGGCACCTACGACACCGCTGCCGGGCCGCGTCAGCGTTACCGCTGCTCGAACCCCGAGGGCCCGACCGAGCGGCATACATTCACCGCGCCGCTGCCTCGTTCGGCAGTCGAGGACGACACCTGCTGCGACGACTGCCAGGTACCGACGCCGCGCCACGCGGGAGCCGAGGCATCGACCCGGCGGCTGAACTACCCGGCGTCGGTCGTCTACTCCGTCCTGCACGACCTGTCGGAAGGCCGCGCCTACACGCACGCGTCGATTCGTGCGCTCGAACGGATGAAGCGCCCGACCGGGAGGTCCCGCAAGGTCGGCGGAAAGGAGGTCGCGGCGCTCAACGCTGCCGGGATGGTGTCGCCGGACCGGGAGCAGAAGGCGCACTGGCACATCGCCGCCGACATCCTCGAACGGTTCGGGCCGCTCATCACCGAGCCGTCGTTCGACGCCATTCGCGCCGAGGAGCGAATGTGCGCACTGCGTCGCGATCGACGGGGACGGAGCCGACCGTTGCCTCGATCCACCAGACGAAACTGTGGTCC
>CAXBQZ010000127.1:0-4550 GCA_963978055.1 uncultured bacterium
TTTTTTCAAGCAGAAGACGGCATACGAGATTCCGAAACGTGACTGGAGTTCAGACGTGTGCTCTTCCGATCTGGTAGGCCGTCAGCAGCAATCCCATGGCCGCAGTGACCCCCGGATACGCCGGCACGAGAACCTTTCGCATATCGAGCTCCTCGGCCAATGAGCAGCCGTGCATGGGCCCTGCACCACCAAGCGCCACCAGAGTCATCGTTCGCGGATCGAGCCCCCGGGCCACGGAAATCACTCGCAGGGAGCTCGCCATGTTGGCATCCGCAACCCGAATGATCGCCGCAGCGGCCTCCTCGACCTCTACTCCCATCGGGCGGGCAACCGAGTCTCGAACCGCATCGGCAGCAGCATCGGAATCCAGCTTCAGCTCACCACCCAGAGTCCGCTGCGCCGTGAGAGTTCCGAGAACGACATGGGCGTCTGTCACCGTGGCGCTCACTCCACCGCGCATGTAGGCCGCCGGCCCTGGAACCGCTCCCGCGCTCTGTGGTCCGACATGCAGGGCACCGAAATCATCAACCCTCGCGATCGATCCGCCGCCGGCGCCAACGCAGAGCACATCAACCTGAGGCAGGTTTACTCGATGCCCGTTCTGCTCACCGACCCAGCGCACCTGTGGCTGCCCTCCGGCGACCACTGCTAGGTCTGCCGTTGTACCTCCCATATCGAAGGTCATCAGATCCAGTTCGCCAGCCAGGGCGCCGAGCCGAGCAGCACCCACCACACCTGCAGCAGGACCGGACGTCACGAGAGAGACAGGCAGTTCGGCGGCAGCCTGTGCAGCGGCAAGACCTCCGTTCGATCTCATGAGATGTACGGGAACCTCGACACCCCGACTGGCAACCGCCGCTGCAAGTTCGGTGACGTAGGTGCCCACAATCGGCAGCAGTGCGGCGTTCACGACGGTAGTACTTGCCCGCAGAAACTCGCGGATTTCAGGAGCCACATCGCACGAGATGGTGACCGGAATTCCGGGGAGCTCAGCCTCGAGGATCTGCTTGATCCGTCGCTCATGGGATGAGTCCAGGAACGAGAACAGCAGGACGACCGCCACAGACTCAACCCCAGCGGCAGCCAGATCCTGCGCAGCAGCCATGACCGACCTCTCGTCGAGCGGCTGCAACTCCTCACCATGTGGACCGATTCGTCCGTCCACCTCGAAGCACCACTCCCGAGGAACAATGGGGGCGGCCTCTGGGGTCCACAGATCGTAGATGTGACGTCGCTGTTGAGTGCCAATTTCGAGAATGTCGCGGAATCCTCGGTTGGTGATAAGCCCAACGCGGGCGAGGCGATTCTGCACAAGAGCATTCGTGGCCACGGTCGTCCCGTGAGCCAGGAACCCCACATAACCTAGCTCTCGGCCAGAGCGGGCCATGAGCACAGCAAGGCTGCTCAGGAACCCCTGCGAGATATCGGACGGAGTCGATTCAACCTTGGCAATGTGCAGGGTACCGTCCGCCTCGACCAGAACGGCATCGGTGAAGGTGCCACCCACATCGATACCCACGCGAACAGGCTGAAGTTTCTGGGCACTCTCAAGATCGAATGGCATCCGAATCTCCGTTGTCGATATCGATTTAGCCAATATGGTGGCATTCCCGTGCCTAAACCGCTTCAATTCGACCTCAACGCACGATCACTGTCATGCGTAATTCGACGGACGCGGGAGGTGGATGATGGCACGTTCCTCGGTCGGACGTTCGTGGGAGTGCAGTGTTGACGCACACGGCACGTCAGCCGGTAGCGCCCGCGCCAGAGCGGCACTTCCCGTTGGCCTCGTCGACTATGCCGTGGCCTTCCTTTCTACTGAGCACGACCATGTCCAATTCCTATGGAAATCCCCGGAGCCACAGTGGCTTTCGGTGCGCTTCGAACGCGCCGCCGCGATCTCCGGTCGGCCGGCTGGCTGCAGTGTTCAGTGGACCGTCACCGAGCTCCCCGCGGGATTGACCACGCGCGAACTCGACGTCCTGACCTTGGTGTGTCTGGGCCTGACCAATATCCAGGTAGCTGATCGATTGGGCAACAGTTCACGGACTGTATCGACTCAGGTTGAGCGACTCCTGGGCAAACTGGAACAAAAGAGCCGCGCCGGGCTTGCTGCAATTGCAGTGGATGCACGTCTACTGCGACTGCCTCTGCCGGGTGGGGATTTCGACGAGTCGGGGCTCAGCATCGTCGACGTCGAACGTGCCGTGCACTCTCGGGCGATACCCCCGGCCGACGTTGATGAACGTCCGTTGACGTACCTCAGCCGTCCATTGCGACGGCCACTGCGCCGCGCACCCTTCCATATTGGCTCCGTGCTGCCGCTCACGGGTCCTTCATGGGCAGACGGTCTGGAAGCACATCGCGGGGCGGAACTTGCCGTCGCGCAGATCAACGCCCGCGGCGGCATCAACGGTCGGCCGGTGGAGCATGTGGTCGCTTCAGCCGACTTCTTCAACCCGACGGAGGTTGCCAGTGCGTTCAGGTCGCTGGTCGACCTTGATGTCGATGCGATTATCACGTCGTATGCCAATGCCGAATGCCCCGCTGTTCTGGATATCGTGGCCGATTTCGGTCAGCCCTTCCTGCACAACGCGACCTATGAGCATCAGGTCGAGATGGTTCGGGAGGATCAGAACCGCTTCGGAATGATCTTTCAGACCTGCCCCTCCGAAATCCACTACGGAGCAGGATTCGTCAGGCTCCTTGACGATCTGCGGGCACAGGGCAGCTGGAATCCGACCTCGCGCGCGTTGGTGGCAGTCGAACTGGAAGCCCAAAGCACACATACCGCCAATGAGGCCTTCTTCCGAGCCGCTGAGGTCTCCGGCTGGGAGGTAGCGGATGTGGCTGTGGTCCCCTTACGCAGTCCCGACTGGCGCGCACTGGTCGATCGCATCGTGGCCCACTCACCGGCAGCCATCATGATCACTCATTTCGTTCCGGACGCACTCGTGGACTTCCAACGGGTCTTCAACGAGTATGGCAACGATGCGCTGATCTACGGGGTTTACGGACCGTCCATCCCGGAATACCAGAACGCAGCGCGCGGAGACTCCGAAGGAGTCATCTGGTCGACCGTCACCGGCACCTACGACGATGAGTTCGGGCGAGCGTTCCGTCGCGACTTCGAGCGCCTTCATGGCACGCCCGCAGGCTGGTCTCAGGCAAGTGCGGCGTACGACCAGGTAAGACTTCTGTCGGCCGCCTGGAGCTCAACCGGATCTACGGACTCCGCACAGGTGCAGCAGTATCTGCGCAGTGTGGTCTATCGCGGAGTTAACGGCGTGTACTACCTCGGCGGTCCGGGTCAAGCGGCACTGTCGTACCCGGATGTCACCCCTGATCCATCCATCGCTCAGGCGCATATGGTGTATCAGGTGCAGGACGGTCGTCCTCGAGTCCTCGGCCCAGTTCCCTACGGAGATGTCGGTGCATTTCGCATTCCACCGTGGTTCGGACGTAGGACAGCCTAGTCATTCCCCGGATGGTATCGCGGCCAAGGGTCGGACCTAACCTCCTTGCTTGGCTGTTCCCTCACCATCAGACATCCAGCCAGAGAGCCGGTCGAATCGGCTGGCCAGTAGCGGCACGATGCCGCGAGGCATGAGGATGACGATGGCCAAGAGCACCAGGCCAAGAAGGATGAGTCGAACCTCGGGCCAGTTCTGCAGCTCCGCCTGCACAATCGTGATGATCGCCGTTCCGATGAGCGGACCACTGAGCGTCCCGAGGCCTCCGACGACGAGCATGGTGACCAGGAGTGTCATCTGCCCCAGTCCCATCAGTGACGGTGAAACCACGCCATAGGTGAAGGCATACAGCCCACCTGCGACACCGGCGAAGAATCCGGAGATTCCAAAGGATACGAGCTGGTACTTCATTGGACTCACTCCTCTGGCCGCTGCCAGAGATGGATTGTCGCGAAGTGCCATCAGCCCGGTGCCCAATGGTGACTTGACGATCAGATACATGACGAAGAAGGTGATGACGACGAAGATGAGCGCGATCCAGTAGATCAGTCGATAACGGGCCTGAGGCTCCATGTCTTGAAGACCGTATCCGGAGAAACCCGACAGGCCGAAGGTACCGCCTGTGATCCCGGTTTTGTCAGCGATGATCAGCAGTCGTACCACCTCAGAGAAGCCGAAGGTGAGCAACGATACGTAGATCCCGCGAAGTCGCAGCGAGGGAATGGCGAGCACCAGAGAGACCAGCGTTGCAACAACACCACCAACGAGCAGTGCAACAGGCCATGGGAGCCCGGTATGCAGGGATACCAGCGCCGCGGCGTACCCACCGATTGCATAGATCGCCAGCTGCCCGAAATTCCAGATTCCTGAGTAGCCGAGTACCAGGTTCCAGGACTGGTTAAGAACCATCCAAATGAGTGCAAGGGTGCACACACCGACCCAGTAACTGCTGTTGAGAATAAGTGGGAGTACTGCCGCGATCAGCGCCGCTACCGCCAGCGGGATCGGCTTGATCTGCGGCCAGATCGGAAGAGCGTCGTGTAGGGAAAGAGTGTAGATCTCGGTGGTCGCCGTATC
>CAXBQZ010000128.1:0-4519 GCA_963978055.1 uncultured bacterium
GCGGCCCGCTCACTTCTCGGCAACGGCCTACTCACAAGTGAGGGTGAGTTCCACCTTCGACAGCGCCGCCTGGCCCAGCCCGCCTTCCATCGCGACCGGATAGCCAACTACGCCACGCAGATGGTGAGACTGACCCTTGAGCATCAGTCCACATGGCGTGATGGCCAGCAGGTAGACATGGTCGAGCAGATGACCGCACTCACCCTGGCCATTGTCGGTCGCACACTGTTCGGAAGTGATCTGACCGGTGATGCGCAGATGTTTGGTGAGACCCTCGCCGAACTCATCTCCGGATTCGGCCAACTATCCGCACTGGGCAATGAGCGACTCGTTCGTGCGCTCCCCCAGGGTCGACGACTGCTCGCGAAGGTTGAAGATCTCGATGATGTCGTTCAGCGCATCATCGACGACCATCGCACTGCAATTGCCGAAGGTGTGGCCGAATCAGATCTGCTCACCTGGATGATCCAGGCACAGGATGGCGAGTCATCAGATCGCTATGGAAGCTCCATGACCGATGATCAGCTGCGCGATGAAGTGATGACCATGGTGCTCGCTGGCCACGAGACCACAGCCATGGCGCTGTCGTGGATCTGGTACGCCTTGTCCAGCGAGCCGGGGGTCGACGAGCGACTCATAGGTGAGTGGACGTCAGTCCTGGGCGCGACGAGCGACGCAGAGTTGCGCGCGCCCACCTTCGAAGATCTCGGCCGGCTGAACCTCACCCGAGCCGTAGTAGCTGAGACGATCCGCCTCTACCCACCAGCCTGGATTATGGGCAGGCGGACGCTCGTCGATATGACCATCGGTGGCTGGCAGATCCCGTCCGGATCCATCGTGCTTGGATCCCCGTGGATCCTGCATCGCGATCCGCACGTGTGGGAGCGGGCAACCTCGTTCGTACCGGATCGCTGGCTCACCGCTGACGGTCAGTTCGACGAAGCTGCCCCTGGCGTACCCAAGGGTGCGTGGATTCCGTTCGGCTTCGGGAATCGACGATGTATCGGTGAGCAGTTCGCCTGGACGGAGGCAATTCTCCTGTTGACCACTCTGGGTTCTCGGTGGCGCCCAGAACTGGTGCCGGGAAGTGGAGTGCGCACTCAGGCGGCAGTGACTCTGCGGCCACGTGATGGCCTGCCGATGGTGCTGCATCGACGAAAATCACAGTAGAAGCATTGGAATCCAACGACTCTTCCGCGTGTGCACTAGCGTTGACGAAGTGATGGACGTGATCCGCTGCTCGAGCGACGTTGATGAACTGGACTCGCTCGGCATCTACAACACCGTGTGGCCGCAGGCCGCCGTGACGATAGAAGCAGTCCACTCCTACCGAGACAGCGCACTCCACTACGTCGACTACCTCGCTCGTCTCAACGGACTTCCCGTCGGGTCCGGGACTGGCGCGATCTTCGGTTACCGCCCGCAGCGGGCCGAGACCCTCATCACCGTGCTACCCGAGCACCGCAGAAGCGGAATCGGCACTGCGCTGTTGTCCACCATCACGCAGTGGAGCAGGGATCTGGGCGCACACGAGATCGAGGCATCAGTGTTGGGTCACGATGTCGAAAGCCTGTCATTCGCTCGGCATCGTGGATTGATCGAAGATCGCCGGCAGGTCAGCCTTGTCCTTCCGCTGTCGGGCAGGTCGACGATCCCGGTGGAACCACCCATCGGTATTGACATCGTCACGTGGGCGCAGCGTCCCGACCTGGCAGTCGGGATGTACGAGGTGGACGTCGAGATTCACAGAGATATCCCCGGCTTCGACAACATCCAAGTCGAACCATTCCAGGAGTGGATGACCCATAACATGCGGCGCCCCACGGACTCACCCGAAGCGACTTTCATCGCCGTCGATGGTGACATCGTCGCCGGATTCGCGAAGCTGTCGTTGACCGGGCCTACGATTGCTGGGCACTCTATGACGGGCGTCCGACGAGCTTGGCGAGGACGCGGCATTGCGGGTGCGTTGAAGGCCGCGTCCATCAACTGGGCTCTGGCCAACGGCTACACGGAGCTCTACACAAGCAACGAAGAGCGGAACACCCCGATCCAGAGGTTAAACGCCAGACTTGGGTATCAACCCCGTACCGACCGAATCCATCTGGTCGGCCCCCTGCCCGGCTGAACTCTCGATCAACTCGGGTCCAACTCGCCGATCTCCTGCATCACGACCGCCGCGGCACCGGAGATTCCGGCGAGGTATCCCAGCTGCGATGGGGTGATCCGACAGCGTCGCACGAAGTCCATGCCCGCATGTTCAGTGAAGGCCTCGTTAAGTGGGCCAAAGAACACCTCACCACTCTGGGCGATCCCGCCACCGACCACCACCAGTTCAAGGTCGAGGGCGGCAACGATCGATGCGACGGCCACCCCAACCGCACGTCCCGCCCTGGCAAATGCCGTGATGGCAGCGGGGTCTCCAGCACGCGCCCCTTCGGCAAGCGCACGTCCCGTGGGCTCCCCCGCCCAGCCGAGCTCGATGGCATGGGTGACGATGGACGGGCCGCGAGCGATTCGTTCGACACAGCCTCGACCACCACAGTTGCAGGGTGGCCCGTCATACTCGGCCACGATGTGGCCCACATGACCTGCGTTGCCCGAGTTCCCGTCGATTCGACGTCCGTCCAGGATCAGACCTCCACCGACACCGGTTGAGACCACCATCCCCAGCATGTTTCGGGTTCCGATCCCCGCGCCCCAGCGATGCTCGGCCATGGCAAGGGCAACTGCATCATTGTGAATGGCAATCGGTCGATCTCCGGCGAATCGATGACGCATATGCTCCTTGAGCGGGAACTCACGCCAGGCTGGAATATTGACGGGCGACACCTCACCCTGGGGCCATGCCATGGGGCCACCACAGCCGATACCTACCGCAACGTAATCCGTGGGGGTGCCCGCCAGCACCGTCTCGATGAGGTCGACGACGTCTTCCCATAGATCCTGTGCTGAACCCTGAGCGATTGTGGGCCGCATCTCGTGGGCGATCAGACTGCCGTCCGCACGCACCAGGCCGGCGGCCAACTTCGTCCCGCCGACATCCAAGCCGAGAATCGCATTCACGTGCCTATGAGATCACGGAACCCACCAGCTGGTGTCAACTACTGGGGCCAACTCCAGTGGATGACTAGCCGAAGGCGAGCACTGTTGCCGAGTTGCCGTGGAGATGATTGCGACCACCGGCAGGGCCTATCTCACCATCGGCAAAGAATCCGGCGACCCGATCCGTGCCGAGACCGAGCCGCACAACCTCGATATCGTGATCAGCGGATGTGAAGAGCCCCTGTCCACGACCGTTACTGGTGATGAGCAGCGCACCCGCACACTGATCGAACAGACCCCCGTCACGCAGTGACGACAAGGTGGCCGACAGGTCGTGCCGGGCTGCTACTTCATCACGAAGCTGGAACTGAACAGTTGTCCCGACGGACACTGCCTGACCGAGCGCGATCGATCCATCAGATCTATCGGCACCCAGAATGGATCGCACCAGGAAGTCTCCATGCGAGAACTCCTCAGAATACTCGTCAAGGGCAATCCCCAGTTGTAGTCCCGCGATCGCCATGGCCCGCTCTTCATCACCGAGGGAGTCCACGAGATCGATCGCCTGATCAAGGGCGGATCGACTGGCCAGAGTGCGGATCCGCACGCCATCCACTGCGGTAACCGTCATCGGAAGGCCGACCGGACGACAGCCCTGAGAGACGACTACCTTCGCACTGACCGCGCCGCCGAGCACGATGCCCACTGCACCACGGTCGTAGATATGTTCGTTGAGCAGGAGTCGGGTGTCACCGCGGTAAGTCGAGCCGCTGGCCATCCCGCCGGCGAGTGGGAGCCCGTGCAGGACGTTCGGAACTCCCTGAAGGAATCCCTCGGCTGGAAAGGACCATGGGTCGCCAAGCAGAACTCCGACGACATCCGATGGTCGCGCCGATGGGGTACCCATAACGGCTGTGGTCTCTGCATCGCGAATCACTTCCAGATGGAAGGAGCGCACGAGAACATCCGGCAACACGGCCGCCCACACGCTCACACAGGGAACCCCCTCAAGGCCGCGGCCGCGTCCCATAACTCCCTGAGCAGAGCAGCCGATCGTCGTCCGCGCACCCATCCGATCTCTGGCCGAGATCAGCGCTGAGGCCATCTCATCCGGGGTACCACCGGAGACGAAGACGAACGCAAGATCAGGAACCTCGCCACCCAGCGCGCCCAGCGCCGAGTCAGCGGCACTTCGCGCGGCCTCGTCGAGGGTCTCCGCCTGCGCAAGGCCGTCACCGATCATCGTTCGCTGCATAGTTCCAGTGTCCAGATTGTTGGGCGGTGGTGAAGCGCGGACGAGCCAAACGGGTGCAGGCAAACGGGTGGTCTTTGAAAAATCGTCAAACATTTCGCGCATTCGAGTAAACAGGCTTACGGTCAGAGTGTGACCGATCACCGAACGCCACCGACCCCGGCCGACCTTCCAACCACGCTTGGCAGCCTGCGGGCGTCTGGTCATGAGCATCGTCCGGTG
>CAXBQZ010000129.1:0-4493 GCA_963978055.1 uncultured bacterium
GACGCAGCGACCACCAGCGATGCAGCCTCCTCCAGCACGGCATCAAGTGCCGATCAGGTGCGATCGATCGCGGGCAAGATGCACGATGAGTACGCCCGCTACACGATCTCCGACCACGTACGCGGTGGATCTCCCAAGACCGGCCACGGGCGTCCCGCTCGTAAGAAGCCGGTAACAACCGGGCGGTAAAACGCCCACAACGACTCACCACACATGAGAGATGGGGGCCAGGTCAGCTCACAAGGCTGGCATGGCCCCCACCCTCGTTTTCACTCCCCGCCCATCCATGGGTAAACTACCGAGGCACGCCCAGCCGGGACTTTCTCGGACGGGGTGTAGACGGCCAGGTAGCTCAGTTGGTACGAGCGTCCGACTGAAAATCGGAAGGTCGGCGGTTCGACCCCGCCCCTGGCCACCTCATCACCGCGGTTGAGAGAACTCAACAACGCGAACCTGCGTCGGCAGCCAGCGCGGCTGGTTACGACCGGTCCCCTATCAGCAGTCAACAGCGGGGCTGTGAAAGACGGTCGAGCGTAGCCGCCGGTGCGAGACCAAATGTCGTAAACGAGCCACGGATACGTCATCGCTCACGTCTGTTCGCGGATTAACGTGCCATGTGTCATCTAGACAACAGAACTTCGAAAGAACACAGGGGAAGGTTGCATGTGACACCGGGAACGGCCCGGTGAAGTCACCGGAAAACCCAGCCGTACCAATGAACACGGGCTAGGTTGGGTGACGCCCCACAGAAAGGTAGACGACCATGTTGGACTGGATCACTACCCACGGAGCCCTGTTCGTTGTTCTCTTCATTGGATCGGCCTTCGGATACATCCTTTGGACTGTGCTGAGCGATAACGTGCCGATGTCCGGCGGAACCACTCGGAATCGCGGAATATCCGGTGATCGTGGAGACAGTTACGGCAGTCGCGACGCACTGTAGATCTTGGCAACCTTCCTCGGACTTGCTGGCCAGTTTGTTCCCTTCGCTTGACGTTGTGAGCCGTCGTAACAGCCAGGATCTACCATCTCAATATGAGCGACCCGCCCCAAATCCGGCGTGATGGCACCTCGAGAGCGATCGCAGCAGGTGTGGCCGAGGGCATCGGGTTGACGGTGTGCGTCTGGCTCGCCTCCCTGGTTGTCCTACCTCTGGTGGGCACCGCGCTGGCCTTGGTGCTGGGCGTGTCCACGCAGTCCCCGATCATCGACAAGGTGGTTGACCCTCCCGGCGTTGTATGGGTCCTCATCGGACTGATCTGTGCAGCGCTGGGGATGCAACGAGAATGGAAGAAGTTGAACCGCATCGGTGGAGCTGATCGCCATGTTTCCGCGGATTGACGGACTGCGCGGCCTTGAATTCGGCTCACCTGGCCAGATGCGCGAGTGGCTTACGGACTTGGTCGTCGACGGACGCAAGCGTGCCACCTTCGGCCTGCTCGCCTATGACTACGTTTCTGAGAACGAGTCGGTCGAGACCGTCGGTGAAATCCTCGTCGTACTCGACAACGACGGGCGAGAAGCATGCCGAGTTCGTGTTACCGAAGTACGTCAGGTCCGCTTCGGTGAGGTCACCTGGGAGATGGCCGCCCGCGAGGGTGAGGGTGACGAAGATCTTGCGGCCTGGCGGCAGGGTCACCTCGACTTCTGGAAGCGGAGCCTGGGCATCGAGGTGAGTCCAGATGAGCTGGTCGTCTGGGTTGCCTTCGACCTCGCGGACGCCTAGCTTGCCGGTTCCCACGCGTGGGCCTCTACTTGATCTGGGGTCGAGCCGCCTGATTCTGCCGCAGCCAGGCTGCACCACCGGCACCAACAAGGAGCACCAGACCCGACGCGAGGAACGCAGTGACGGTTCCGCCGGTGTCCACCACGGCGATGAACACCAAACCCGTGACACTCACAACGGCCAGACCAAGCCATGGCCACATCTGCTCCCACAGATAGAGGCCTATTCCCAGAACAGCGAGCGCACCAAGTGTCACGAGGCCAACGGTTCTCGTTCGTTCATCCGAGGCGATCATCACGGCACCCTGAAATGCCACCAGTGCACCCACCGCAATGGCGAGCACTCGCAAGGTGAGCCACCTCGACACCACCAGCGCCCAGAACAACCCCAACATGATCAAGAGCGTTGGACGCGTCAACTCCCACATCTGCACCGGCGGTGGCGTACCCGGCCAGAAATCAGGAGCAGAGGCTGGGCGAGCCAGTACCGCAAGCATCTCAACAAGGATGATCGACGCACCAAGCATTCCGAGCTCCGGAACAGCACTTGGTGCCACCATCTGGACACCGACCATGAGCAACAGCCCTATGAGCGCCCCGGACGTCACCTGAGGATCGGGGCCGCGGTAGTTCCACGCCGCGGCCGGAACGGCCTGAGCCACACCGACCGCGATCAGACCAGCGCCAAGGGACAGTAGAACACTGGCAAGCCGTCTACGAGTGGCACTCTCCGCCTTGCGAATTGCCGCAACCCCACCTGAGATGGAGATCACCACTGATCCCGCGATCCCAGCGAACACACCCGTTCCGAGCAGGATCACCAATCGGGTGATCTGGTCCAAGGTCTCCCATTTCTGAGCCACGTACGCGACCGCTGATGCGGCGACAAGAGCGGCACCCAGATAGCCCGCGGCTTCAATAACCTGCGCCATCGACACTGCCCGCGAGACGGTCGGGGCAGACGGTTCAACAGTCGCAGCCTGTGAGATCCCCTCGTGAACCGCACTTGCCTCAACCGAGGTAAGCACCTCCCGCTCGACCAGCGTCGCGAGAACGCGATCCACTGTCCTTAAGTCAAGATCGGCCATGATCATCCCCCTCGCCATCGTGACGGTCTTTCACAGAAACCCTATGTTCGTGATCAGAACTGCTCCATCCACCGGAAGATCCGGGTTACATCAACCGAAACTGGGATCTGTCACCCTAGGCCGCCCCAAGCAGAGGATGTCGAGTGTCAACCGCTAGGGCATGAAGCAGATCCCCATCCGGCGATGCGATCCCGCGCACAGAGACGGGCATCGACTGAGTTGTGAATGACTGGCCGGCACCTGCCCCCCTCGTTACTGTCAATGACATCTCGCGCGAGTGAACGGCAAAGTCGCGGGCCCGATGACCAGGGCACGGAACATCTCGTGCATCGAGAGCATCGAGACGGGCCGCATTCACCAGAGCTGTCCAGAACTCAGCCAGAATGTCCGGGGTCGGGAAGATCTCCAGCCATGCCGGCCGACCACCAAGTGCCACGATGACTCCAACCTGACCACACATCGGAGCATCCGGAATATTGCCCACGCGACTCGCGCGATTGTCTTGCTGAACGCGATCCCGCTCAGCGACACGGTCGAGATGCTCTGCAAGCGATCGGGTAGAGGTCGCACCCATCATCGGCTCGTAGCGTGACACCCGCCGCCACACCTCACCCTGACGCCGACCCGCTTCTCGACGCAGACCCACCCGAACCCCAGCCGGTGCAAGCCTGGAGCGGCGAGCATGTCCGCTGGTCCCGGCCCAGCGCCCCTGCTCGACGCAGGTGACCTCAACGATATGGCTCTTTCCCGGCTCCAGCAGCAGATCCGCATTGAACGCACGGTTCTGCCAGCCACCCTCGATGAGTTCACCCTCAAGTAGGAGAGCCATTCCCTTTCCAGTGTTGTGAACGATGATCTGACCCACCTGGGGCCCATCGGACCGCTCCTGGATCTGCACATCCTTCGCGGCCACAACCGCGACCTCGTTCACCGGCATTTGGGCCCATACCGGAAATATCGTCAAACCCCTGGATCGCCAACCCAGTCCCACGTGGAGTTCGGGAAGTCGTTCAATTACTGCGTTCATGACATCCTCCTTATTAGCGCATTTTCGCTCTATTGAGAGATTAGCGCATAGGTGCGACAATTGAAAGGTGGCAGACCACATTCACCCGATTGACCGGCTTGAGGACTACCCGCGGCCATCTGTTGCCGTCGATACGGCAGTTCTGACAATCCCCGAGGGGCCCGCATCAGCCCTGTCCGTCCTGCTGGTACGCCGACAGGGGCGTCACCGTCGCGGGCAATGGCTGCTGCCAGGGACGTTCATACATCCCGGTGAGACCCTCAGCACCGCCGCCCTACGCGCTCTGCGTGACAAGGCGGGGGTACGGGGTCTGCAGCCACGTCAACTTCATGTATTCGACGACCCAAAGCGAGACGACCGAGGCTGGGTGCTGTCAGTGGCACACCTCGACGTTGTGCCCGCCGCACGTCTGGCAGCTTCATTGAGTGACAAGGTGATGCTGGCTCCCGTGGACGAGGTCGAGGGCCTCGCCTTCGATCACGATGCGATCGTTGAGATGGCCACCGCCGACATCCGGGCCAGATATCTTGAGCGACCGGATCCGGACCGACTCCTCACCGAACCGTTCACCCTCCTACAGCTTCAACGTCTCCATGAGGCAGTGGCCGGAAGCGACCTCATCAAGGACACCTTCCGACGGAATATGCAGGACT
>CAXBQZ010000130.1:0-4390 GCA_963978055.1 uncultured bacterium
AAGATGGCACTCGGTTGGGAGCAATCTCCGCGAATGGCGTCAAGGCCTGCCCCGCCACCGCCCAGCCGAGGCCAGTCTCAAGTCGATTCTGGAACTGACTCTCAGGCACCGCACGACATCGGGTGATTCCGACGTAGTCGCTCCACGCCAACATGACGATGTCGTCACCTGCCACCTGAACTGCTCCCTATTCTCGACCGTACGTCACCAGCACCCGACCAACGGCGGGTATTGAACTTCCTCGGACCTGTCCCTAGCGTGACATGTGCAGCACCATCCCGTCATGGGATTGGACGCGCATTTCATGTTCAAGAGAACGGCCACTTGAAGGAGCGATCATGACAGCGATCCGCGAGGCACTCGACAACACCACATTGGTCGATCACCACTGCCATGGGCTCATGCGCTCCGATCTGAGCAGAGCGGATTTCGAGCTCCTTGCCACCGAGTCCGACTGGCCCGAGCCCGCTGGTCAGACCATTTTCGACTCGCCGTTCGGCATCACCGTGCGCGCCGAAGTCTCACCCCTGCTGGGACTTGAACGTCATGCGTCGGCAGAGGACTACTGGCAGGCACGCTCCACGCTCGGGCAGCAGGCACTTGGTGATCTGCTCATGCCCAAGACAGGGATCGACACCCTCATCATCGACTCGGGCTTTCGGAGTACAAACATCCTGAATCTGGACGAGATGACAGCTGTCTCCGGGGCAACGTCGTACGAGATCGTCCGCTTGGAGAGTGTGGCTGAGTCCATCGTCACCAGTTCTACAGCTGCGACATTCAGCGAAGTTTTCCGGACTGAACTCACCAGCCGCGCGTCCAGCGCCATCGGCTTCAAATCCATCATGGCCTACCGCTTCGGATTGGACTTCAACCCCGACCAGCCAACCGATCAGGAGGTGACCCAGGCCGCGGGCGAGTGGCTCGATGAGATCGAGCGAACGGGCAAGGTGAGGCTTTCGCACCCCGTACTGCTTCGGTTCATCCTGTGGACCGCTGTCGGATTCGGCAAGCCGATCCAATTCCATATCGGGTACGGAGACTCTGATATCAATCTCCATCGCTGTGACCCAACCCAGATGACTGAGTTCATCCGTCGGACCGTCGACACGGGCGTCCAGATCACCCTGCTGCACTGCTATCCGTTCATCCGGGAGGCGGGGTTCCTGGCTCAGGTGTACCCACACGTCTGGCTGGATACCGGAGCGATCCTCAATTACACCGGCCCCTCATCAGTTCGACTCGTCCGCGACTCACTTGAACTCTCACCACTGAGCAAGGTGCTCTTCTCCTCTGATGCGTTCGGACTTCCGGAGCTGTACTACTGCGGCACTCTAGTGTGGCGGCGCGGAACAGCCGATGTGCTCGAGCAGTGGCTGGAGCGCGACTTCATTGGACAGCGAGATGCCCTCAGATATGTGGACATGATGGCTCGGACGAATGCACTACGCTGCTATGACCTGTGATCCGCAGGTACAGCCGAGCACGTTCTTGCATCTGGGGGACGCATGACATCCGTTCGCGTACTTGTCGGAACACGCAAGGGAGCCTTCATCCTTACCTCGGATGAATCGCGCCGAAATTGGACGGTGGCTGGGCCCCACTTCCCCGGCTGGGAGATCTACCACCTGGCCGGGTCTACGGTGAACCCTGACCGCATCTACGCATCACAGTCATCCGGATGGTTTGGTCAAATCATCCAGAGGTCAGATGACGGCGGGCTCTCGTGGGCACCGGTGTCCAACGACTTCAGCTACGTCGGCGATCCCGGAACACACCTGTGGTATGACGGCACCTCACGTCCATTCTCATTCACGCGTGTATGGCATCTGGAGCCATCCCTGAACGAACCAGACACTGTGTATGCAGGCATCGAGGACGCTGCTCTGTACAAGAGCACGGATGGTGGAGACTCCTGGGCCGAGCTCACAGGTCTGCGTCAACATCCCTCGGCACCTCTGTGGCAGCCGGGTGCCGGCGGTATGTGTCTGCACACGATCATGCTCGACCCAACCAACGATCAACGGATGTACACCGCAATCTCCGCGGCCGGTGTTTTCAGAAGTGATGATCAGGGCGCAACCTGGACGCCCAAGAACAAAGGTCTGGACTCGGGTGAGATTCCGGATCCCGATGCAGAGGTTGGCCACTGCGTGCACAAGATTGCGATGCATCCGGCAAAGCCAAACGTCCTCTACATGCAGAAGCACTGGGATGTCATGAAGAGTGAGAACTTCGGTGACAGCTGGACGGAGATCAGCGGCGACCTTCCCACTGATTTCGGCTTCCCGATCGCGACCCACGCCCATGAACCAGACACCATCTACGTGGTTCCCATCACGAGCGATAGTCACCACTTCCCACCGGACGGCAAGTTGCGCGTGTACCGCAGTCGCGTTGGCGGCAATGAGTGGGAACCGCTCACGAACGGCCTTCCCCAGGAGAACTGCTACGTCAACGTGCTGCGCGATGCGATGGCCATCGACGACCTCGACGACTGCGGCATCTACTTCGGCACCAGCGCTGGTGAGGTGTACTGCTCTCCTGACTCAGGTGACAACTGGCTCAGGATCGTCGGGAATCTGCCTGCCATCTGTTCGGTTGAGGTGCAGATCGTCAGATGATCCGCGTGAAGCTGCCAGCACATCTGCGGACTCTGGCCGGAGTCGACGGTGAGTTGGTGCTCGAAGTCCGCGAGCCAATCACAATCGATCGAATCATCGACGTGATCGAAGACCAATTCCCGCAGCTGACAGGCACGATCCGTGATCGTGGTACGCGGCGTCGCCGCGCCTTTGTGCGGTTCTATGCCTGTGAGGAGGACTGGTCGAACAGCCCAACCGATCAACCCCTGCCAGATGAGATCGCAGATGGACGGACCCCACTTCTCATTGTCGGCGCGATGGCAGGTGGCTGAGGCCAAGGGCATGAATTGTCCGGAACCCTTTGACCGCGGTACCGCAGTCCCGTAGTTTTCACATATGCCCAGATTCCTGCTTTCCTGGCTCCTAGGCCTCGGTGCAAACGCCATCGCACTCCTGCTGTGCACGATCCTGTTCAAGGGATTCCACCTTTCCTTCCCTGGCGGATTCATCGCGGCGGTAGTTATCTTCGCTCTGCTGAGCCTGCTGTTCACATGGATGTCCTTGAAGTTCCTGCTGCGCCATGCTGGGTCTCTGATTGCCCTCACCGGACTGATGGCCACCTTCCTCGCGCTGCTCGTGACGGCAACAGTCACGAAGGGGCTGAGTATCGACGGACTCAGCACATGGGTAATGTCGACCTTGGTTATTTGGCTGGTCAGCATGTTCATCTGGGTGATCCCCGGACCCTGGCGAGATTTCCGCAAGACGGACGTGCGCCGGCGCTGATTGGCGAGGCCCGCACGCAGCTAGAGCACAGAGCAATCAGGTCACACAGCAGTCAGGTCACACAGCAATCAGGTCACCGCAGACAACACTAGATAAGGAGCGCCATCGTGGTTTCCGGCCCCGTAGACGTCGTCATCATCGGCTTTCCCGGCAACAAGTTCACCGGGAAGATTGCCCCAGCCATCAGGGATCTGGTGGAGAGCAACACCATCCGCATCATTGACCTGCTCTTCGTCACCAGTGATGAAGAAGGCAACATCACCGCACTTCGCATCCAGGATCTCGCCTCCGATCTGACTCCCGGTCTTGTCGAACTCGACACCCTCATCCCCGGCGCCCTTGACGAACATGACGCTCAGGAACTCGCTGAGGATCTGCCCGCCAACAGCTCTGCCCTGCTGGTCGCGTTCGAGAACGTATGGGCGGCGAAATTCGTTGCGGCAATTCAGGAGGCTGACGCTGTCGTCATCGATCAAATTCGCATCCCGGCAGACGCTGTCGCTGAACTTCTGGCCTGATTCCACAACCACTCATTCTTTGAAAGGAACATGACATGGGACTTCTTCGAGTAGCAGCCACCACCGCAGTTATCTCTGGAACGGCATCGGCCGTTGGTGGCCGAGTGCAGCGCCAGCAGGCCTTCGGTCAGGTAGGCATAGTCATCGAGGTAGGCCAGCAGCTTGGCCTGGCCGCGCACGATCAGGCTGCCGCCGCGCCCGTCGCCGGTCCAAGTCGCGAGGCCGGCTTCGACGACCTGGGAGGTCAGGGCGTCCAGTTCGGTCCGATTGGCGGCGATTTCCCCGGTGACGAGTTCGCGTAACTCGGCCAGCGGGCGGCCGGAGAGGCGGGCGTTCAGGTAGTTGGTCGCCTGTTGCAGCGCGGAGGGCGGGACGCCGGCCGGGATTTCGATCATCCGATTTTCGACGTGCCCGTCGGCCTCGACCAACACCACCAGCGCTCGGCCGGAACCCAGGGGAACGAATTCGATGTGCCGCAGGGCGCCTTCGGATTTGGGGGCG
>CAXBQZ010000131.1:0-4319 GCA_963978055.1 uncultured bacterium
GCTCCATGACCAATCCTCTCCTCGTGACCCTGGACGTACTCTTATCGTGATGCGGCCATGTGTGCCAATTGGGCAGACGCCCGCTCGGCCACCTCGAGCGCAGCGATGGCGTCCTCGATCGATGCACCTTCACGCGCCGCCCCTTGGGCGTATCGGGCAAAGCTCTCTGCCTGCGCTCGCACGGCAGCGAGGAAACCTGTCTCCCCATCCTCGGGTGCCAGGAAGGTCGTCTGCGCAGACGCGCCAGTGCCATACACCTCGGCTTTGCACATATCACCCGGCGGAAATCTCCTGCCGAGGGAAATGGTTGCGATGGTGCCCCCTGACATCCGAGCCTGAATCTGCAGGCTCTCTGGATCTCCGGGTACATGAGGTGCAAATTCGGGTCCGGGAATCAGCAGGTCGAATGACTCGAATTCCTGACCGGTGAGCCATCGCGCCTGATCGAACTCATGTACGCCCATATCGATGCAGATCCCGCCGCTGGTGAGGCGAAACTCGGTCGCGGGTGGTTCCTGATCCCACTGCCAGCAGGAGACGAGAAATAGTTCGCCGAACTCGCCGTCGGAGATTCGTTGGTGGATTTCCTTGAGTGATGGGACGAACCGTCGCCAGTAGCCAACCTGAAATGGGAGAGCAGCGTCAGCAACCAGATCGGCGGTGAGCCGAGTCTGCTCTGCGGTGACCCCACATGGCTTCTCGCACAGGGTTGGCAGCCCGTACCGCACGAGTTCTGAGATCACTTCTCCATGCAGGCCAGATGGCACAGCAACCAGCGCACCATCGAGTTCATGTGCCTCAACCATCTCTGCGACGGATGAGTGAACCGGAATATCAGCCGGTAGCAGATCGGCGGACGCAGTGGACGGCTCGGTCACTGCAACGATCGCGATCTCCTCGCTAGCAGATAACGCACGTAGATGTGCGCGTCCCATGCGCCCTCCGCCGACGAGTCCACATCTGAACATGACTAGTCCGTACTGGTCGGGCTGGCAACAGGCTGACGTGAGACGTGCCCGGCGATGAATGACTGGCACAGAGCGATGTCGCGTAGTCCGTCTATTCCGGTGGTGCGGACCTCTACGCCGGTTGTCACGCATTCGTGGAAGTGCATGAGTTCACGCTTGAACGCACTCTCATACGAACTGAGCTCATCGGTGTGCCAGGTGCGAGTCTCGCCGGGGATGCCACCCTCGATCTCGAGTGTTGCGGGCGCATTGCGCAGGAACGGGGACGGGAACGCCAACGTCAGGCGCCGATCAGAACCGATGAAACTGAACTCCTGGCGGTAACGTGTGAAGCCCGGGAGATCGATCCAGTTGATGACACACGGTACCTCGCCAAACTTCAAAGCGGCGGTAACCCCAGTAGGCCGAATCTCCACATAGTCAAGGGAATCCGGCTCCCCAAGGAGGCTTCGCACGAAGTTGAGCTCATGGATGAGGCTGTCGAGCATCACCTCGTGATAGGCCTTGAGCAGGAACTCATCCTCTGAGTTGATGGCAGCGGAAAGTGCTGCGCGTGATTCGGCACGCAACTGGTCGAGAACGTCTGCTGGAGGTGGTGTCGCACCCCTCACCAGCGGAAGGTGCGACACATAAGGCTGGAATGGGGATTCGAAGGTGGTGACTCGAACCAATCGCAGGTCCTCGACCGTCTCCAACTCTTCGCGCAGACGGTCATAAGCGGTGTCGAACCTCTTGACGTAGGCCACCATCAGCACCACACCGGCCTGATCCGCAGCGGCGATCATGTCCTTGCCCTCACTGACGGAGAAGCACATCGGCTTCTCCGTCAGCACATGGATGCCGGCATTCGCAGCGGCGATCGCGATGGGGGCGTGGGATCCATTGGTGAGAATGAGGATTGCGTCCAGACCCGCGTTGCTGATCATGTCCTGCCAGCTGGTGTACGTCTGCGGTATCCCATAGACGGCGGCATTCTTCTCAGCCGAATCACTCGAGATATCGCACAGCGCAACCACGTTGTACCGATCATTCAGCTCGCGCAGGTAGTGCAGGTGCATCACCTGTGCGATGACACCAGCACCTACAACACCAATTCTCAATCGCTGCATGGACGTCCTACTCCTTGATCGGTTGATTCAGCTAGAGGGGTTGGCTCGTTGGCTCAATGGCCCATGGGTCGATGACCACCTGCATTGACGTGGAATCCTGTGCGATTTCAACTCCCCACTGTGCAGACTCCAGCGGGGCTCGGTGGGTGATGAGATCCAGGAACGGATAACGATGCTGGTTGGCATCCATGAGTCGAAGTGAGGGCTCATAGGCGGCTCCAGTCTCACCTCCGATGCCTATCACCGTGACGTTCCGCGTGCAGAAGTCAACGTTCGGATTTACTTCAACTGGTCCCATGTCGACGAACGTACCCGCCTCGATCACAACTCCACCGGGCCGCACCATATGCAGAGCCTCCGTGAAGGTGGACGTGACGCCGCTGCAGTCAATCACGATCTGTGGACCGAGCCCATCAGTGGCCTGCTTGGCAAGTTCGATCCGTTCAGCTTCCGTTGTCGACGCCGAGTTCATCGTCAGAGATGCACCGAACTTCTCCGCAAGCCCAAGTCGGGTGTCGAACAGGTCGGTTGCAATCAGTTTTTCCGCACCCAGCATCGCCGCTTTGGCCAGATGACACATGCCCAACGGTCCTACACCGAGAACCGCAACAGAGTGCCCGAACTTGTTAGCACCGAACATGCCAAGAACAGCCTGTGCGAGCTCTATTCCGTGAGTGACTGCCATGACCTCCGTCATCACAGCGATCTCGTCCGGAAGTGTTTCCGGCACGCGGAAGATCGGAGTTCCCGGCAGGACGTACATGTACTCGGCCCATCCGCCAAGAAGATGGGGTGCGATCCCGATATGGAGTGAGTTTCCGTAGTCATCCAGGCTCATGCACATGTAGTAGGGGTAGTCGTTGCGGCAGTAGTAGCAGTTGCCACAGGCAACGTTCGCACCTGGTACGACTCGATCGCCTTCTGTAATGAGTCGTCCGCCGCTGTCGTACGCCTCACCGTTGACGGCAACCACTGTGCCCACGTTCTCGTGCCCGCAGATCAGCGGGTAGATGACGTCTCGCTCGTGATCAGTGCCTGCATACTGCTTCGACTCACCACGGAAGGTGTGCTTGTCGGTGCCGCAGATTCCAGACAGGTTCATCCGCAGAAGAACTGATCCGGGGGGAGGCGACAGAAGGTCGAACTCCTGCACCTCAACAAGACCCGGCCTCACCATCACTGCTGCGCGCGCTGTTTCCACATCACCCTCCCGACCTGAGCCCCGCTATTGCTGCGACACCAACTGCCACGATGAGCACTCCAGCATTCTGCCGAGCACTGAGCTTCTCCTTGAATACGAGTGCGGCCAGCACAGTCGTCACGACAGCAAACTGTGAGGCCAGAACGGCCGCGATGGAGATCCCGTCGGTGCTGCCGAATGCGAACGCGAGAAACCCGATTGTGTCGCCGACACCGCTGGCCACGATCCACGGAATAGCCTGCTTCGGGATACGAAAGGTTCCGCGGATCAGGAGTGGCAGGGTGAGTGCAGCAACTCCAAGGAATCGGCTTGGCGCGACTGCCCAGATTGCATTGACACTCTGTGACACGCGACCCGTGGCAAAGAGACTGAGTCCAAAGGCGAGTCCGGAACCGACACCGCAGGCAATCGCCTTGGTCCACTGCTGACGGGTGAAGTGCGTGGCTTCGGGTTTGAGCGTCACCATGATCAGCCCGATGAGCAGAACCGGAACGACTGCCAGAAAGGTCGACGGTGGGCGCTCTCCTGTCGCCATCGACAGGAGAGCAGCGACTGCGCCCTCCAAGGAAGCCAGGGTGGCCACCACTGCGACGGGCCCATAGCGGAAACCCTGAAACTCCATGAGGAGCCCCACAATCAGTGCGATCCCCGCGATGAGCAGAAGCCACCACTGCGAGTTTTGCGGTACTGGATGCATGTGGGTCAGCAGCATCGGAAGGATAAGAATCGCACCTATCAACGCCTGCCACGCCAGTGCTGGCGCCGCCCCCGCGATGCGACTGGCACGTGAACCGCACAACGTGGCTCCACCCCAGCAGAGGGCGGCCACCAAGCCGCCCAGGACTCCTGTCATGGGTCCCCACAGGTCCGCGTATCTCAGAAGCCGAGGTCAGCCAGAACCTGACGGTTATGCCGTTGGTCAGCTTCTGCTGCGGGCAGGCTGTCATCATCGGGGAAGATGTCCTGCTCGACAACGATCCAGCCCGAGTAGTCAACATCCTTGATTGCAGCAGCGAGAGCCGGCAGATCCAGATCACCCTC
>CAXBQZ010000132.1:0-4087 GCA_963978055.1 uncultured bacterium
TTGATGTGGCGCTTCATGTTCAACAGTGAACTCGGCGTGATCAACTGGGCGCTCGGATCCATCGGAATTCCCAAGGTTGACTGGCTCGGTGAAAGTATCCCGGCCTTGGCCGCCGTCGTGATTGTCGACTCCTGGCAGGCTATTCCGTTCATCATGCTCATGACACTCGCTGGGCTTGCGGCACTGCCTCAGGCCCCGGCTGAGGCCGCCAGAGTTGACGGCGCCCGCGCCACCCAGATCTTCCGCTTCGTCACCCTGCCCATGTTGATGCCCGTCCTGCTCGTCACCGTGATGGTCAGACTCATCGATGGATTCAAACTCTTCGACGTCGTCTTCATCCTGACTCGAGGTGGCCCAGGGACGGCGACTCAGACCGTCAGCATGCTCGACTACAACACAGCGTTCACCTTCCTGGCCAGTTCCCGAGCTGCAGCCATAGGTACCGTTCTGGCAATCCTCACCCTGCCGGTCTACTGGCTATGGGTTCGAGCGAGCCGAGGTGTCGAATGAGACGACGATCCGTCCTGGCAGACCTGGTAACTTACGCGATCCTCATCGTCTCGGTCTTATGTGCCCTCTTCCCCATTTACTGGACCCTTCTGACGTCTCTGAAGACGCGCCGCGACAGTTTCGCAGTCCCACCCAAGTTCTTCGGATTCGACGTCACGTTCGACAACTACACCAAGCTGTTCGCAGACCCAAAGTTCCTACGCGTGTATGCGAACACAATTCTGGTAACCCTGCAGTCGACCCTGCTCGTTGTCATCGTCGGGAGCCTTGCGGCCTATGCCCTCGCCCGATCCCCCAGATTCGCTGGAAGGCGTCCGCTGGAGGTCTCTTTGATCCTGCTTCGAGCGATGCCAGCCGTCGTCCTCATTGTTCCGCTCTACGAACTGGCGGCGCGCTTTGGACTCCTCGGCAAGATGCCAACCCTCGTGATCGTCTACGCAGTTTTCGCACTGCCCTTTGCCATCTGGATCATGACGCCGTTCTTCATCAGCATTCCGACTGAACTTGAGGAGTCCGCACAGATTGACGGAGCGAGCAGGTTCCAGATCTTCACCCGGGTGGTTCTTCCTCTGGCGACGCCCGGCCTTGCCGCAACGGCAATCTTTGTGGCACTACTTGAGTGGAACGAGTTCCTCGTACCCGTAGTACTGGGCAGTGAGAAGACCAAGACGCTGCCCGTGCTCATCAGCGGCTTTATCAGCGCACGAACCCTCGACTGGGGACCGATGGCCGCGGCGAGCTCACTGGCCATCATTCCCATCGTCATCGTGACCGTGCTGGTTCAGCGACGACTCATCAGCGGCCTGTCGGCGGGAGCCCTCAAGGACTGACGGTTCAGGAGCCGTAGACCTGCCCTTCAAGTAATCCGGGCCAGTTCCGTCCTGCGCTCAGCGAATTGAAGACCACCCGCACGTACCGCGCTTTCACCGGTGTTGCCAACACGAGTCTGGCCCGATCGGTCAGCTGGCCGTTGGCTCGCGCATCGATGACGGTCGTCCACTGCTTCTCATCGGACGAGGTGGCGATCGAGTAGTACCAGATATCCGGAACGGCAGGCCAGAAGTACAGCAGCAGCCCGTTGATCTGATGATCAGCACCTAGGTCCACCTGCCAGTAGGGACTAGGCATCACATTCTCATCAGCCACACACCAGCAGTTGGTGCCGTCGACGACCCCGTCATTGGCCATGCCCGGCGTGTGATCGGGATAGGTGGAGGATGCCTTGGCTGGCTTGCCCTGGCTGAGCAGCTGTCCGGGCGGCGCACTCATCTCTGGCTCGAGTACCTGATCGGCCGTGGGGAACGATGCCTTGCCAGACCAGGCGAGGCCAACCTCATCAAGTGCGGTACTGGCCAGCGGGTTCCACTCCTGAATGCTGTAGAACTTCTTCGCCTGCAGATCGGCCACCATGATGTCGTAGCCACCGCGCGAGACGTCCCCATCGGTGGTCACGTAGAACAGGTACTTTGAGCCATCCTCGTACGGGTAGGCATCTGAGTGGTCCGCGGTGTTCGAGTCGAAGAAGTACGGGGTTGGTGTCGAGCCGTCGTAGTGGCCCTTCATGATCCGGTCGTACTTTGTTCCTTCCTGCACGTTGGTGAACAGGAACGTCTTGTCGTCCATGCCGATCGGGTAGTAGTCCACGGTACCCGGGAAATCAGCGAGCACGCGGTGCTGACCGTCGGCGGTCTTCACCACGATCTTGGCGGACTCATCACTTCCCTCGGAGTACATGATGTCCTTGCCGTTGGGCAGGTAGTACGGCTGACCCGCCTCGGGATCCTTGCCGGTGATGGTTCGAGTTACCTTGCCATCGAGGGTCATCTCGGTGACCGCTCCGTCAATCTTGAAAACGATGTGCGTGCCGTCTGGGCTGAACTTCGGATCCTCGTCGACGGTCTCGTTCGGTCCGGTGAGGTTCTTCGGCATGCCCCAGTGAGAGCCATCCCAGGTCGAGAGGTAGACATCCCAGTTGCCGTCACCACTGGCACTGTTCTGACCCATGAACACCATCGACTGACCATCGGCAGAGATATGCGGGTTGATCGTGTTGTTGATCGGCCAACCACGACTGATCAGAGCCAGTCGTCCCGTTGCCAGATCCATCTGCCAGAGCCGCCCGTCACCTGCCTCATAGCTGGTGTAGTTGTGGAAGAACAACTGACCGGTGAGCGCTGGGATATCTGAGCGCGGGCCCACCGGCGGGATACCGGCGCCATTGGCAACAGTGCCGGGAATGAGCCCATCGCCGGCGGACGTCGACGGCGAGGAACTCGGCGACGAGGTCACGTTGCCACCCCCTCCTGACGTGCAGGCGCTCAGAGTGAGCGCAACAACCGATACCCCTGCGACGACAGCCGCGGTTACATGTCTCATGTCGATGAGTCCTCCTCTCCCAGACTAAATGCGGAAGGATTCCTTACACAATGTGAACATGGTGATTGAAACACCAGTGAGACCTGATTGTTATGACCGCTGACTACGGGTGGCCGAGCACCGCTGCCAGAGGCCGTGTCGGCTCAATCCGAGACATCCCCGCTTTGAGTTCTGCCTTGAGGCCACTGTCTTGTATCCCGAGCGAATCGGCGGCAAGAAGCACGGAGCCGATCACCGGAGGGGCATCAAGTGGTACGAGTGTTGCTCCCGGAAAGGAGGCGGACAGCACGGCGGTGAAAGCATTCGTCCAGACCGGATTCGCATGGGCATGAACACTTCCCGCCAGCACAACCTCAGCCTCGTCATCGAGCATGTCGAGAACCCGGGCAACTCCGATCACATCACGGGCGTGCTGCTCGGCCACCGACACAGTCGCACGAATGGCGGCCGGGTCACCCTGCCCTGCCAGATCGAGGACGATCGGAGCATGTTGTGAACCCAGCTCCCAACCACCTCGCGCCATGGCCTCAAACATTCCAAGTGCCGTTGAGTACCCACTGAGCCGTTGAAACTCCAGCGTCAGAGCGGTAGGTGGCACCTGGCCATGGTGTGCCAGTGCCATCTCGTGCGCGGCTGCCGTGACCAGGCCAGAGGATCCGTTTCCCTCACCCCAGCCCTCGGCCATGGTGCGAAAGACCCGACCTGCTCGGTTTCGACCTGCGGTGACTCCACCGGTGCCGGCGTTGTTCACCAGGCCAAAGCTCTGCGTGATACCAGCCCGCAGAGCTCCGAACGAGTCATTGACGATGCTTACCTGACCCCCGATACCGAGAGTCTGCGTGCAGGTGCGCAGCCGCGCTTCATCGCTCGGCCAGTCCATTCCGGCCATGGAAAACGTCGCGGCAACGATGTCAGATGGGAAGGCGGGCACATCGATGAAGCAGGCATCAACAGCGGTGGCGAGCACCTCGCGAACAGCGTCGAGGCCGACACTCTCCCAATTACCACCGCCAGCGACGCCAAATCCGATGACCTCACCGTGAGTCGTGCTGAGACAGGCGTGGGTCTTCGTCCCGCCAACATCAACCCCCAGAAGCAGATCCGTCATCCGAACTTCCCCAGCAACCCGGCATTCTCCTCGCGCAGACGCTTCCAGACCGCGCGCGCAGCAGACATGTCTGGCCCCAGCGGATTGGTGACC
>CAXBQZ010000133.1:0-3770 GCA_963978055.1 uncultured bacterium
GGGGTGCTGACGTTCAGCGCTGATATGAGATACAGCGGACAGGCATACAGTCTGGGAATACCCGTATCCGTCGATGAATCGGGCGTCCTGACTGCTGATGCGGTGTCTGCACTGGAAGCGGCATTCATTCAGAGTCACCGGCAGGCGTATGACTATGTTCTAGATGACACGCCCATGGAGTGTGTGGCTCTTCGGGTGTCGGCAAGTGCCCCTGAGGAACCGATTCTCTTCGCCGCTACGGACGCAGCACTGTCGCCCTCAATGGGTCGGCGACGAATCTGGATGCGTGGCGGCTGGCAGGATGCACTGATCCTGGACCGATCCGGGGTGGGACGTGAACCCGTCGAAGGGCCAGCAGTGATCGAACAGGAAGACACGACCACCATCCTGTTCCCGGGGTGGACGGCGCGGCAGGTGGCCGGTGGATCAATGCTGCTGGAGAGGGTAGGGGGCTGACCATGGACTCGGTAACTCAGGAGATTCTCGGCAATGCGTTGTTCGCCATCAGTGAGGAGATGGCGGTCGTTGAGTACCGATCCTCATTCTCACCGATCATCAGGGAGATGCTTGATTTCAATTGCGGACTCTTCGATGCCCAAGGGCGGATGGTGTCCCACAGTGAGCAGATCCCGGCTCAGTTGGGATTGATGCAGTTCGCGCTCAAGGCCGCACTCCACAAGCATGGAGGATCCCTCGAGGCGGGTGACGCGATCCTGACCAATAATCCGTATCTGGGCGGAACCCACACCAATGATCTGCAGATCTTCATGCCGATCCACGTGGACGGAGTGCTCGTGGGCTATGCCGGCTCGATTGCACATCACATCGACATCGGCGGCACGTTTCCCGGAACTGAGAGCGCCCAGACGACCGAGATCTATCACGAGGGTGTGATCTTCCCTGCCATCAAATTCGTCGAGGCGGGCAGGCGCAATTCGGCCGTCGAGGACATCATTCGTCACAACGTCCGAGATCCTCACTCAACCATCGGTGACCTCGGCGCGCAGCTGGCCGCCTGCAAGCGCGGGATCGAGCGGGTGACCGAGCTGTGCCATCGTCATGGGCGCGATCTCGTCTGCGAGGCCATGGAGGGTTTACTGGAAAGTACCGAGCGGCGTGCCGGAGCCCTCTTCAACTCCTGGCCATCACGGTCGGTCACTGTTGAGGGGTTCATGGACGACTCGGGTTTCGAGGGCACCGACCCAATTCGAATCAGGGTGACGGTTACCCCGGGGGATGGTCGACTCCGCGTCGACTTCACCGGCACCTCGCCGCAGGTGCAGAGCGGGATGAATGTGCCGGTGGCGAGCACAGCGGCCGGTGTGTACTTTGCGGTGCGCTGCTTCGCTGGGGACTCGGGTGTGCGTCAGAACGACGGATTGTCGAGGCTGATCGACATCATCACGGAGCCGGGCACGTTGGTGAATCCAACCCATCCGGCTGCACTGAGTGCACGACATCTGGCGACGCAGCGGATCTCTGATCTCATGATTGAAGCTCTCGGACAGCTGATGCCCGACAAGGATGTTGCAGCCGCACATGTGTCGTTCCCGGCATGGGTGTTTCGCGCCTACGACGGCCGCTCCGGCAAGGACACTCTGCTCGCAGACATCCTTGGTGGTGGGGGTGGTGCCCGTTCGAACGCCGATGGTGATCACGCCCTCGATACATACTGCAGCAACTGTGCGATTCTCCCGGCAGAGATTGCCGAACTCGAATATCCCTGGCGTATCGACCGAACCGAACTCGTGGACGGTTCAGGTGGACGTGGTCGCTTTACCGGTGGCATGGCCATGCGTCGTGACATGACCCTCCTCGCCGACGATGCGGACGGCATGTACTACGTAGAGCAAACCGTTGCCGAATTTGCGCCGCGGGGACGAGCCGGTGGCGAGTCCGGTGCGCCCGGGGCCGCACTGCTCAGACGTGCGGGGGAGACGCATTGGCAGTCGTTGCCCGGAAAGGGGTACCTGCGATTGAAGAATCCGGGCCCGATGGAACTGGCGTCGCTTCCTCACATCGATCACCAGCGGCGCATGGTGATCTGCAACCCGTGCCAGCTGGCGCTGCAGATCGTGGGGGGCAAGTGAAGGGGTGCTCATTGAGGCAGCTGCGAGAACGACAGACCGGGCTTCTCCAAGCCCGCGCTGGCGACGTGCGGGCATCCTGCAATGAATTCGCAGATTGCACGGTTACCCGAGCCACAATGCGTTGTATGCCTTTATGGCCTTGGGCCTGGCCTGGCTTGATCGGTGCGTCAGCGCAAAAAAACGGGGAGCCGGGCCTTGCCCAGTTCCCCGCCGTCCCCCGATCCCGGCTCAACAGATCGAAATCCGGAGCTCCGGCGGCATCACTGTCTGCCGAATCCACGCGCCATGCCGTGCCTGTAAGCCCTTCGGCCTGTGGCGGGGCTTACGCGCAGACCGCGAGAGCTGGATCAAGGTTGGCCGGTGAACGGATGTGGAAATGCGCAGCCAGCAGAACGCCTGCCAGCCGGCCTGCAACGCTGATTTGGCCCCAGCAGAGCCAGCGATCCCCAGCCTGGAGGCAAACGAAGTGCGCCGTTTGGTGTGGGAAGGTGTGACCCTGCTGGATGCACGCTCGGCCCGCGATCACGCGCGCTCACCCCGTCTGGCCGCGGTCCATCTCTGCCACCTAGCCCCACGCCAGCAGCTGCTGAAGCTTGGTGCGGATCCATCGCTGCCCCTGGTCACCTGCAGCAACGGTGAACACCGGGCACGGCGCCTGGCCCAGCGCCTGAAGCGCCTGGGCTACCGGCATGTCTACGTGCTACGAGGTGGACTTGAGGGACTGACCACTCAGCTCCTGGGCTGAGCAGCCAACCGACGCTCCACCACCTCACCGCGCCGCAGCAGCAGCGCTTCACCCTGCTCCAGGCGCCGCCACTCTTCATTGCAGGTGAGCGGCTCGGTACTGATGATCGTCACCACGTCATGGACGGTGGTGACCGCCGAGAAATCCACGGTCACATCGTCGTCCGCGAGGGTGGCGGTTGTGAACGGGGCCCGGCGCGTGATCGTGTGCAGCTTGGTGCCGCAATAGGCATAGAGCCAGTCGCCGTTGCTGATCAGGCAGTTGAAGATGCCGTGACCAGCGAGATGCTCTGAGTAAGCCGTGAGCTCGGGGAACAGCGTGTGACCATCCACCGGAGCGCTGAAGCGTTCACTGAGCTGATTGAGAATCCAGCAGAAAGCCGCTTCGCTGTCGGTATCCCCGATCGGACGGTAGCGATCTCCCTGCGGGATGTCGGTTCGGATGTCGCCGTTATGGGCGAAGACCCAGGGCGTGCCCTGCCAGTCGCGACGGAACGGATGGCAGTTCTCCACGGCCACCACTCCCTGAGTGGCCTTGCGGATGTGGGCGAGCGAGACGAGTGCCTTGAGGTCGAGATCGGAGAGGTGGGCCGCCACCGGCGAAAAGGCCGCGGGGGCCTGTTCGCGGTAGATGTTCAACCCGCCCCCCTCGGGATCGAAGCTGGCGAGCCCCCAGCCGTCGCCATGATCCCCTGTTGCTCCGCCCCGGCGGGTGAGCCCGCGGAACGAAAAGCGCATGTCGGTAGGGGTGTTGGCACTGAGGGCCAGCAGTTCACACATCAGCCCTGACGCTTGCGGAAGATCTGATCCCAGAGACCACCCTCACCAAAGAAGGTGGTGTTCACGCTCTTCCAGCCGCCGAAATCGGACACGCTGAACACGTGATTGACGGGAGCAAACCTCCCCTTCACTTTGGCCCAGACAGTCTGGTTGACC
>CAXBQZ010000134.1:0-3619 GCA_963978055.1 uncultured bacterium
GAGGGCGCGCAGGGGAAGCGTCTTCATAGCCGAGCCTCCTGTGGCTTTCCAGCGATCCCGTTGGGACGTACGACCAAGACAATCAGGATCACGATGTAGAGGGCTGGAAGAGCGAATGCACTCGACCAGAAGATCGCCACAGCAGAGGACAGGAAGCCGATGATGTACGACGCGTAGATCGTCCCCTTGACTGATCCAAGCCCGGCAAAGATGACGACAATCAGCGCCTGTAGCAGCGGCAGATCACCCGCATTGGGATACACAAAATACAGCGGCGCCAGCAGCACACCGGCGATACCGGCCAGCGCTGCAGCGATTCCCATGGTGACGACGTACACCCGACGTGCCGGAATACCCATCAGTCGAGCTGCGTCAAGGTTCTGAGCCACCGCAGTGATGGCCAGTCCATAGCGAGATCGTGACAGGAACAGCCCGAGCGCAACGAGTGCACCGATGGCCACTACGGCCATGATGATCGAGTGGTACGTGATGGAGACCTCACTGGTCAGGTCGATCCCACCCGGCCACAGCGGGTCGAACGGTTTCTGGCGAGGTCCGTAGATCATGAGGACGATGTTCTGGACGATCGTCGCGACCGCGAAGGTTGTGATGAACGCTGTCATCTCGAAGTCGACACCATCGCGACCAAGAAGGGGCTTGACCGCCATGTAGTACGTGAGAACACCCAGCAGGAAGGTGACGATCGCTGCGACAATCACGCTGATCCATGGGGAGACCCCCGTGCGATCAACGACGGTGTACGCGGCAAAGCCACCCACCATCACCATGACTCCCTGTGCCATGTTGAGAACGCGAAGGGTTCCGTACACAAGCGTCATGCCGATCGAGATCAGCGCCAGGATTGATCCCTGCACAAGGGTGCTTACGAGGGTCTGGAGAATCGCGTTCACTCGTCAACACCCACCCCGAGGTAGGTGGCGGTAACGGCGGCATTGTTCAGAACGTCGTCAACCGTTCCCTCGAGAACAACCGCGCCATTCTCAATGAGAACGACACGATCGGCAACTTCCCTCACATGGGCGAAGTTCTCCTCGACCAGCAGAACCGTGACACCTGACGAGGCGATGGCAGCGATCCGGTCGTAGACCTCATCCACGAGCACCGGTGCTAGTCCCAGTGATGGCTCATCGATCAGAAGCAGATCAGCTCTGGTCATCAACCCACGTCCCAGTGCGAGCATGCGCCGCTCACCGCCGGACAGGGTTCGCGCCTGCTGTTCCTTTCGCTCGAGCAGTCGAGGGAAGATTTCATACACCTGAGCGAGACGTTCTTGACGCTCGGACCGCGATGGCAGTACGAACCCGCCCAGAAGAAGATTCTCCTGCACGGACATCTCCGGAAAGAGCATGTCTCCCTGAGGAATCTGAACCAGCCCCTTGCTGACAATCGACTCAGTGGGCTTGCCGTCGATTCGCTCACCTCGATAGGTGATCGTCCCCCGCTTCAGCGGCAGGAGACCGCTGATGGCACGCAACAGCGTGGTCTTACCGTGCCCATTTGGACCGATGACCACGACGAATTCACCCTGACGAACGTTAAGGCTGAGGTCCTCGATGACCACCGAATCGGCGTAACCAGTGCGAAGTGCAGAGATCTCAAGCATCGTGGCCCCCCTCATCTCTGTCCCCACGCTTACCGAGATAGACCCGGACAACTTCTTCGTCCCGAAGAACATCTGCCGGACTGCCCAGAAACAGCGTCTTGCCCTGGTTCATGATCAGAACCCGATCCGACAGCGCCATCAGTGCTCGCATGACGTGCTCGATCAGAACGATGGTGATCCCGCGCTCCTTCACCTTGGCCAGCAGCACCATGAGCTCATCAACCTCGGACGGAGATAGTCCGCCGAAGGGTTCGTCCAGGAACAGCATCCGCGGCTGCGTTGCCAACGCGGAGGCGATCATGAGTCTTTTCTTGTCGTAAACGGGCAGCGGTCCACCCAGTGCGGAGGCCTTCTTCGTCAGGCCGACGAAGATAAGTTCACGCTTGGCTCGATCCAGGACCTCAGGTTCCACCCGACTGGCCTTCAACCACCCACGTGGCTGACCGTACTGAGCTCCAACCAGCACATTGGCCAGAGCTGTCTGCGAGTTGAAGACAGATGGAAGCTGGAAGGTGCGAGAGATCCCCAGATGGCAGATCTCATGCACGGAGGCCTTCTGAATCTGCTTACCGGAGAACTCTACGACGCCATCGGTAGCACTCGTGATACCTGTGACCACGTCGAACAGTGTGGTCTTTCCGGCGCCATTGGGCCCCGCGATCCCGAAGGTCTCACCTTCAAAGATGTCGAAGTCGACGCCGTCAACTGCTGCGAGCCCGCCGTACCTCTTGACGAGGCCGCGGGCCCGCAGCAGTGCGGCTGAGGAATCTTCTACTTGAACCACGGTGGCGACTGGAACTTGCCCTGGGCGTATGGTTCGGGGAACACCGGCACCTGCTTACCGTCCTGAATCTGGTATGTCAGGTGCGGCATGGCGAGGCTGGGATCGTTGATCAGATCCGGGTACGGGGCCACCGCGAGTTCGGTATCGGAGATCCACTTGTAGGTACCCGATACACCTCGGTAGATCACGTTCTTCAGCAGTTTGTTCACGAGAGTGAAGTTGTACGGATCCCCAGCCATCGCTGCGGTCTGCGCCCATAGCTTCACCATGTCGTACTCACCACCGGCCTGTGACAGACCAGCATCGGCACCGTACTTGTTCTTGTAGTAGTCCAGGAATGCCTTGCCCTGATCATCGGGCAGTGTGCCGATCGTGGTCGACCACACAACACCGTAACCAGCATCCTTCGCCAGCTGCAGGTACTCGGGCACCGATGGGCCGTACTGCTGGTACAGGAGTGACTGAGTTGGGGAGTCACGGAACTGCTTGGCGAAGCTAGCCAGGTCACCCGGGATGTAGTCGGTCATGTAGATCAGACCGGGTGGATTGCTGCGGATCTTGGTCAGGATCGGTCCCCAGTCAGCATTGGGTGCTGTGACCTCTTCATAGATCGGCACAGTCCAGCCGATTGCCTCTACTGACTTCTTGAACGCCTGAGCGATCGAGATGCTGTACGGGTCATTACTGGTGACGACAGCCACAGTCTTGGCAGATGGCTTCCACGAACCATCCGCGATCCACGACTGCATCAGAGGTACAAAGCCCTTGCCGTACCACACCTCAGTCGGGCAGCCCTCGTAGATATTTGTGATCTTGTGCTGCGTGACGTAGTCGACATTCGCCTGAAGTGTGTTCAGGTGAAAGACCGGCAGACCAGCATCGGCGTAGACAGGGAACTCGGTCGAATCATTGGAACAGTAGCCCGAGAAGATCGCGGCGACCTTCTCCTGATTCACCAGGCGCTGGGCGACTTGGACGTAATTCTCTGGAGACAGGTCGGTGACGTCTCCAATCACCAGGGTCAGCTTGCGACCACCGATTCCTCCGTTGGCGTTGATCTCGTCGATCGCCAACTGCTGTCCTCGCGTCATCTCCTGCCCATCACCGGAGTAGGGGCCAGTTACTGGGCTGACGCTACCGATCTTGATATCGCTCTTGTCGCCGCCACCTCCACCGCCTCCGCCACCATCGGAGCTCTTCGGGGCAAGCAG
>CAXBQZ010000135.1:0-3534 GCA_963978055.1 uncultured bacterium
ACACTCTTTCCCTACACGACGCTCTTCCGATCTCATGGTCCGCTCGTTGTGAAAGTGCAGCAGCGGCTCGTATGGATCGGGTTGCTCAAGAAGACCAATGGTGTGTTCGATGCAGCTACCCTCACCGCAGTTCGAGCCTTTCGAGCCAAGTGGGGATTCGCCGATCGGCGCACGGTCACCGCAGCGGTCTACCGAAAACTCGACAGGCTCACACACACTCACGGCCGACTACCGAAGGCATGTGTCAGCGCACGCAAGTCACTGTGTGTCGATATGACCCAACGGGTTCTTCGACTGGTGGAAGGTGGGCACACCGTCCTGACCACCGATGCGCGATTTGGCAGTCTGGAGAATCCAACGATCAAAGGCTCCTTCCACGTCTACCGCAAGGATGCCAATCACATTTCCTCGGAATACCTCACGCCGATGCCTTACGCAATGTTCTTCAACGGTGGCGAGGCGGTGCACTACTCGAAGTACTTCCATCGGGACGGCTACTACGGAGCCTCCCACGGCTGCGTCAATATCCGTGACATGGACGTGGCTAAGTTCCTGTTCCATGTGACTCCGCTTGGCACCCCGGTGATCATCTACACGTCCTGAATTCCGACCATCGTGAACCGGATCAGCACGGCAGACGGGCAGACAGGAATCGACGATTCGGTCTAATCGGATTTTCCGGCTAGACTTTGAGTATTCACGCGTCACCTTGGAAGCCATCATTGACGCGCCACGCTCAATGAGAGGCCTAGGGCCATGTCCGCACGTTCAACCGTGCCTGCCGATGATGCAGGCGATACTTCTCTGCCCTTCTCCGAACTTGGCCTGCCCGTTGAGATCGTCACGGAGTTGGCAAAGCAGGGAATCACCCACGCATTTGCCATTCAGAAGGCCACGATTCCGGACGCCCTGAGCGGCTACGACATCCTTGGTCGTGCGAGCACCGGCTCTGGAAAGACGCTGGCCTTCGGTATCCCGCTGCTCTCCCGAATCAGCTGGATGGATTCTGAGCCAACCAAGCCACGTGCGCTGATCCTGGTGCCAACTCGCGAACTTGCCATGCAGGTTTCCGACGGGCTGGCACCCCTGGCACATGCGATCGGCCGTCGAGTCGTGACGGTCGTCGGAGGCACCTCAATGTCGCGTCAGACCGAATCACTGCGTCGCGGAGTTGATGTCGTCATCGCAACCCCGGGTCGCATCGCCGATTTGATCCGCCAGAAGGCATGTGACCTCAGCGATATCGAGGTCGTCGTACTCGACGAGGCCGACCAGATGGCTGACATGGGCTTCCTGCCCGAAGTCACCGCACTGCTCAAGCTGACTCCGCCGACCGCCCAGAAGCTGCTGTTCTCTGCAACCCTCGACGGTGATGTCGACGTCGTGATCCGCGATCACATGTTCGAGCCGATGCGGCACGAGCTCGAGCCGGCAACCTCCCCCGTAGACACCATGGAGCACCACGTTCTGGTTGTGAACCGCGAGGACAAGCCGACGGTTGCCACTCAGATCGCACGACGTGATGGACGCACGATCATGTTCTGTCGCTCCCAGCTGGGTACCGAGCGAGTGGCCGAGAATCTCGCCGCCCGAGGTGTGAACGCCAAGGCACTGCACGGTGGCATGTCGCAGTACGCCCGTACCCGCACCATGAACGACTTCAAGGCGGGTCGTCTCGACGTTCTGGTTGCAACGGATGTGGCGGCCCGCGGTATTCACGTCGACGACATCTCACTGGTTGTCCATGTGGATCCCCCGGAGGATCCCAAGGCCTATCTGCACCGTGCTGGACGTACGGCCCGCGCCGGAGCCTCCGGTCGGGTTGTCACCCTCGTACTTCGCAACCAGCGCAACAGTCTGAAGAGACTGCATCAGGCTGCCGGGGTTGAGGCGACGGAGCATCATGTAACCCCAGGTGACGACACCTTGGTCGAACTTACCGGTGCACAGGCCCTGTAGATCTCAGGTCGTGCGATAAGCGGCAACCACCGCACTGAGGATCTCGGGCACCGGAGTGGGTTCGAGTCCGAGCTCAGTCCGCGCAGCCGTTGAGTCCATCACGTATGCACGCTGGCGCTGGTAGTCAGTTTCCTTGAACTCGCGGATCTGTGGGTTGAACAGTCCCATGGTGCTCATCACGAGTGACGGGATGGAGCTCGCCTTGGGTATGGCCACTCCGGCCGTCGAAGCAAGGGCGTCCACGGCCTGACGCTGCGTCATGGTCATCGCACTGGGAACGTGCCATACCCTTCCCCACGCCGTTGGGTTTGAACCGATCGCAATGAGCGTCTGGGCCATATCTTCGGTGTACGTGAAAGTGTGCACCACGTCAGGATTGCCGACGAGCCAGACGGACTTACCGGCGAGAATCCTTGGCACCACCATGTCCCCGAGCAGTGATTCGGCACCCGGGCCGATGTAGTCCGATCCACGGGCTTCAGTAGCGCGAATCCGTCCAGCGTTGTGCAGGTCGAGCGCTTCCTTCCACATCTGGATTCGGACCTTTGCCTTGGTACCGGTGGCCGCAAGGGGCGTGGCTTCCGTCATGGGTGCACTCACCGGCCCGTATCCGTACAGGTTGGAGCAGGTTGAGAGAACGGCACCGGAGGATTCAGCGGCCTCGAGCAGCGCCTGCGCCATGGGCGGCCAGTCGATCGGCCAACGGTGGTACTGCGGGTTGAGGCAGTTGTATATGACATCCGCGCCCTTTGCCAGATCACTCAAGCGCGCTGAGTCACCAGCATCGACGGCAACCCGCTCGACATTGGGTAGGTCCGGCCCATTCCCTGAGCGAGTTACAACGACGACGTCCTTGCCCGCCGCAGCAAGCTTGCGGACAACCGCCGATCCGATGGGACCGGCTCCGACAACGAGATGCTTGTTCGTACCCATCTTCACTCCAAAAGTTCGGCCCACCTAAATGGAGAGCAGTGCTCTCAGTTTGCATCGACGCTCTCATATTGTCAAGAGCACTGCTCTCGGTATTGTTCAGCGCTCTCCCAACTGCCATGATTGGCGTGTGCCTGAACGAGAATCCGCCCCGCGAACGGCCCGAGCCCGAGCGCGAGCCGAGCTGACCCAGGAGATCCTCGAAACAGCCCGCGCTCACCTCAGCAGTGATGGCGCAGCGGGGCTTTCCCTGCGCGCAGTAGCCCGCGATCTGGGAATGGTGAGCAGTGCGATCTACCGCTACTTCCCGAGTCGGGATGAATTGCTGACAGCGCTGATCATTGACGCCTACAACTCACTTGGAGATGCCGCTGAGGCCGCCGAAGCCGTCATCAAGCGCAGCGACCTCAAAGGGCGCTGGGTTGCGATCTCAAAGGCGACCCGTGGTTGGGCACTGGCCCACCCACATGAATGGTCCCTCATCTACGGATCCCCGGTGCCCGGTTACCAAGCGCCACAGGACACGATCGCCCCCGCAACCCGGGTCTCGACCTTGCTCATCGGAATTCTGATCGACCTCGAACAAGCGGGCCTCACACCTGCACCGCTGACAGTTCCTCGAGCAGTGCACGCCACCCTAGGCCC
>CAXBQZ010000136.1:0-3504 GCA_963978055.1 uncultured bacterium
AGAGCGCCGGGCGAGAGATCGACGGCATCGACCTTCGCGGCAGGGAAGGCGAGCGCCGCCAGGACCGCGAGGCAGCCGGAACCTGTGCAGAGGTCGAGCACGCGCCGGACCTTCTTCGGCTCGGCGATCGGCAGGGCACCGGCCACCAGCAGGTCGCCGATGAAGGAGCGCGGGATCAGCGCGCGCTTGTCGGCATGGAAGCGCACCCCATGCATGTAGGCCGCGCCCACCAGATAGGGCGCGGGCAGGCGCAGGGCGATGCGGGCGTCGATCAGGGTGAGCAGGCGCGCCTTCTCGGCCTCCGTCGGGCGCAGCGCGAGCCAGGGATCGATGTTGTGGATCGGCAGGCGCAGACCCTCGAGAAGCAGGAAGGCTGCTTCGTCGACGGCGTTGGTCGTGCCGTGGCCATAGGCGAGTTTCGCGGCCTTGAAGCGCCGGACCGCGAACCGGAAGAGATCGCCCAGCGTGTCGAGGGAGGATTTTGCGGAGGGAGGCATGCGGTCCTACAGTACCGCACATGACTGGTGCACTCGACGGTTTGGTTGTCCTCGATCTCACGACGCATCTGTCGGGCCCGTTCTGCGGCATGCAGCTGGCCGACATGGGTGCCGACGTGCTGGTCTGCTCCGACCACCCCGAGGCGACCGAGGCCACGGTGGCCCTGGTCGACCGCATCGAGGGGCTGCGGGGCATCGACGCCGGGTCGATGACCCAGGCCTCGGCCATCGAGGCCTTCACCGCCGTGCTGATCACCGTCAACATCCGCCACAGGGTCCACGCCGCCGTCCGGCTGTCCGGGTTCGACGGGGCGTGAGCACCCCGGAGGGCGGTCCCTCCGGCGCGGTCGGGCCGATGCGGCTCTACGACACGGCCCGGGGCGACATCGTCCCCTTCGAGCCGGGCGAGGTGGTCACCCTCGACACCGGCAACGTCACCGCGTTCGAGAGCACCATCACCTACAACATCCGCAAGGCAGGCGGTAACTGGAAGACAACTCTGCTGGGCGGTGAAGGCCTGGTGACAGAGTTCACCGGACCAGGTCGCCTGTGGTGGCAAACGCGCAGTTCAAGTGACTTGATCCAATGGATTGCTCTACGGCTGCAAGCCAACGGAAACACGTGATCATCTCGATAACTGCTGACATGACGGTGATTCAACTGGTGGGCCAGAAATGACCAGTGATCTGTGGGATGAATCGACGGCGGCGGTGTATGACTCCGACCACGCTGCTATGGCGACGCAGGAGGTCATCACCCCGACGGTTGACTTCCTCGCACAACTGGCCGAAGCCGGGCCTGCTCTGGAGTTCGCTATCGGTACGGGACGTATCGCAATCCCACTTCAGGAGCGCGGCCTCGCCGTACATGGAATCGAGCTCTCACAGCCGATGATCGACGTGCTTCGTTCCAAGGTGGATGAGCATCAGATTCCGGTGGTGTGCGGTGACATGGCAACCACTCGCCTTGAGGGTGAGTTTGCCCTTGTGTATCTGGTCTTCAACACCATCTCGAACCTGCGCACCCAAGCCGAACAGGTGGAGTGCTTTCGCAACGCAGCTCGTCATCTGAAACCAGGTGGACGATTCGTCATCGAGCTCTGGATTCCACCGCTGAGATCGATGCCGCCTGGGCAGACGGCAGTGCCCTTTGACGTGAGCGCCAACCACCTGGGATTCGACACCTATGACGTCGCTACTCAGCAGTGTTCGTCACACCACTACACCACGGATCCTGACGGCACGATTCGCTACAGCGTCGGTCACTTTCGCTATGCCTGGCCAGCTGAACTCGACTTGATGGCTCAACTGGCAGGCATGGAACTCGAGGCACGGTATGCGGACTGGAATCGGACTCCCTTCACCTCCGACAGCCCCGGTCACATATCGGTGTACCGGCTCCCGGCGTAGGGTTCACCCATGCTCCACGCGATCATCGGCTTTGGAATCGTCGCTGGGCTCATGACCATCACGCCTGGCCTCGACACAGCTCTCGTCCTTCGAGCGTCAGTGACCGGTGGGCCGCGGGCCGGCTATGCCACCGGAGCGGGTGTCAGTGCCGGGGTGCTGGTGTGGGGGCTTGCGGCGGCTGTAGGCGTATCGGCACTGCTCACCGCGTCCCAACTCGCGTACGAAGTCCTGCGCTACGCAGGTGCCGCCTACATGATCTACCTCGGCGCGAAACTCATCTGGAAGCGACGTCCTGGCGCCGCGAACATCCCGATGCCTGAACTGGCAGGCGGTGATGACACATCACTGCGTCAACACTTCATGCGCGGATTTCTGACGAACCTGCTGAACCCGAAAATCGGCGTGTTCTACCTCGCCATCCTTCCGCAGTTCCTACCCCGCGATACCCCTGGAGCCCTCGGCGGCCTCGTGCTGGCGTCAGTTCATGTGATCGAAGGACTGATCTGGTTCACTCTCCTGATCTTAAGTTCAGCGGTGATGCGTGCCCAGTTGCAGCGACCATCCGTGCAGGCCTGGACCGATCGCATCACCGGAGGTGTCCTGATCGGCTTTGGGCTCAAAGTTGCCCTGGAACGCGCGTGAGTTGATCGTTCGTTCGGCGCAACAACCTCGCACGCCACCTAACATGGACGCATGTGTCGAAGCATCCAGACCCTGCGTCCCCCGTACCTCGATGACGTGACCGACGAACAGGTGCGCGCGGCAGCATTGCAGTACGTGCGAAAGGTTGCTGGGATGCGCTCACCATCCGCCGCCAATCAGGCTGCCTTCGATAGCGCGGTCGCTGAGATTGCCGAAGCCACGCAGCGACTCCTCGGTGGCATCACCGTGCGCGTGAGTCGACCAGCGGTGCCCGCGGGCGGGTCCATCGTGGACCACTAGGCTGTGCTCGTGACTGACAATGCTGCAGAGCAGGTGGATGTACTCGTCGTTGGTGCAGGCCAGGCCGGTGTGGCTATGAGTGAGCATCTCACCGCCCTTGGGATTGACCACCTTGTCCTCGAGCGTGGACGGATCGCCGAGCGGTGGCGGTCTGAGCGCTGGGATTCGCTGGTCACCAACGGGCCGGTCTGGCACGACCGTTTCCCCAACCTGGAGTTCCCCGGACTCGGACCGGATGATTTCGCAGCCAAGGATCAGGTCGTTGACTACTTCGTCATCTATGCCGAGAAGAACAACGCTCCGATCCGCTGCGGTGTTGAGGTAACCGATGTTCATCGCAATGCGGATGGGCCGGGCTTCATCGCCCAAACTTCTGACGGCACCATCCACGCTCGGTACGTCGTGGCGGCGACCGGGGCGTTTCAACATCCGGTGATTCCATCGATCGTGCCGTCCGATGCCGAGATCGTTCAAATTCATTCCAGTGGATACAAGAATCCGCAGCAACTTCCAGCCGGGGCTGTGCTGGTCGTAGGAGCCGGCGCCTCGGGAGTTCAGATTGCCGACGAGTTACAGGCAGCGGGTCGGCAGGTATACCTCTCTGTAGGACCCCATGATCGGCCACCCCGGCGCTATCGGCAGCGAGACTTCGTCTG
>CAXBQZ010000137.1:0-3484 GCA_963978055.1 uncultured bacterium
TGCGCAAAGATCTGAGTATGACTACTCCGATCGATCAGAACCTTCTGGGCGGACCCGAACCCACCTATCTACCGGAGGTCCCCGAGCCGGCTGCTGCTCTGGCATCCGGAGCGGATCCGCATCAGGTGGCAGCTGATTTCCCAACCAGCTCACTTGCGTGGGCCGTGCTCGCCGATGAGGCATGGGCACAGGGACGGGTCATCGAGTCATATGCGTACGCCCGGGTTGGGTATCACCGCGGGCTTGATCAGCTGCGCCGGGCTGGCTGGAAGGGTCATGGACCAGTTCCCTGGGAGCATGAGCCCAATCGGGGATTCCTGCGCTGTCTGAATGCTCTGGCCCGTGCGGCGGGGGCAATCGGTGAGGAGGACGAGGCAACGCGCTGCACCATCTTCCTGCGGGACTCGTCATCGGCAGCTGCGGCTGCTCTGGAAGGCAACTGACAACTGTGACGGGGTATGCAACCCGTCCACCTCGGGTGGGTGTTGTGGGTGCGGGCATCTCAGGTGTTGCCTGCGCCGTCGCATTGCGCGAGGCGGGAATCGACGTGGTGGTTCTCGACCGGGGCCACCGAATCGGGGGCCGCATGGCCTCTCGAAGAATCCGCGGCTCACGCTTGCCGTACGAGGGTCGCATCGTTGACGTAGGTGCGTCCTACTTCACCGCGGCCGACCCACGATTCGTCACGGTCGTTCAGGACTGGATCGAGCGAGGACTTGTCCGCCCGTGGACCGATGAGTTTGCCGTCCTGGATCCGGGCTCAGAACCCGTATCCAAACTCGGCCCACTGCGGTATGCAGCTGCCACCGGGCTGAGATCGTTGGTTGAGGATCTGGCTGCCGATCTGCCGAATGTGCTTTTCCCACACGAGGTTTCGACGATCGTCCGCACATCGGACGGTGTGCTTATCGATGACATCGATGTAGATGCGGCCGTCATGGCAATGCCCGATACGCAGTTGCGCGATGTGCTCATACCGGATGATCCGCTACACGATGCTGTACCCCCGATGGCCTGGGATCCGGTCCTGGCTCTGGTTGCCGCCTACTCCGAACGCACGTGGGCCGAGGTGGACGGAGCCTTCATCAATCATTCCGCCGTGCTGTCGTTTGTTGCCGATGACGGCCGTCGACGGGGGGATGATGCTCCCGTCCTTGTTGCGCACAGCGGCTCCGTGTTGGCTGCCAGACACCTGGATGAGCCAGCACGCGCCATTCCGACCATGCTCGCTGAGTTGCGCAAGGTGATGAGCCTTTCGGTGGATCCGGATTGGGTCGAGATCCGACGCTGGTCGCTGGCTCGTCCTCGCTCTACCCGAGATGAGTTGTTCTACTTTGATGGTCGGCTCGGTGTATGCGGTGACGCCTGGGGTGCGGTATCCCGGGTTGAAACTGCGTGGCTCTCCGGTGATCTCCTCGGCCGTTGCATCGCCGCACATCTGGTGCCCGGCAGTGGACTGCACGCACTCTCGGCTCCTTGAGCCGGTAGGATCTGGTGGCACCTCCCCGGTGCATCATGGCCATCGGCCATGCTCGTAAGCACCACGTCAAGGAGGTCCCATGCCGGCGATTGTGCTGGTTGGCGCTCAGTGGGGCGATGAGGGCAAGGGCAAGGCCACCGATCTGCTCGGCAGCCGTGTTGACTACGTGGTCAAGTTCAATGGCGGCAACAATGCGGGCCACACCGTTGTCATTGGTGACGAGAAGTACGCCTTGCACCTCCTACCCTCAGGCATCCTGACCCCCGGGGTCACGCCGGTTATCGGCAATGGTGTGGTTATCGACCTCCCCGTCCTGTTCCACGAGATTGACGGCCTCAACGCACGAAACGTCGACACCTCACGTCTGGTGGTGAGCGCGAACGCACATGTGATTGCGTCGTACAACCGCACCATGGACAAGGTGAATGAACGCTTCCTCGGCAGCCGAAAGATCGGCACCACGGGTCGTGGAATCGGGCCGACGTACGCCGACAAGATGACGCGGGTCGGGATCCGAGTCCAAGATCTGTTCGACGAGAAGATCCTGCGACAGAAGGTCGAGGGGGCACTCGAACTCAAGAACCATCTGCTGGTGAAGGTCTACAACCGACGTGCGATCACCGTCAACGAGGTTGTCGACGAGCTCCTGTCACATACCGAGCGGCTCACTCCCTACGTCGCCGATACCGCGCTTCTGCTCGACCAGGCACTCAAGCGTGCTGAGGTGGTCCTGCTCGAGGGTGGTCAGGCGACACTGCTCGATGTGGACCATGGCACCTATCCGTTCGTCACCTCGTCCAATGCGACCGCTGGTGGTGCCTGCACCGGTGCTGGAATCTCACCCATCGCCGTGACGCGGGTGATCGGTATTGCGAAGGCCTACATCACTCGCGTCGGGGAAGGCCCATTCCCGACGGAATTGTTCGATGAGGATGGCGAGCGGCTGCGCAGGATTGGTGCTGAGTTCGGCACCACCACCGGACGTCCACGCCGGTGTGGCTGGTTCGACCTTCCCATCGCACGATATGCCTCGCGCATCAACGGCATCACCGATCTGGTGATCACCAAGCTTGATGTCCTCACTGGCTGGGAGCAGATCCCGGTGTGTGTCGCCTATAACGTCGATGGTGAGCTCTGTGACGAACTGCCGATGACCCAGACCGGGTTCCACCATGCGAAGCCGGTCTACGAATACCTGCCGGGGTGGACCGAGGATATTTCGTCTGCGAAGTCCCTGGACGACCTGCCCGCCAATGCTCGGTCATATGTCGAGTTCCTTGAGGAACGTTGCGGCTCAAGGATTTCCGCGATTGGGGTCGGCCCAGAGCGGGATCAGACCATCGTTCTTCGGGATCTGCTCACCTAGTTCAGCTGTTTGCAGGCGGTTCAACACTCCGCTGTGCCAAGATTCGGTCAGAACTTGGCTGGGGGAGTTGGGTTCCATGTCAGGCGTTTTTGTACAGTCCGCTCATTCGCAGATTCAGGGGATCCTCGTGCTCAAGGGTTTTCGTCAGTTCATCGCTCAGGGAAATGTCATCGATCTGGCTGTCGGTCTGGTCATCGGAGCCGCGTTCGGTGCGGTGGTCAAGGGACTGGTTGATGGCATCATCATCCCTCTGATTGCGGCCATCTTCGGCAAGAGGAATCTGAACGACGTCGGTCATTTCTTTATTAATGGCAGTGAATTTAGCCTCGGTGCCGTTCTCACGCCGCTGGTCACGTTCTTGGCAACTGCCGCCGCCGTCTACTTCTTCGTGGTCGCTCCCTACAACGCGATGAAGGCTCGCACCGCTAAGCCGGTTGAGGCAGTGGATGAGACCCCCGAGGATGTTGCCCTGCTGCGTGAGATCCGAGATGCCCTGAAGTCTCGCTGAGCGAGGTCTGATCACGCGCCATGGCCGTCACGATCCGTCCGGCGCATGTGGATGACCATCCCGCGGTGATCGCTGTGGTGGATCAATGGTGGGGTGGACGACGGATGGCAGCGCTTCTGCCGTCACTGTT
>CAXBQZ010000138.1:0-3105 GCA_963978055.1 uncultured bacterium
ATGTGCGAGGGTGGTCAGGTCGCTGACGTCATCGGTGCGGTCGCATCGATTGACCCAGTTATGGGTGGGGTGGACCGATAGTCATGTCGCTGAGTGAGCAGACAATCCTTGACGCACGTGAATGTGCTTCACGTTATCCCGACAGCCGTTCTGCCCTGCTGCCGCTCCTGCACCTTGTTCAGTCTGAAGAAGGCACGGTTACCGCGGACGGAATCGCTTTGTGCGCAGATGTTCTCGGCCTCACAACCGCAGAGGTTGCCGGGGTGGCCACCTTCTACACGATGTACAAGCGGCACAAGGTTGGCCGCTACCACGTTGGGGTCTGCACCAACACTCTTTGCGCGGTCCTTGGTGGGGACGCGATTTGGGATGCACTGTCCCAGCGCTTGGGGGTTGGGCACGATGAGGTCACCGCTGACGGCTCAATCTCCCTTGAGCGCATCGAATGCCAGGCGGCCTGCACGCACGCACCCGTTATGACTGCCAACTGGGAGTTCCTCGACGATATGGATGTCCCGCGCGCCCTCGAGGTCGTCGAGAAGTTGCGTGCGGGTGAGCCGGTGATGTCCACTCGCGGACCACGTATCGGCACATTCCAGGAGATCGAGCGGTCACTGGCCGGGTTCGACGATGGCCTGTCCAATGAGGGTGGCAAAGACTCGCGCATGCTGGCCGGGCTGAACTACGCCAAGGAGCATGGCATGACCGCACCTGCGGGTCCTGCTGCGTCCCCACTGTCCGCATCGAAGTCGGAGGGCTGATCGATGCCACTGACCCCGATTCTTACGGCGCACTGGGATGACGAGGATTCCCACACCATTGCCGGCTACCGTCGTCATGGTGGCTACGACATGGTGTCGGTGACACTCAATGCCAACCCGGACGATGTGATCAGCCTGGTCAAGGACTCGGGCCTTCGTGGACGTGGCGGTGCTGGCTTCCCGACCGGAATGAAGTGGTCGTTCGTCCCGCAGAATGACGGTAAGCCGCACTACCTCGTCGTCAATGCCGATGAGTCCGAGCCGGGTGCCTGCAAAGACATCCCACTCATGATGGCCAATCCACATGCCCTCATCGAAGGCTGCATCCTGGCTTCCTATGCCATCCGTGCCAATCATGCGTTCATCTACATCCGCGGTGAGGTGCCGCACGTCATTCGACGTGTCGCCGCCGCCGCACGTGAGGCCTACGCCGCCGGGTTCCTCGGCAGAAATATCCGGGGCTCGGGGTTTGACCTCGACCTGGTTGTTCATGCCGGCGCTGGCGCATATATCTGTGGTGAAGAGACGGCGCTGCTCGACTCACTTGAAGGTCGTCGAGGACAACCCCGTCTCAAGCCTCCATTCCCGGCAGTTGCCGGTCTCTACGCCTCGCCCACGGTGATCAACAATGTCGAGACGATCGCCAATATCCCGACCATCGTTCGCAATGGTGCCGACTGGTTCAAGCAGTTCGGCACTGAGAAGAGCCCGGGTTTCAAGCTCTTTGCCGTTTCTGGCCATGTGGAGCGTCCCGGGATCTACGAAGCACCACTCGGTACCACGATGCGCGAACTGCTCGAGTTCGCCGGTGGTGTCCGCAAGGGGCACCAGCTCAAGTTCTGGATCCCGGGTGGGTCGTCAGTCCCGATGCTGATGCCCGAGCATCTCGATACACCGTTGACCTACGAGGATATGGGCGCTCTGGGAACCATGCTGGGCACAGGTACGCCGATGGTCTTCGATGAAACCACCAGCGTGGTTCGCGCGATCAGTCGCTGGATCCACTTCTACAAGCACGAGTCATGTGGCAAGTGCACACCATGTCGTGAAGGCACGTTCTGGCTCGATCAGCTGCTCGAGCGCTTTGAGCATGGAACTGCACTTGAAACCGATATCGAGAAGGTTGATGAGATCTGCAAGCAGATCGCTGGACGCTCGTTCTGTGCCCTGGGTGATGCGGCGGCGACGCCATATGCGCCGGCACTGCGCTACTTCCGAGATGAGTTCATCGCCGGAACACATACTCCCGCGGATCAGTTGTTCGACCCGGTCGCCTCGACCGTCTTCACCGGAGCAATGGCCTGATGACCGTAACAACATCGGGTGCTGCGACTCCCGCAACTGCGCCCACTGACGGCATCAATGTCAGCATCGACGGTATCGACGTCAATGTGCCCAAGGGTTCGCTGGTTATCCGCGTTGCCGAGCAGTTGGGTATTGCTGTTCCGCGTTTCTGCGACCACCCGCTACTCGATCCGGTTGCTGCCTGCCGGATGTGCCTGGTCGAGATCGAGGGTCAACCCAAGCCGCAGCCGGCCTGCGCCATCACCGTTGCCGAGGGCATGAAGGTTCGCACCCAGCTGACGTCGGAGATTGCCGATCAGGCGCAGAAGGGTGTGATGGAGTTCCTGCTCATCAACCACCCCCTTGACTGTCCGATCTGTGACAAGGGCGGTGAGTGTCCACTCCAGAATCAGGCGATGGCCAATGGTCGGGGTGAGAGCCGATTCGATGGTGTTAAGCGCACCTTTCCCAAGCCGATCAACGTTTCCGCGCAGATTCTGCTCGATCGCGAACGATGTGTGTCCTGTGCTCGATGCACGCGCTTCGCTGAGCAGATCGCCGGTGATCCGTTCATCGATCTGCTTGAACGTGGGGCCAAGCAGCAGGTCGGTATCGGGGACGACTCACCATTTGATTCCTACTTCTCGGGAAACACCGTTCAGATCTGCCCAGTGGGTGCACTCACCAGCGCGAAGTACCGATTCCGCTCCCGTCCATTCGACCTGATCTCGACTCCGACGGTCTGTGAGCACTGCGCCGCAGGATGTGGCCTTCGTGCCGATGTTCGTCGGTCGACGGTGCTCCGTCGTCAGGCCTGGGACAACCCTGAGGTCAATGAGGAGTGGAACTGCGATAAGGGTCGATTCGGATTCGGCTATCAGACCGATGGTCGGATCGAGCACCCCTTGGTGCGAGATGAATCAGGTGGGCTGGTTGCCGCATCGTGGCCTGAGGCCATTGCCCTTGCCGCCCAAGGCTTGACGGCCGCCGGCGCGAAGTCAGCGGTCTTCACTGGTGGGCGTCTCACCGTCGAGGATGCATACTCGTACGCCAAGTTCGC
>CAXBQZ010000139.1:0-3095 GCA_963978055.1 uncultured bacterium
AGTTCGTCGACAAGATCGACCTCAAGAGCGGCGCCAAGTCGCGTGTGCTCGAAGGCCCGAAGGACATGTACGAGGCCGTGTCGGCGTCGCTCGACGACGACATGAGCAAGGTGATCGTGAACCGCGAAAGCCCGACGCAGGTCGCGGACTCCTATCTCCGCGACACCAAGACCGGCACACTCACCAAGCTGACGAACAACAAGGACTACACCCCCGAGTTCACGAACCTGCAGCGCCGCCGCGTCACGGTGACCCGTCCGGACGGCATCAAGTTCGTGGTCAAGGTCACCCTGCCCGCCGACTACAAGGCTGGAACGCGCCTCCCCGGGATGTTCTGGTTCTACCCCTACGAGTACACCGATCAGGGGGGCTACGACCGCACGTTGCGCACCGAGAATGCGTTGCGCTTCCCCGCGGCCGCCCCGCGGACCATCGAATACCTCGCCACGCAGGGCTACGCCGTGGCGAACTTCGATCCGCCGATCATCGGCGAAGCCAACCGCATGAACGACAACTACACGTCGGACCTCGTGATGAACCTCACGGCGGTCATCGACGAACTCGACAAGCAGGCCCGCGAGACGGTCGATCAGGCTCGAGCGCTTGCCTACGACGGTGAGGCCGTGACATTCCCGACGCCCACCAAGTTCGCCAAGCACATTGCGTTCAACGTGCTGCCCTACGCGGGCAGCTACGCCTCGGATGGATCGCTGGAGACCGACGAGGAGCAGAAGCTCCGCAACGAGAGCCGCAAGATCCTTGGCATTCCTGAACTTCTTGTCAGTGGCACCTGTGTTCGAGTGCCGGTGTTCACGGGTCACTCGCTCTCGATCAACGCCGAGTTCGATTCACCGATCTCTGTTGAGCAGGCCCGTGCTCTGCTCGAGAATGCTCCCGGGGTTGAGGTAACTGACGTGCCCACCCCGCTGCAGGCGGCGGGTGCGGATCCTTCCTTCGTCGGACGTATTCGTCAGGATCAGAGTGTTGCTGACGGCAAGGGCCTCGTGCTCTTCGTCAGCAATGACAATCTGCGCAAAGGTGCTGCGCTCAACGCTGTGCAGATCGCTGAACTGCTGGTCAGGTAGATCTGCTATCTGCTGCAGAGTGCTGAGATTGTCTGTGCACCGGCCACGGAGTCATTGACTGTGACGGCAAAACGTCGGCCGTCCTTCAACTGCAATTCGATTCCGGGGCCCTTGCGGATAACTGCAGCGGACGCACGTGCCCATGGGTTCCAGCGGTAACCCCAGCCACCCCACTTCAGTGGATCGACGATGATTGCCTTAGCTGCCTCGATGTCTTCCATTCGAATCCGACGCTGTGGCCAACCAATCGGACCGAATCGAACTGCGACCACGTCGTCGCTAACTTCAACTCGGAGTGACGAGAGCGCGTATCCGGTGATCCCAATGAACAGGCCGACGAACAGCAGCAGCCAGCCAACCCAACCCGGCGTCGGGGTGTTGCGCGAGGTCAGAAGGTAGAAACCTGCCATCGCTACGTAGATCAGGGTGAACCCAAGGCCCATCAGGGCAAAGCCCTTACTCGAACAGGTTCCGGTCCAGCGCATAGTAGGCCAATCAACTCAGGTGAGGGTGGTGAAGCGTCGCTCGTGATACACCAGCGGAGCGGGCGGAGAGTCACTCGTCATCACCACGTCGTGTACCTCGCCGATGATGACGGTGTGCGTGGCCTGCTGCATTGAATTGACGATTCGACACACACAGTTGGCCACGGCTCCGTCCAGAATCGGAGTGCCGCTCTTATGGGCATGCCACTGCGGGCCGAATCGATCCTCACCCTTAAGCCCGGTGCGACCGGAGAAATCGGCGGCGATGTCCTCCTGACCGGCCGCAAGCAGGTTTACTGAGAACCACCCAGTGCGACGAAGCATCTTGGCCAGACTGGATTCGCGATTCAGGCACACCACCATCATCGGTGGCTCAGTGGACAGTGAGCAGACCGCAGTGGCGGTGGCACCGGTACGTCCGGCGGTGGGGCTTGCGGCGGCTGCAACCGTCACCGTTGCAGCAAGTGAACTCATCGCGCGCAGGAACTCACTGGTGAGTGCGGGGTTCGCCGGCCGGATGGAATCGTCGTAGATCCAGAGTTCATTTTCGGTCATGGTCAGTAGACCCGGCCGTAGTTCTTGATCTCCCAATCTGTGACGGCCTGCTCCCAGCGGGCGATCTCGGCTCGTTTGATCGTGACGAAGACGTTGGTCAGATCTTCACCGAGGGCATCGACCAGAACTTGGTCAGCCTCAAGTGCTGCCAATGCCTCACTGAGATTGGCTGCAACAGCGGGCACATCACCCGGGTTCTCTTCAGCATTGCCGGTGCTCGGTGCGGGTGGCTCCAACTTTCGACTGATCCCATCGAAGGCAGCTGCGAGCAGACCCAGTGCGGCCAGATGTGGTGATGCCGATCCGTCTGGAGTTCGATGCTCGATCCGGGTGGCGCTGCCTCGCTGGCCTGGGATCCGGATACTGGTGAGTCGGTTATCGAGCCCCCAGGTGCCGTAGTACCCCGCGAGCATTCCGGGACGAAGCCGTTTGTACGAGTTGATGGTCGGCGCGAATAGGGCCGAAAGTGCGTGGTGGTGCTCGATGAGGCCAGCTATTGCATGACGACAGAGCTGTGAGATTCCGTCCGGTGCCGATGGGTCGGCGAAGAGGTTTGCTCCGCTGGCGTCATTCGCGCTCATATTGAGGTGCATCCCATTGCCTACGAGCCCATCAAATGGCCGGGCCATGAAGGTGGCACCCATGTTTCGGGCAAGTGCTGTCTCTTTGACCAGCTCTCGGAACAGGAACGCCGCGTCCGCTGCCGTCAGGGCATCCCGGTAGCGCAGGGAGGCCTCAACCTGACCTGGATGGAATTCCCCGTTCATACCCTCGATATCAAGGTGCGCTCGGTTGCCCGCATCGTCGATGGCTTCAAGCAGCCCGCTTGGGTCGGCACCCGGCCCGGTTCCGTACACGCGATGCATCGGGACGGAAAGGGGGCCCGAGCTCAAAGACGGATCAGCGCTGAGGAAGAACTCCATCTCGTAACCGATCATCGGTTCGAGTCCGTGGGCTCGCCAGGTTGAGA
>CAXBQZ010000140.1:0-3022 GCA_963978055.1 uncultured bacterium
AGGGCAATCCACTTCATGAACGTTGGCAGGCGATAAGGTCGAGGCGTCTCTGGTCGCATGTGGCGGTACACGAAGTAACCAAGGAGTGCAAGGCCGCAGGCGAACAGGTAGCCAGCGTTGGAGAAGATGTAGATCGCCAGGGGTGATCCGAAGAAGAGCACGATGATCGAGCAGATGACGTTGAAGAGCATTGCGCGATCCGGGACACCATGTGAGTTGACCTTGCCGAACCACTCGGGAAGGGCGCGGTCCTCTGATGCCTGCCAGAGTGAGCGCCCACAGCCCATGATGGCGTTGAGAACCGACAGGATCAGGGCGAGGATCAGCGGGACACCGATCACCCACTGGACCCACGGCTGATTGCCGAAGAGCTTGGTCGTGAATTCCGTGTAGAGCGTCAGCGGGTCAAGGCTGTCTGCAGCGCCCAGGACTCCGACAAAGACCAGCGGGGTCATGATGTAGATGAATGCCCCGTAGAGGCCCTCGGCAGTCATGGCGATCTTCGCATCACGAGCTGGTTCGCGACATTCGCCGACGTAGCAGGCCGCCGCCTCCATGGCGATGACGCTCCAGGTGATGGGGAAGACCCAGCCGAGGTAGAAGGTGGGTGATCCCGTCACCCCTGCTGGCAGGCTGAAGCCGGCGATGTTCGACCAGTTCATGCTTCCGGGCTTCAGGAAGGGCAGGAAGATCAGCAGCGTGAGCGGCAGCATCGACAGGATGCCCAGGACGGTGGCGAATCGCGCACCGAGATTCAGGCCGAAGTGTGCGGGCAGGTACATGCCGATGATGCCGATGATCGAGATGATCAGCACCGTGAGGGAGATGGGTGACCCACCAACAACGGAGAACAGATTGAACTTGGTGTCGGTGTTGAGTCCGAACAGTGCCACGATGTAGCTGGCGGCCAGGATCATGTTGATCGGTGCGACCGGGAACCAGCCGAGCCAGTACGACCAGCCGGCGAAGCCACCGAGCCAGTGGGCACGTCGCTGACCGATAGCTGGAGTGAAGGACTCCTGCGCGTAGGAGGGGACACCACCATGACGGTCGGGCCACATGACGGCCATCTCCGCCAGACACAGACACAGAACAAGTCCGAACAGGGTATTCAGTCCGATCCAGAAGATGGCTGCCGCACCCATCCCCTGTACCGCGAACGGTGCGATACCGGTGACAAGAATGGTGCCCGCGAGTCCGATGACGAAGGCACCCCACCAGTTGGTGGTCTTCGCCAATCCTGAGGACTCGGTTGCAAGACTTTCCGTGGCCACTGCGCCTCCATAGTTGCAGTCACAAATGCACAAAGAACGTTCACGCCGAACCTAGGACCACCTCTGGCCTGCGTCAATGACTTTGGGGACAAAAAAATTCGCGCCGTTGCGCTTGTTCATGTGAACACATTCACGCACTCGTGTAGCCCCAGTGGACGCAAGGAAAGTTACCGGGCTGATGGCGTTCGGTTTACCGGCCTGAAGTGCAGAAATGACGGGCTGAATCCATCAGCGTGACGGCCAATCCCAGGAAACGACCTCGATCAAAGTGAGGTCAGGCAAGGGGTGCGCTGCTCACATCGGCCACACTTCGCAGTTTTCGGCGGACCGCCGACTCGTAGTTGCCTTCGAGGAATCCACGAACCGCGCCCTGACTTGGTGTCTCGATCACGACGTTGTTGGCCGTGCGCGCTTTGGCCACCTTGGCGATTCCAGAGGCGATGTTGCGGGTGATGAGAACCTGTCCGTCGGCTCTGATACCGAGCCGACGCAGGTGCTTGATTGCCGCATCCACGCGATCCGTTGCGTCCTGGCGCTCACGCTTGGTGGGCATCAAGCCAGGGTTGGGCAGGCCAAATGATGATCCGTACACCTTTGCGATGATGACCACGCCGACGGGACCGCGGTTGGCCAACTGCGCTGCAAGTTCTATTGATTCCGTCCTGAACGCGCCGCCACTGGATGCCAGCAGAACAGCGACGTGTTCTGTTGGCTGTGGATCGGCGCGTTCACGACGAAACAAGCGCTATGCCCCTGCGCCGACGGGTTCGATGCCGAATTCGATCCCAGCATCCAGAAGTGCGTCGAACATGTACTGGCCGGAGGACCGCTCTACGTGAAGCAGGTATGAGCGTCCGGTGTTGGTGTCGTCACGGATGATGTCGGTGTTGACACCGGCAATGGAGGTGCGGAAGGCACGTCCATTGGGGGTCACCTTGTCTGCCAGATTGATCGAGCAGAGCTTGGCGAGCATGTTGGCTGAATCAGCACCGGTGAGGCGCATGAGCGCTCGTCCGTGGGTGACATCCGTCCATGCGGAGTAGCCGTTGGTTCCGGGGATATCGAGACCCTCGACCAGGGAGGCAGGTGACGCTCCCTGGGCCATGAGATACCACTCGGATGGTGCTGAACCGATCTGCAGGGTTGACCCCACATGACGCGCAGTGCCGTTCGCCGGCATTGACGCCGCGACGGACGCCCCATCGCTCGAGCGGATGACCACCTTGGTGAGATGACTCTCATCCCGCAGTGTGAGTGCTGCGGTCGAGGTGCGTGTTGAGAGCTCCCAGCCGTCGATAACGGCCGTGGGGCCGTCAATCGAGATCTGGCTGCGAGCGATCGGAGTTGTGTTAGCCACGGAGACGCACTCCCTCGGGATCAACGAATGCTAGGTCTTCACGGACAACCGCAACGGCGCGGCTGCCATTGGGCAGGACGATGGTCAGGCGTGAACCAGGAGTCGAGAGGTTCTTCGGCACCTGTGCCAGGGCCACCGATCGACGCAAGGTTGGCGACATGCGGCTGGAGGTGACGCGACCAACGATTTCGTTGTTGCCGCGAACGATCTGGCTTGCCTCCGGTGGGACCAGCGATGGATCCACGGTCTCGATTGCAACGAGATGGGCGTAGTCACCATCCTTGGCTTCCTGCCAGGCCAGTTCCTGCTTACCGGCGAAGTCTTCCTTGTTCTGCTTGATGAGCGGACCAAGGCCGACGGAGTGGGCCTGCGTGAGACCATCGGTGTCCTG
>CAXBQZ010000141.1:0-3016 GCA_963978055.1 uncultured bacterium
CGCGTTCTGGCGGCAGTCCGCCAGGTCGCCTCCGTCCTCGAGCTGAGCGGTCAGGTGGAGCACTCCATCGATCAGGTGAGCACCCCTGCCTTGGCACATATGCGGGCGGATATGCGGATGCAGCTACGCGAGCTCCTCGGGGATCACTTCGTCAGTTCTGTCGGCGTCGCCAGGATGGACGATCTCACTCGTTATCTGCGGGCTATGCTCGCCCGCTGCGACGCCGCCCCTCGAGATACTGGGCGGGACGCGGTTCGCCAGTCCGAGCTCGATCAGGTGAGCGGCGAGTGGGAGGAGAGCCGGGCAACCCTGCCCAGCTATCTTCGCGACAGTGCCGCCGCCGCTGATATCGACTGGATGATCCAGGAGTTCCGGGTGAACCTGTTTGCGCAGAAGCTGGGCACCAGATATCCGATCAGCGCCAAGCGCATCTACGCAGCGATAGATGAACTGTTGGCAAGTGCGACGTGAGGCTGATCAGGCTCGTAGAGCTGAGTTGTCGGAAAGATTCGATGCTGCATCAGTAGTGACCGGGTGGCCGAACAGGTAGCCCTGGCCCATCATCTCGCCGAGGGCGAGGAACTTGTCCCTCTCATCCTCGGTTTCGATTCCTTCGACGATCAGTTCGAGAGACATTGCCTGAGCCAGACGCACCACAGCGGTGGTGATGGCACTATGTGCCTCGGCGTCTTCTGTGAGGGGGAGGACGAACGAGCGATCCAGTTTGATGATATCGACCGGAAGTGATCGGAGCTGGGTGAGCGAGGAGTACCCAGTACCGAAATCATCGAGCGCAATCGCGATTCCGTGGGAGCGCAGATTCTCCAAGGTTGTGTGTGCTGTTGCCGTTTCGATCAGAGTGCTCTCGGTCAGTTCGATGATCAGAGATGAGGGTGCCACGCCCGCCAACTCGAGGACCTCCAGCACTTTCTGGCCGAATCGTGGTTCACGCAGTTGTCGCGCGGACACGTTCACAGACATCCGAACGTCTGTGAAGCGACCCAGACGGTGCCAGTGGGCAAGGGTCTGTACCGCCTGATTGAGGATCCAATATCCCATCTCGACGATGGCCCCGGAGGCTTCCGCGGACGCAATAAAGTGGCCCGGCATGACAATTCCGACACCGGGACGCTCCCATCGCATGAGAGCCTCGAATGCGCGCAGACTTGAATCGCGCATGGAGACGATGGGCTGGAGATCGAATCGCAGCTCATCGCGTTCGACTGCTCGACGGATTCCTGCATCGAGATCAAGCCGAGCGGCAACATCTGCCTCCAGACTCGAGTCATAGATGAAGATCCCCGAGGCTGCGTCTTCTTTAGCGTGGAACATCGCTACGTCTGATTGGCGAAGAAGGGTGTCGGGGGTGAAGTTGTCGAAATCTGCATATGCGATGCCGATACTTGCTCCGACGAACACCTCTTTGCCATCGATGCTGTACGGCTCAGAAATCGCCTCGCGAATCCGCTCAGCCAGTCGCACGGCATCGTCAGGGTCGGCAAGTGCGGGGGCCAGGATGACGAACTCATCTCCACCGAGTCGGGCCACCGTGTCTGATCCACGAACTGTGGCCATCAGTCGGTTGCCAACCTCGGCCAGCAGTCGGTCACCTGCCGGATGTCCCATGGAGTCGTTAACAGCCTTGAAGCGATCGAGATCGCAGAACAGAACTGCCACCGACCGCTCGGACGTAGCCGAAGGGAGAAGTGCGTCCTTGATCCGGGAGAAGAGCAGGGTTCTGTTGGGCAGCCCCGTGAGCGCATCATGGGTTGCCTGGTGTGACAGTTGCAGTGACACCCGCTGACGTTCGACGGCGAGCGACGCAAGCTCGGCACAGATCTGGCCGACGTTGCGGACCTGATCGGTGAGTTGATCCTCCTCACCGATCGCCTGCAGGAAGCCCTCAGGGTCGAGATCCTCATCGGGGCTGAAGCCAAAGGGCCATTGCTTGGCGACTGCAGTAGAGGTCTGCGCGCCGTCCACGCCTCGGGAGGACACAACCCGTGATCCGGACACGATCCGAAATGGACGTCCACCAGTTGAGTCTGAGGCGAGTTTGACGATGGAGTGCAGCAACTCTACGAGGGGAGCGCCGGCAGCGATGTGTTTGAGGATCCGAGACTGACCGGTCTCGAGGATGGCGGAGCGATCAAGGGCAATCTGGGCCTGACGGACTCGTTCGCGCTCTTCTTCCAGTTTTTGAGACGAACGTGCGAATCTGCGGCGCAGGTCTCGTGCCAGCCAGATCAACAGGAGTGCACCGGTGATGAGCGACAGGCTGAGAAGGATCAGATCCCTCCGGTTACTTGCCGCCAGCGCCTCATTGGCAGCCTGAAATTTGAGAGCCTCGGCCTTGTAACTCTTGCTGTCGACATCGCCCACTTGAGCACTGGAGAGTGCAAGTTCATGAGAGATCGCCAAACCCTGAGGGCTGAGTTCACGTTGTTGAGCCGGGGACAGGGTTCCCGCTGGAACCTGCCGCAGGAACGCGTCAAAGGCGTCGAGGTCGGTGACGAACTTGGCATATGAGTCGGCTGCGTTCGCAGCCGCTGACTGCCCCTTGAAATCGATGACGCTCAGCCGACGGGCAAGAAGGGCACGCGCGATCTGGACGTCACGTCGGGATGCCTGGCCACCCAGATACTGATCCATCGCCACAGCCGTGTTGAAGCCCTCGCGCATGGTGAACACAGCATTGCTTCGGGCTGTCTCGGTGGACCGGGTGTAGATGGATTCACTCTTGGTGAGCCAACCGGAGATCAGGCTGAGGATGGTTCCGAGCAACAGCAGTGCAACAACGGACGTCAAGACCTTCTGTCCAGTACTCAATCTGGGCAGGTCACCAACAGGTGCTGAACCCTCGTCCGCTTCTAGTGCCACTGCCAGGCCAGACCGTCTAGGACGCCGAAGGGGTCGGAGCCGGTGAGGCGATGACGCTGATCTGCATCAAACTCCAGTTCCACGCATCCAGATTAGTGGATTCGGGGGTTCCATCTTTGAAGATGAGGCGGATCGG
>CAXBQZ010000142.1:0-2965 GCA_963978055.1 uncultured bacterium
TCACACCCACTCCGACACCGACCGTGGTCACACCCACTCCGACACCGACCGTGGTCACACCCACTCCGACACCGACCGTGGTCACACCCACTCCGACACCGACCGTGGTCACACCCACTCCGACACCGACCGTGGTCACACCCACTCCGACACCGACCTCAACCGCTCCTGCAAGAACAGTGGTGGACGGGGTTTATACGGGAACCAGCACGGTCGTTGATGTTCCCGGGCAGGGGATCACCGGTAATGTTCAGGTAGTGGCCACCATCACGGGCGGCAAGATCTCAGCGATCACCGTCCCGGTCTGTCCATCCGTCGACCGCACCTCGAAGTCACTGTGTGCAGCCGCCACACCAACGCTGATCTCTGAGGCCATCGCTGCCAACTCGGCCAACATCGCGTCCTACTCCGGTGCTACGTACACGAGTGCAGCCTTCAAGACCTCACTGCAGTCTGCGCTCACCATGGCAGGCTACTGATCGGCGACCGTCGGTATTTCGCCGCTGACTAACCGGCCGTTGCTGTCGGGCAGATGGTCCGCGAGATCCGATTCTGCTCTAGATGCTGTGCCACAATGGCACATGCCTCACCAAGGGCTTTGAACTGCTGAGGGGACAACAGGTCGACGAGGTGCGCTCGAACACCATCGACATGTGTGGGAGCACACTCGACAAGCAAGTCGTACCCAGCAGTGGTGAGGATTGCATTCTGTCCTCGCCGGTCTTCACTGCAGGCGTGTCGCTCCACGAGGCCGGCCTTCTCCATCCGGTCGATTTGGTGTGTGAGACGGCTCCGGCTCGCCAGAGTACTGTCCGCAAGCTGACTCATCCGCAATGTACGGTCGGATGCCTCGGACAGGCGCACCAGGATCTCGTAATCAGCCAGCGAGATCCCGTGATTATCTTGAAGTTCGCGCGAAAGTTGCTCATGTAGCAGAGTTGCCGCCGCGATATACGCGCGCCAATCCCGTTGTTGGTCGACGGAGAGCCATCTGGTCATGGCACAAGTGTACGCCGATCCGGATTTGATTGAAATTCGTACTAAATCGTGGGTGTGTCCGTGATTCAGTGATCCATGTCCCAGAGTCGAACGCCCCCGAGGATCCCTGCGGTGTTGTCGACGATACGTGCGTTCTCCGGAAGCACATCAGGATCAACATGTTTGGCATTTCCGCCACCGATGTAGACGGTGTCGAAGAAGATGAACGAGTGGTAGGCGGCAATTGCCTTCAGCAGCCGTCGCTGCCAACGCTCATTGCCAACCGCCACGCGCGCTACGTTGCCCAACTGGTCCTCGAACGTGTCCCCCTTGCGGAACGGAGCGTGGCCGGCCTCGAGGTGCGGTGCAAGTCTGCCGTTGAGGAATAGTGCCGTCCCAACACCCGTGCCCAGCGTCATAACGAACTCGAACCCCTGGCCATCAACGACTGCGCACCCCTGAACATCTGCGTCATTGGCCACCTTCACCGGGACTTTGAACGCCTCATTGAGCGCTTGTCCCAGATCAAAATTCTCCCAAACGGCGACCAGCTCTGGATCTGGGTCACCGTCATAGGAGCGGCGGGACAGGGTGGGGATATTGCGAACGCGGCCATCCCGAACAAGACCGGGGAAGCCCACACTTACCCGGTCCCAATGTCCAAGGTCGTGGACCAGATGGGTCACAGTGTCGACGAAGGTCTCGGGTGTGCATGGGTATGGCGTCTCTATTCGGACCCGCTGAGTGAGCATGGTCCCATCGGTGCTGAGAACCGCGGCCTTGAAGCCGCTACCGCCAATATCGATGGCAAGAGTGCGAACATCGCTGGGCCAGTCGGTCCGAGTCGGCATGTGAAGGGCCTTTCCTGAGCTGAACTGTGGAAGTGAATGTACCTGGGGGATTAGGGGAGCGTGAGGATCTCCGCTCCTTGCTCGGTTACCAGAATGGTGTGCTCAAACTGAGCAGACCACTGTCTGTCCTTGGTGACGATCGTCCATCCGTCGTCCCACATATCCCAGGTGTAGGTGCCGAGTGTGAGCATCGGCTCGATCGTGAAGGTCATGCCCGCCTCGATGATGGTGGTGGCGCTCGGATCATCGAAATGAGGTACGACGAGTCCGCTGTGGAAGGAGGTGCCGATGCCATGGCCGGTAAAGTCGCGCACTACTCCGTAGTCGAATCTTCTCGCATAAGACTCGATCACTCGGCCCACAACATTCAGAGCGCGGCCGGGGGCGACTGCATTGATCCCACGCATCGTCGCTTCATGAGTTCTTTCGACAAGCAGTCTGGCCTCTTCACGTACATCGCCGACGAGAAATGTCGAGTTCGTATCGCCATGGACACCGTGGATGAATGCTGTGATGTCGATGTTGCAGATATCTCCATCGGTGAGGACCGTTGAGTCGGGAACTCCGTGACAGATCACCTCGTTCAGTGAGGAGCACAGAGACTTTGTGAAGATCGGACCGCGTCCGCTGCCTGGATATCCAAGAGTGGACGGATAGGCGTTGTGATCGCAGAGGAACTCGTGCCCGATTCGATCCAGTTCATCGGTTGTGACACCGGGACGAATACTCGCTCCGACCTCGGCGAGCGCCTGAGCTGCGAGCTTTCCAGCCGCGCGCATCCGTTCAATCGTGTCTGAGTCTTTGACCTCTGAACCGGTCGACCTGCGTGCACGTGCCTTGCCGACGTACTCCGGTCGAGGAATATGTGGTGGCACTGGACGCATGGGCGTGACGACACCAGGGCGCAGAGACATGGAACCAGTCTACGAGCACATGAAAAACAATGATGGCCGGTATCGGGTGATACCGGCCATCATTGACGATCTGGTTTAGCGCTTGGCAGCGGCCTTCTTGGCAGGAGCCTTCTTCGCTGGAGCCTTCTTGGCTGGGGCCTTCTTTGCTACTGCCTTCTTGGCAGGAGCCTTCTTGGCTGGGGCCTTCTTTGCTACTGCCTTCTTGGCAGGAGCCTTCTTGGC
>CAXBQZ010000143.1:0-2756 GCA_963978055.1 uncultured bacterium
TTTTTCAAGCAGAAGACGGCATACGAGATTCCGAAACGTGACTGGAGTTCAGACGTGTGCTCTTCCGATCTGTCAGCCCTTCAGTGAAGGAGTGTCAGCCGGCGCCACCTCCGGAGTCATGACGCGAGCCGAGATCGTGGACGGTGGTTACCGGGTCTCTGGGAAGAAGATCTTCGCCTCACTGTCTGGTGCAGCCGACCGCTACAACATCACCTGCCAGGTCCCCGGTGAGCCGTTCATTCGACTCCTGTCCGTAGACAGCAAGGCGGAGGGCGTCGAGATCGTCGGTGACTGGGATCCGCTCGGTATGCGTGGAACAGTTTCGCGAACGCTCATATTTACCGATGCGTTCGTGCCAGCCGATCAGGAGGTGCTCCCCCCGGGCGCATATGACGAGGCGGCGCAGCGATTCCCATTCGTCTTCATGTCGCTGGCACCGTCCTACCTTGGTGTGACGCATGGTGTTCTCGACTTCGTTCGCGGCTACCTTCGCGGTGACATCGCCGGTGCACCAAGTGGCCCACCTCGTCGTGATCTGCCGCAGAAGCAGCACGGCTGGGCTGAGCTCCAGATCGCCTACGAGCAGAGTCGTGCCCTGCTCTATGACGTGCTGGACAACACCCGCATGGATCCTGATGAGGAGCTGCTGGCCAGAGCATGGGCAGCGGTCTACACCACGATGGAGACCGCGAATGAGGTTGCGGCGCTTGGGGTTCGCGTGTGCGGTGGACAGTCGATGCTCAAGCATCTGCCACTGGAGCGGCTGTACCGTGACTCGCGCCTCGGCAGTCTGATGCTTCCCTGGAGTGCCGAAGTGTGTCTGGAAAGACTAGGGACAGCCAAACTCTACGACTAGGCGTTCGCGGGTACCGTGGTCGCAGACCACTGCCGCTAGTGACTGTGAAGACCCCGTTGAGTGAGTCCATCAACAACCTGTTGCAATCCGGAGGTTGCTCAGCCTCCTCCTCGAATCCCGTGAGCCAAGCAAAAAAGGTAGCCAGCCCCAAGGGGCCAGCTACCTTTTTAGTCGGGGTGGCGGGATTCGAACCCACGACCTCTTCGTCCCGAACGAAGCGCGCTACCAAGCTGCGCTACACCCCGGTGGAGCGTGATGAGTCTACGGGGCGTGGGGCGCGCTGCCAAAACGGGTCTGCGCCGAACGGCGTGGCGCCATCACAAGCTCGAAGGTGCGCGGTCGCGTCGGGATCAGGCTGCGCCAGTCAGGGTGAGAAGTGTTGCCTCTGGTGGGCAGGCGAATCTGACTGGAGCGTAGGGGGAGGTGCCCAAGCCAGCGCTCACGTGCATGAATGCGCCTGCTGCATCCTCGGCCGGATGACGGGAGAGTCCCTTCGCGCGAGAGGTATCCAGATCGCAGTTCGTCACCAGCGCACCGATGCCGGGCACACAGAGCTGGCCACCGTGTGTATGTCCGGCCAGGATCAGATCGGCCCCGTCATTGGTCATTGCGTCCAGGATTCGAAGGTACGGCGCATGTGCCACACCAAGTCGCAGAGCCGCACCAGCGTCGAATTCACCGGCCACAAGTTCGTATCTGTCTCTTTCGATATGCGGGTCATCAACCCCGCGGACGTCCCACTCCTGGCCGGCAACCTCAAGGGTGCTTCGCATATTCGACAGGTCGTGCCAACCAGCCGCGGTGAGGTCTTTGATCAAGTCTCCCCAAGGCAGTTCGGGACGGTCCTCATCCATCTGCGATGGTCCGCGCAGATACTTCCACGGCTGGACGGGGGTGGGTGCAAAGTAGTCGTTCGATCCGAGGACAAAGAGTCCGGGCACGTCAAGGAGCGGATCAAGGGCGTCCATCACCACGGGCACGGCCTGCTGATGAGCCAGAAAGTCACCGGTCACCACCACCAGATCTGGTTTCAAGGCAGCCAGTGACTGCACCCATGCAACTCGACCTCTGTGTCGCGGGGTCAGATGCAGATCTGACAGATGCAGCACCTTGACAGAAGGTGCTCCACCAACGGGAACCGTGATCCGGCGAAGGGTGTATCGGTGAGCCTCCGCAACGGAGTAGGCCAGGCCAGCCGCCCCCAGCGCGGTCAAACCCGCCAACCCCTTCGCAAATGTGTGCACGTGCCAAGAATCTCACGGCGTGGGGCCCAACCGCGAGCAATGGGTGACTGCGTCAACGCAATAGATGAGCGGAGATCTACTGGGATGAGGGAGGATAGGCGCATGAGTTCACTGGAGACACGGCTACATCACGATCTGACCGAGGCAATCCGCAACCGGAATGAGGTCACCTCAGCCACCCTGCGGATGGCACTCACAGCGCTTAAGAATGAGGCGGTGTCAGGTGATGTTGCCAAGGAACTCTCCGACGCTGAAGTGATCGTTGTGCTCGGTCGAGAGGCCAAGAAACGCCGTGAGTCAGCGGCTGCCTATGACGATGCTGGACGTCCGGAGCTGGCCGCGCGCGAGCGGGATGAACTGGAGGTGCTCATCACCTACCTGCCTGCACAGCTGACCGACGACGAGCTCGCAGCTCTGGTCACGCAAGCGATCGCTGAGACCGGTGCAGATTCCCCGAAGGCGATGGGCGCGGTCATGAAGGTGCTGACCCCGCGCATAGCCGGACGTGCGGACGGTGGTCGAGTGTCTGCAGCCGTCAAGGCTGCGCTCTCGTCCTAAGCGCGCTGACCTGCCAGTTCTTCAGTTGCGGCAGCAAGTGCGGTCTATCCCGTTGTGGTGGGGCTCGGAGTGTGTGTCGGAGGATGGGTCGTTGGGGG
>CAXBQZ010000144.1:0-2625 GCA_963978055.1 uncultured bacterium
GCGTGTTTCCCCGTCACAGATTTGAGTATGCATCAGTTGGTCGCGGAGGGATGCTATCTGCCGCACACAAGGCCCACCCCGAGTAGTCGAGATGGGCCTTGCGCATGGCGGTGGCGGTGGGATTTGAACCCACGGAGGGCGTGAACCCTCACACGCTTTCGAGGCGTGCTCCTTAGGCCGCTCGGACACGCCACCGCGCAGAAGGGTACGGGGCGCATTTGAGGTGGAATCACCCGCCGGTCGAGGTCCGTGAAAACGCCAACGGCGCCGCTCCAAGGAGTCGACGCCGTCGCGCGCGGAGGATACGAGATTCGAACTCGTGAGGGGTTGCCCCCAACACGCTTTCCAAGCGTGCGCCCTAGGCCACTAGGCGAATCCTCCGTCGAGCAGAATAAGGGAACAAGGCGCTAGGCCGAAATCGGACCCGGTGTCGAGCCTGCGTCATCTCGCGTAGACTGCCCTTGACTCCCCGCGTGGCGTCATCTCGCCGAACTCCCCCAGGGCCGGAAGGCAGCAAGGGTAAGTGAGCTCTGATGGGTGCGCGGGGGGTCACTTCATTTCCTGAGCAGCGGGTTAAAGTAGAAGCGTGATCTTTAAATCGGTGGGGGACCGACGCCCGTACCCTGACCACGGGCGGGGTCCATCTGACTGGGGTGATCTGCCACCCCGCCAACTTCGCCTTGCTGATTTGATCACCACCAAGCGCACCCTCGATCTTGAGGCCCTTCTCGACGAGCAATCCACGTTCTTCGGCGATCTGTTCGCCCACGTTGTGCAGTGGCGAGGTGAGATGTATCTCGAGGATGGTCTGCACCGCGCCCTGCGAACGGCGCTGTACGGACGTCCCATCATTCACGCGCGCGTTCTCGACCTCGACGACCCCAATGTGGCTACCCGGGCTGGCTCAGGTCAGGCGGTACGTCGATGAGCATGCTGTCAGGTCCCGGCCCGCGTAAGGCTCGAGGGCGAAGTCGCGGCCTGCCTTGGACGACAATCATCGGAGTTCTCGTATCGATGGCTCTGCTCTTTGGTGCGGCATTCGTCGGAGTGCGCCTGATCAGGGGGTCCGGAGGCACTCCCCAGGCTGCTGGTCCTTCGACAAGCTCCAGCCCCTGCGCTACAAGTCAGGCTGCGGGTACGTTGCCAAAGCCAGAAACCGTCAAGGTCAATACCTATAACGGTTCACGTCGCAAGGGATTGGCGCGCACGACCGCTGCCGATCTGAAATCACGCGGCTTCCAGATCGGACGGATCGCCAATGACCCGCTCGGGCAGCACCTCAAAGCAGAGGGTGAGATCAGATATGGCGTCAAGGGCGCGGTGAATGCAGCGCTGCTGCGGTACTACGTACCTGATGCCACCCTCACCCTCGATCAGCGAACCGATAGCACGGTCGACTTGGTTATTGGTGAAGCTTTCCCCGGGCTCGCCCCACAGAGTGCAGTGGACGCAGCGGTCGCCTCACCAACTCCTACCACCACGGTTTGCCCCTCACCGAAGAAGTAGCACGGGAATATGCACGGGCCGCTTCCGTCTGTCAGCTGACCGGAATCCACACACAGCGAAAGTCGGTCACGGTGACATCACTCTTGGACAGTGGGATCTCCTTGGTGGTGATCTCCAACCCCTTGGCCTGCCACGAGTTGTGCACCTCGAGGATTTCATCGTTGAGCTGATCCTCGAGATCACGCTGAGCCTGCTCGGCTGCCGTCAGCTTGGCCGCCGCCGTATCAACTTTCGCTCTGGCCTCACGCTGACGACGTGCGTCCGCCGCGAGTGACGTACTGCTCTTGCGCCCACCGAGCAGACTTCCGATCGCTGAGGTGACGACAGCGCCCAGCCCATAGTTGGCATCGTAGGCGCGCTGATACTGATCGACAGCTATGCCAGCATCGGTCACCTTCTTCTTCGCTGCATTCACCTTCGTCTCGTACTTGGTTCTCAACTTGGCCATGTCTGCATCTGCCGCCGATGCAGCGAGCTGCAGACATCGAGCAGTGAACTCCTCGCGCGTCTCGCCGACGCGTGAGTAGGCCTTCAGGTTCATGTTGGCCAGAATCTCTGTGGTCTTTGATCGCACGAGTTCGTCCACCAGGGCCTTCTGGATGGAGGTCCAGTACGCCTTGGTCTTCACCTCTGCCGGCAGGAACCCAAACACGCTGCCCACTGGTTGGGCGTCAACGAGATCCCGATCGTCGTAGTCGACGGCAACAAACTTTCGTCCATCGGGGATCTGCGTGAGTGGCAGCAGAACCGCCTCGTATTCCTCGTCGAGCACCAGTTTCGACGCCGTATCGTCGTAGCGCAGATTCACCCGAGCAACGGCGGCGGCCCGAAGGTGCTGACCACCATTCACCCCACCTACTTCACTCAGCCAGGTTGTAGCCGGGTCGACGAACGCCACTGGAATACCGGGTGCAATCGCTGGCATCACCGGAGTTTCGTCAGCCCCCGCCGCAGCCGGTGGGGGTCCGGAGGCAGCCGCTGGCGTTGATGTTTCTTCAACACCGGCAGCCGGCGATGGGATGTCAGGCACGGGGGTCGCCGTCGCGTCGATAGATCGGAAGAGCGTCGTGTAGGGAAAGAGTGTAGATCTCGGTGGTCGCCGTATCATTAAAAAAAAAA
>CAXBQZ010000145.1:0-2564 GCA_963978055.1 uncultured bacterium
GGGAAGCCGTGGAGCAACCAATCATCGCTGGAGTGGCACACGATCTCGGTGACGCGAAGATCACCGTGGTTGGTGTTCCGGACCGACCCGGAGAGGCCGCGGCCATCTTCCGTGCTGTGGCAGACGCCTCGGTCAATCTCGACATGATCGTGCAGAATGTCTCCGCCGCATCGACGGGACGAACAGACGTCACCTTCACCTGTCCCATGGCTGATGGCCAGAAGGCACTGGCCGCTCTCGAGGCGGTCAAGGCTGGAATCGGTTTTGAGGAACTTCTCTACGATGACGACATCGCCAAGATCTCGCTCGTGGGTGCAGGTATGCGCTCACATCCCGGAGTGTCCGCCACCTTCTTCTCGGCGCTGAGCGATGCGGGTGTGAACGTCGAGATGATCTCCACCTCTGAGATCCGCATCTCGATTGTCACTCGGGCCGGGGCGGCAGCTCAGGCTGTCCAGGCAGTGCACACGGCCTTTGGGCTGGACGCTGATGGTGAGGCTGTTGTCTACGGCGGTACCGGACGATGAAGCCGAACCCCACTGTCGCCGTTGTCGGTGCCACCGGACAGGTCGGTGCCGTCATGCGGCGCCTGCTCGATGAGCGCGACTTTCCACTCGGTGAGATCCGCTTCTTCGCCTCGGCTAGATCTGCTGGATCAACTCTGCTGTGGCGTGGCCGGAAGGTTGTCGTTGAGGATGCTGAGACGGCGGACCTGACGGGTGTCGACATCGCCCTGTTCTCGGCAGGTGGTGCCACATCCAAGGCCCTGGCACCGAAGTATGCGGCTGCTGGTGCAGTGGTCATCGATAATTCGTCTGCTTGGCGCATGGACCCGGACGTTCCGCTGATCGTGAGTGAAGTGAACCCACACGCGATTGCTGAGATGCGCAAGGGAATCATCGCGAATCCAAACTGCACCACCATGGCCGCCATGCCCGTTCTTCGTCCTCTGCACGAGGCAGCAGGCCTGCGACGTTTGGTTGTCTCGTCCTACCAGGCTGTTTCCGGCAGCGGCCTGGCCGGAGTGGAGGAGTTGGACTCACAGGTTCGTCAGGCAGTGGAGCAGGACATCACCGCTCTGGTGCACAGTGGCTCCTCGGTCGATCTCCCCGAGCCAAAGAAGTATGTGCGTCCCATTGCCTTCGATGTAATCCCACTCGCTGGTTCGATCGTGGACGATGGATCGCAGGAAACTGATGAGGAGCAGAAGCTCCGCAATGAGAGCCGCAAGATCCTTGGAATTCCTGAACTTCTTGTCAGTGGCACCTGTGTTCGCGTTCCGGTGTTCACCGGTCACTCACTCTCGATCAATGCCGAGTTCGATTCACCGATCTCCGTTGAGCAGGCTCGTGCTTTGCTCGAGGAGGCACCCGGGGTCGAGGTAACTGATGTGCCCACCCCGTTGCAGGCGGCAGGTGCGGATCCGTCCTTCGTCGGGCGTATTCGTCAGGATCAGAGTGTTGCTGGTGGCAGGGGACTGGTGCTCTTCGTGAGCAATGACAATCTGCGCAAGGGTGCGGCCCTCAACGCGGTGCAGATCGCTGAACTGCTGGTTCGGTAACTGCGTCAGTTGCTGCAGAGTGCGGAAATCGTCTGTGCCCCGGCCACAGAGTCGTTGACTGTCACCGCAAACCGTCGACCGTCCTTGAGCTGTAGCTCGATGCCAGGGCCCTTGCGGATAACGGCGGCCGAGGCCTTGGCCCACGGCATCCAGCGGTAGCCCCAGCCGCCCCACTTCAGTGGGTCGACCATGATGGCCTCCGCTGCCTCGATCTGATCCATCGGGATCCGACGCTGTGGCCAGCCAGTGGGGCCGAACCGGACCGCCACGGCCTCGTCGGTGACCTCGACGCCGGAGATCTCCCCCGAGGTGCTGCACCCGATCTGGCGCGCGTCGGGATAGAGGGCGCGGAGCGCCTGCAGGACATCCCCCTGCCCCAGAGCGTTCCGAGCGCCGAAGAGGATCACGACCTGTGGGTTCCGCACGCCGGCGCCGGACAGGGGCTCCGACCATCCCCCGTGACGTGTCCATCGACGTTGCTCGACGCGCATCAGTGGCACTCCGGCGTGGGTGAGGAAGGGCGACGCACTGTCAAGATAGACCCGTCGGCACGGTTGCGGCGAGAGGGGGGTGGGGCGTGCGCGTGGATGCGGACCGCCCGGCGGCGTAGATTCCGACCGTCACCCACCGGAGAAGAATCGCGATGTCCACCGTCGACCCCCACGCCTTCCCGCGCGAGACTCGTCGGGAGTTCGTCGCCAAAACGTTGATGCTGGGAGCGGCGGCGATGTTGGCGCCGGACGGGATGTCGGCGGAATCCGCGCCCGGTCAGCGCCGGGACGCGAGCGGCGTCGCGAGCGGCGTCGGCGTTTCCGATGGGAAGTCTGATTTCGGTGCTGGCCGGCGGCTTCGTTTTCGATCGGCTGGATCGCAAGCGAATGGCCTACGTGATGGCCGGATTGTTAGCGCTGGCGACGGCGTGTTTGGCCGTGTTCGCGAAATTGCCGAGTTGGGAAATCGACCCGAAATTGGCGACTGCGCTTCCGGTCGGGTTGTTGTTCGT
>CAXBQZ010000146.1:0-2480 GCA_963978055.1 uncultured bacterium
GTTCATTTTCGGTCATGGTCAGTAGACCCGGCCGTAGTTCTTGATCTCCCAATCTGTGACGGCCTGCTCCCAGCGGGTGATCTCGGCTCGTTTGATGGTGACGAAGACGTTGGTCAGATCCTCACCGAGGGCGTCGACCAGAACTTGGTCAGCCTCAAGCGCTGCCAAGGCCTCACTGAGATTGGGTGCGACAGCGGGCACATCACCCGGGTTCTCCTCAGCATTACCGGCGCTCGGTGCGGGTGGCTCCAACTTCCGACTGATCCCATCGAAGGCAGCCGCGAGCAGCCCCAGTGCGGCCAGATGTGGGGATGCCGATCCGTCTGGAGTCCGATGCTCGATCCGGGTGGCGCTGCCTCGCTGACCGGGGATCCGGATGCTGGTGAGGCGGTTATCGAGTCCCCAAGTGCCGTAGTAACCCGCGAGCATTCCGGGACGGAGTCGCTTGTACGAGTTGATGGTCGGCGCAAACAGAGCTGACAGCGCGTAGTGGTGCTCGATCAGACCCGCTATTGCATGCCGACAGAGCTGTGAGATTCCATCGGGGGACGACGGGTCGGCAAATGCGTTTGCCCCGGCAGCGTCATTGGCACTCATGTTGAGATGCATCCCATTGCCAACTAGGCCATCAAATGGCCGAGCCATGAAGGTGGCCCCCATCTCATGGGCGAGCGCAGTTTCCTTGACCATCTCCCGGAAGAGAAATGCTGCATCCGCCGCCGTCAGGGCATCTCGATAGCGCAGTGAAGCTTCGACCTGACCTGGATGGAACTCTCCGTTCATACCCTCGATATCGAGGTGAGCGCGGTGACCGGCATCGTGGAGGGCTTCTAGTAGACCGCTTGGGTCGGCTCCCGGGCCGGTGCCATAGACGCGATGCATCGGGACGGAAAGGGGGCCCGAGCTCAAAGACGGATCAGCGCTGAGGAAGAACTCCATCTCATAACCGATCATCGGATCCAGTCCGGATGCACGCCATGTTGAGACGTGATCGGCAAGGCGAGTTCTCGCACACAGGGGTAGAGGTCGGCCATCACTGAAGTGAAGATTGGTCATCGCGACCAGACCCTGATCCCATGACGGACGGACGGACGTGGGGTCGAGCCTTGCCTCCATATCGGGGAAGCCGTCACCGACGGAGTAGTTGGCAATATCGTCGAACTCGAGATCGAGACCCTGGATCATCACGGTGATTGCGTAATGGGTCGGATGGTCACGGTGGCTGTCGCGGACAACCTTGCCGTGACTCAGCCCGAGAATATCGGTGAACAGGAGCCTGATTCGCTCGTCGCTGTCACTCATCAATTCATCCCATCCGGTGCGAGTTCACCCTGCAGGATTCCATTCTTCACTACCGCCTGACCATCGAGTTCGACGGTGCACTCGCGCATGGGTAGATCAAAGTGACAGGGTGAGAAGCGCTGGGCATTCTCGTTGGCCCCGGTGCTGTACATGAAGTTGCCCTCAAAGGCGCGTGCCTCAGTTCCGTTGATATCACTGCGATCGTAGAGATCGAGGTAGTCCCACCGCGCCGCTGGATTCATTCCCCAACCCAGGTGTGAGGACGCATATGCATCCCGACTGTTAAACGCGGCCATGTAACTGGCCAGTTGGGCAGCCTCGTAGCCCGCACCGGTGATCTCGGTGACGTAGTCGTCGACAACCTTGAGTGTGATGGGTGAATTCACATACTTCTTGAAGGTGAGGTTGATATCACCCGGAGCCAGGACGATCGTGCCGTTGACGGTGCCTGGTGCCGGGAAGGCGAGAACCAATCCACCCGGCCAGTGGGCGATGCTGCCGGGACCACTGGTGACGCCCGTTGAGCCCGCGCGGAATGATCCGTCCAGATGGACGGTGAGATCGGTCCCTGCCTCGCTGGTGACTCTCATGGTGGAGGCCGCGCAGATCATGTCGTAGCCCTTTTCCACCCGCTGGGCCATCCCGACATCGTGGGGGAGTCGTTCAAAGTTCTCCGGGTGCTCATTGCTGATCATGAGGACGCGCGTGCCCGCACCGAGGATGGCGCCCAACTCACGTGAGTGCAGCAGACCCTCCATCGTGCAGTCGACGACGAAGTCAGCGTTCTGCAGGGCGATGATGGCCGCCTGAATACTCTGAAGCGCAAGTGAGGTCCCCGTTGATCGAAGTGCAACGGGACCTTGGTTTGCCGGAGTGGGCATCACGACTTGGAACGTGTCTGCGCCCAGGGACTGTGCAGCCAGAACGGCCGTCTCAACCAGTGCTGGGCGGCTCCCGGATTCAGACAGCACTATGCAGGTCTCGGATTCATTCAGCCCGCAGAGCTCGAACTGCTGACGGAACCGGGAGAGCCATCGCCATTCGGTGTTCACGTATGCAGGGTAGCCGCTGGGGACGCGAGTTCCCACCAGGTGCTGATCTGATCAAGTCAACAGTGTTGACATGGTCGTCAGGACGCATGAAACTTGCCAACATGACGACTCTTGCTCCCCATGAAC
>CAXBQZ010000147.1:0-2462 GCA_963978055.1 uncultured bacterium
ACCTCCTGGGTCGATGGGGTAACGGTGAGCTTGTTCTGGTCGAAGAGGGTTGCCGCTGCCACACCACATGGAACATCTTTCTGACACACAGCCACCTTCACCCCGGGCTTTGCCAGATCAGCAAGGGAAGCCACCACTGTTCCACCGGAGGGTGGCGTCGCAATCTCCATCGTGTTGGTGGCGAAGACCTCGGTGTTGGTTGCATCACCTGCGGAGGTAACGGTCTCCATCGTCTTGTTGCTGGCTGAGGCAAAGACGTCCGCTGGCGCCCCCTGGGTGATCTGCGTAGCAAGACCACTCGACGGCCCGAAGTTGAAGGTCACCGTGGTGCCTGGGTAGGCAGCCTGGAAGGCCGTGCCGATGTCAGTGAATGCGCCCTTCAGCGATGATGCTGCGAACACAGTGATTGAGCCACTCACCGCCGTGGAGGTTGAGGGTGATGGTGGCGTGCTCGTAGCACCACCACCGCCGGAACCAGATGAGCAGGCAGCAACCGATACCGCTGTAAAGACGGCAAGAACGGCAGCAGAACGACGCACGGAGTGTCCTTTCAGGGATTCAACAATGACCTAGCGGTGTTCGGGGATCTCAATACCGACGTTGGTGGACTTCACCGTGGCAACGGCGAGCACACCCGGTTCCAGACCCAACTCATCGGCTGCCTCACGGCTCATCAGGGACACCATGCGGTGTGGGCCCACCTGGATCTCAACCTGTGCCATCACGGTGTCACGGATGACCCGGGTGATGATGCCGGTGAGGCGATTGCGGGCAGAGGCGCTAACGACAGGAGTGACGAGCGTGGCCTCATCTGCTGATCTCTCAGCCATCACCCGAGCAAGTTCAGCACCCTCGATCACAATCCGACCGGCCTCATCGGTCGAGGTGGCAACCTTGCCCGAATCGGCCCAGCGGCGAACGGTGTCGTCGCTGATCTGGAGCAGTGCTGCTGCTTCTGAGATCCTGAACTGGGTCACCTCGGCAATCTATCCGCAACTGCGGATACCTGCAACTGATAACTCCGTAAATGCACCTACATATATGGTGTGAATCCGAAATTGCGTACCAATAAGTGGCTCAACCCGGGCGCTCGTCCAGATCCTGACCATCGGCCAGGTGATCTAGAGGAACGAGTTGTACATCGCGCTCAGCGAGGTAGGCGCGGGCACCCTGATCCCCCAGTGCCAGATCGCAAACCCCGGCCCAGTGGTTGCGGCCGATCAGCACCGGATTGGCCCGCCTACCTGAGAACTCAGCCGCACGCAGAACGTCCGGATCAGCATTCGCGGCCAACTCGCCGATCGCAGCAGCCGTCAGGCCTGGTAGGTCAACCAGAGTGATGAGTGCGGCCTCGACGTCAGGGAGTTCGGCACCGGCCGCCAGGCCCGCTCGAAGGGATGAGCCCATTCCGGATGCCCATTGATCGTTCACGACGACCTCGGCATCTGGTACATCACCGACCCAGGCTCCGAGCACCACGATGACGGGATCGCAGCCACCCTCGCGGAGTATGCGAACGGCCCGATCAACCAGACGCTCACCCTCGTACTCGTAGGGAGCCTTCGGACCGCCGAATCTCCTGCCCTCACCGGCAGCGAGCACAAGACCAAGTGGTTTAGCGGGGAGCACCGGCGTGAATCGGTCCATCGGACTTTGTCAGCGCCTTGCCCGAGCCACCCCAGCGAGCCTGCACGATCTCCGCGGCGATGGAGATTGCTGTCTCCTCAGGAGTGCGAGCACCGAGGTCCAGACCGATCGGCGAGTGGATGCGGGCGATCTCCTCATCGGTGAGGCCCGCTTCCTTGAGGCGGATCAGCCGGTCCTCATGGGTGCGCCGTGACCCCATCGCACCGATGTATGCCGCTCTGGTGGCAACTGCTGACTTGAGGGCAGGGACATCGAACTTCGGATCATGGGTGAGGACGCAGATCACCGTGCGCGCATCGATCGTCTGCGAGTCGAGCCAGCGATGCGGCCAGTCGACCACCACCTCATCGGCATCGGGCATCCGTTTACGCGTGGCAAAGATTTCGCGCGCATCCACAACTGTGACGTGGAATCCCAACAGCTTGCCGGCCTTGCACAACGCGGCTGAGAAGTCGATCGCGCCGAAGATCACCATCCGAGGGGCTGGTGAGTACGAGGCAACGAACACCTCAAGATCAGTACCCAAGCGCTCACCCTCGGAGCCGTAGTGCAGGAAGCCGGTCGTCCCTGACTCCAGCAGACCCAGGACATCCGCGCCTACGGTGTCGTTGAGGCGGGCCGTGCCGAGATCACCCTCGACCCCGGTCTCCCGGACCACCAGATGTCGGCCGACACCATGGGGGCCCTTGACGATCGTTGCCACCGCCACCGGGATTCCTGCGTCAATACTCTCGGCGATTCCGGGCAGTTCGGGCCAGGTCTCGGTATTGACCGGCTCAATGAACACCTCCAGGATGCCGCCACAGGTGAGGCCG
>CAXBQZ010000148.1:0-2423 GCA_963978055.1 uncultured bacterium
GCGACGCACGTGTCCGGGTTGTTGGCAGGAAAACCTGCGCACGTTTGACGCCTCCGGACGGGGCACCGTGTACTCGTTCACCGTGATCCGCAAGAACGGCGTGCCCCCGTTTCGAGAGCGTGTGCCCTTCGTCGTGGCGGCGGTCGACCTCGCCGAACCGGGCCGCACCGTGCTCGCGACCCGCGCGTCGATCGGCACCGAGCCTGCGATCAGCATCGGCGGCATCCCGCCCGACAAGCTGTTCTATGCCGGCGGCGGTGGCTCGGTGCGCGGCTTCGTCTTCCAGAGTGCGGGGCCGCGCGATTCCTTCCACAATCCATTGGGCGGCGCCAGCGTCGTCGAGGCCAGCGTGGAATTGCTCCAGCGCATCGGCAAGTCCAGCCGTCACGAAGTGGAATGTGGTGCCACCGTCCATCACAAGGTCTGCCCGCGGGTAGTGAGTCAGGACAAAGACTGGATGGTGGTACGGAGGCTCATCGCCCCACCATCCGTTCCACAATTCGTCAGGCCACTGCCCTCGGATGGGGCCAAACATGTTTCGCCCCATTACCGTGGCACCAACATTGGCCTCTCCACGACGTAACCAAGAGTTGTCGACACCGGTGGAACCGCCCGACATTCCGCGCATCGAACGCCCGAACTCGGTGGTCCACATCCAACTGCTGAGGTTCTGCCCACCGATACCCATGGGCGCTTCAAGGCTCTGATCGGCTCCAGCGGCGAACCCATCAAGGGACACCATGAGGCTGTTAACTCGGATCGTCATGGCGTGAGCCTAGTGGCTTGGAATCTCAACGAATGCTCACGCTGAGCCAGCCTGTTTCCAACAGAAATCGAGCAGTTGGTAAAGGCTTGTCCAACGGCCCCGAAATTGGATATTTCTTGGATTTTCCGCACGTAAGTTCGTCTTAGGCCATTGGAGCGAACCCATTTATCTGGGGTGATCACGATGGCGATAGATCCAATGCAACCGGACTTACGAATCAGGAGCTTCGGCTTCAAACGGAAGGAACCTCCCATGTCACGCACGACGTCCAACCGCCGAGTGATCGCGACCGTCGGGCTAGGTGCTGCAGTCATCCTTGGTCAGACCGCGGCAATCGCGACGCAGGCCGAGGCAAGTACAGCAAAGACTCACGCGAGCAGCGCCCACCACAAGGCAGCCAAGAGTCACCACGCCAAGAAGGCGCACAAGGCCAAGAAGCACCACACCGAGACGGAGGGCTCGGATGACGACAAGGCTGGCAGCCCGGCACCTGCGCCCAGCACCACGCCTACGCCAGCCCCGACTCCGACCACGGCACCAGCTCCTGCACCTGCGGCTCTGGTCAACGGAACCTTCACCGGTCGGACCGTCACCTTCTCCACCCCTGGTGGCAACAACACCGTTGCCGTCACCATCACCCTGAAGAACTCGGTCGTCACCAATGCCACCGCCACATGGGGTGCAACGGACTCAACGTCCAAGCGCATCATCACGGCTGCCATTCCGACCCTGAACTCCGAGGCGATCAAGGCCAACTCCGCATCGATCGCGACGGTCTCGAACGCCACGCTCATCAGCAACGCGTACGCCTCTTCACTTCAGGATGCGCTTACCTCATCGCACCGCTAAGTAGTCACATCATTGGCCCGGCATGGTTTCATGCCGGGCCAATGTCTTTAGGCCATGTGGGTTAACGAACTTGGACCTTTCCGCTGCCTAGATCAAACTAGACGCGGGCTTGCGGCTGCGCCTTGTGGTGCTTCCCCCGACCCGTTGGCCTTTAGGAGATCTCGGTGTCGCGCGAGCCGCTGTCACCACGCATAGCTGCGGCGTGTGGCGTGGTCGCTCTACTCGTCACTGGCTACGCAGCCAGTTCTCGCAGCACGGCGCAGGATGCCGAACCGATCCTGGCCCCCACCCCTTCAGAATCTTCCTCGCCCACCACGCTGGCGTCTGCGGGACCATCCCTGACTTCGGTGCCGACGGGCTCCGCGCCGGTGCCAACGCCAACTCCGTCCCTGCTGCTCACACCCTCAGCCTCTGCCATTGCGTGGCCGACCGCGAGCCCATCACATTCGAGAACTGCAACGTCGCATCCGACCCCGACGAAGACCCCCTCAAGCAGACCCTCCACTCAATCCCCATCACCACGTCCGAGTGTGGAACCGGAGATCACACCCACCCCACGCCCCAGTCACACAGCCAGTCATCCAGCCACCCCGACACCACGGGCAACCGCAACTGCAACATCCGCGCCCACTCCCACGCGGACTCCGACGCCAACGGTCACTGCGACCGCCACTCCGACAACTACCCCTACGCCGAGTCACTCACCAACCCCGACGCCCACGAACTCAACTCCTGCTGGGGTGAACGGAACATTCACCGGACAGACGAGATCGGAAGAGCGTCGTGTAGGGAAAGAGTGTAGATCTCG
>CAXBQZ010000149.1:0-2300 GCA_963978055.1 uncultured bacterium
TTCTTGGCCACGTTGTCGGGTTGCATGATCCAGTCAAGCCACAAGAGCGCGGTACCCGGATGCGGAGCGTTGGCCGGGATCACCCATGCATCGGAGTTGAGCGGAGCTCCCTCCTTGGGGAGTTCGTACACCCACTCTGTCGGATCGGTTGCCTGAGACTTGATGAAGTTCAGGAAGTCTCCCGACCACGAGTGGTGGATCCACGCGTTACCACTGGCCATGTTGTTGATGTCGTCGGTGGAATACGCGCGAAGGTAGGGCTTCTGTGAGATCAGCAGATCCTTGATCTTGGCAAGATCATCAGGATTGGCCGTGTTGACGTCGAGGCCAAGCTTCAAGGCTGCCATGCCGATGGCTTCATCATCCTCGTCGAGCACATAGATATGACCCTTGGCCTGCTCATTCCACAGGTCATTCCAAGTGCCGTCGGCCGTGGTGACCTTGGTCTTGTGGTACGCGATACCGGTGGTCCACATGGAGAACGGAGTGGAGTAGTCCGAGTTCGGGTCGTACCAGGGGTTGTCGAAGTAGCTGCCCCAGCCGAAGAGTTGATCACCATTCTTCAACTGGCTGTGGTCGATCTTCTGGATCAAGCCCTGCTTGCGCATCAGCTCGACGTAGCGGGCACCTGGGAGCACCACGTCGTAGGCGTTGCCACCCTGAACCTTGGCGAGCATTCCGGCGTAGCCGTCATAGTTCGTCTCAATGATGTTGACGCCATACTCCTTTTTGAAACCGGCCATCACGCTGGGCTCGCAGTAGTCGGCCCAGTTGAAGTAGACGAGATCGCCGTCAACCTTGGCCTCGGCCATCGGCGCGGCCGAGCTCGCCGCTGCCGAGGTGGATGGAGTTGAACTTCCGCCAGAAAAGCCACACGCCGTCAAGGCGGCGGCAGCACCAACACCAAAGGTTCCCCGCAGGAAATCGCGGCGATTGATCGAGCGTGGATCGGTGCGTAAGTCAGTCATGGGGATCCTTCCGGCGTGAATTGGTGACACGCGTGAACATGCGTGTCCTTGCAACCGACGAATCTGGACGTGCCGTAGTTCCTGAGCAGATGCTGAATGACTGTTCAGTAACTGGCACGCTAGGGTTCGGCATACCCCAAGTCAAGACCCCCGCACTCTGAGTTCCGCCGTCGACCACGTCCCGCCGTCCCGAAGGATTCGCGTGTCCACCACCACAGACATCGTGTTCAACCGTGACCTGACTGCGTTGTTCAATCCGCGGTCGGTTGGTGTGATCGGCGCAAGTGATGACCCCGCAAAGTGGGGGAACATGATCGCCAAGCATCTGATCACGGCGGGTCATTCGCGCAATGTTTATCTGGTGAATCGCCGTGGCGGCCGAATCCTGGGACATGACGTCCTTGAACGGATCAGTGATGCTCCTGAGCCAGTGGACCTCGTCTGCATCACCGTGCCCGTCCGAGGCTTTCTGGAAGCCGTGGATGATGCACTGGCCGCGGGGGCGAAGGCCCTGGTGGTGATCACCGCCGGGCTATCTGAACTCAGTGATGAAGGTCGTGCCATCGAGGAGGAGGCCCTGCGCCGGGTGCGCGCGGCGGGTGCGAACCTTGTGGGCCCCAACTGTCTGGGCATGATCGATACCACGTCCGGGCTCTATCTATCGTCTGATCCATTCGGTGCAGGAAACATCGCTGTGCTGTCGCAGAGCGGCAATATGGTGATCGATGTCGATCGCATGCTCGCTGATCAGGGTCTCGGGATTTCACGATTTGTCTCGCTCGGGAATCAATCAGACGTATCCCTGGCTGATCTCATGCACGCGATGGTCGATCACGACGGAACTCGTGCTGTTGCCATCTACGCCGAGGACGTTCGCAATGGACGTGCGTTCGTCGCCGCTGCCCGTGAACTGGCTGAGGTGGGCAAGCCGGTGGTGCTGCTTGCACCAGGACGCAGTGCGGCAGCCAGCCGTGGCGCTGCGTCGCACACCGGCTCCCTTACAAGTCCGGCGAGGGTGATCGATGCCGCATGTGCTGCTGGGGGAGTGCATCGCGTTGAGACCCCAGATCAACTGGTAGATGCACTGATTGCCCTCGTTGGGCCACGTCGAGCGGCGGGCCGTCGAACCGCAGTCTTCACCGATGGGGGTGGTCATGGTGCGATCGCATGTGATGCGCTCACCTCACGTGGAATGGATGTTCCGAGGTTGAGTGATGGCCTGGGTGAACTCCTGCGACAGGATATGTGGGATCAGTCCCCGGTCTACAACCCGGTCGATCTGGCTGGAATGGGCGAGCAGGATCCCATGTCGTATCACCGCGGTGTTGCTCG
>CAXBQZ010000150.1:0-2264 GCA_963978055.1 uncultured bacterium
GTGACTGGAGTTCAGACGTGTGCTCTTCCGATCTATACTCATACTATGAAGACGGCTATCTCGGTACCTGATGAGACATTCGAGAGGGCTTCTCGGCGAGCTCGTGATCTCGGCATGAGCCGATCTGAGTTCTTTGCACGAGCCGCCGCCCGGTATCTCGATGAGCTCGACGCTGAGTCCCTAACGCACCACATCGATCTCGCTGTGGCGGCTCTCGGTGAGCAGGATGACTCGACCTCGGATGCGGTCGCTGCTGGTCAAGGGGCCCTCGTCCGTGAGTCGCGCGAGTGGTGATGGAGCGGGGCGGAATCTCCTGGGCAGATCTCGGGGCACCGTTTGGGTTCCGTCCAGCCAAACCGTATCTCCATATCGAACGAGATGGGACGCTGGCACGACGATGTCGCGGGTAAGTCCCACGGCGGTGTTCGTACACCCCGCAGGGTGTGGCAGCCCAGAAACGCTCGCTCCCCTCACGGCTGGGGAAAATCGGAGCAAACAGCCCAGCGAATGTCGTGGTGGGATCTGGTTCGCGTGCACCGAAACATTCGGGGATGCTACCGATATGAGCCATGACTGGACGGACCGTAAGCGCGAAGTCGCCGGTTTGCGTGAGCAGAAGGACCAAGGTGCCTTTCAGAGGCTCGGTGAGCTACTGCACGACGAAGACCTTCTTGTTTGTATCGAGGCCGCCGACGCGCTTCTTGATGGATGGCACGCGGATGGGTTGCGACTCGTCCTGCTCGCTGCTAGCCAGTCCGACCAGCAAATGAAGGCGACGCTTTGGGGCGTTATCCATGAACGAGCTGACGCGAATCCCGGCGAGTTGGGTAGTTGGATTTCGGTTCTCAGGGCTACCGCAACGAAAGAGTTGTCAGTGGCGCTCGCCCGCTATGCCGCCGCTCCGTGGTGAGGTCGGCGCAATCAAGGGACGATCTCACCACGCGGCGTAGCAACCACCGGAGGACCGCTGGTTGTGAGCGAACTATCACCGTTCGTGGCGTGCTGAAGGAGAACCCCCGGTCAGGAAGCTCTCACCAGTTTTGATCGCTGTCGGTCTTAGCCGGGGCGGAAACATTAACAGCGTCTCGAGAATGACCGCCTAGCGAACGAGTACGACAGCAGCATCATGCTCTTGGGCGCAAGATTGGTACTGCTGGGCCGATGCTCGTGACGGTTCACCTTCCTGGTAATCCGCAAGGATCTGCTGGATGGGCTCTCGCCGAAATCGCCTCTCGATCGTCCGGATTGCAATGCAACTAGCGGCTTCCGCTTCACTCGTGGCTGATTGTCCATCTCCTCGAGAGCTCCTTGACCTCCTTCTGCAGTTCACGAAGGTTCGAGCACCGTCCTCCCGTAGGACCACATATGAAAAACCTGGGGTTGATCCCCCGGGTTTTCGTCTGTGTCTGGGAGTGCTGTGGGAATCGGGAGGAGAACCGCGGTAGTTGTTCGACGGATCCCGCCACGTCCACAACAATCCCGTGCTGAGGAATGCAGATGGTCAGTCCGGTCAGATTGAGTCATGTTCTCTTGTATGAAGACGTCTATCTCGATACCTGATGGGTTATTCGAGAGGGCTTGTCGGCAAGCACGTGATCTCGGATGAGCCGATCTGAGTTCTTCGCACGAGCGGCCTGGCGCCAGTTTTGCGCCGTTAGCGGGTCTCGTCTCGAGTGTGGGCGGATTCTCTCAGATGTAGGTACGTTCTCCGCGCAAGGATGAGCCAGCACACAACTGCGCAGGCCGACAACAGGGCTGGCGGCCAATGTCCGAGAATGACCGACGCTCCAACCGCGCTGACGAAGGCGATCAGATTGAGGGCGACGTCGTACACGGGTGCGATGAATGACCGGTTGATCACGTGCGCGACTGCGATAACCAGGCCACACGTGAAAGTGACCGACAACAGGAAACTCAGCACAGTCACAATTATCGCGACCGTCTCGATGTGGCCTGCTCGTGGGTCAAACCCCAGTCCGCTTCGGCACGTCAGCCCCCGCCGAAGATCGTTGAGCGTGCGAGAATCTGCCTGACGCAAACGAGCGTTGCCGTACATGCGGGATGACGTAAGGGAAGGTGCAAGGCGCGATGCACGAACTCATCTGCCCGCACTGTGGTCAGACATTTGAGATCGACGAGGCTGGCTACGCCGACATCTTGCGGCAGGTTCGCGATGACGCATTCGATAAGGCACTTCACGAGCGGCTCGAACTGGCCGAGCAGGACAAGAATGCGGCAATTGCTCTGGCGCGCAGTGAACTTGC
>CAXBQZ010000151.1:0-2245 GCA_963978055.1 uncultured bacterium
CGCACACCAAACTCGGCGCGAACATCAGCGATGGGAAGCGGGGCAACCTCGAAGTGATCGATCAGGGAGAAGTCACCTGTACAGCTACTTCCCCGCCGCAGTTCTCGCGCGAGCAGTTGCGCATTCCGAGGATCCGAGAGGACTGAGTCATCAGCCTTCGACAGATGCTCTGGATGGGCAAAGCCGGCCTCATGTGCCACGAGGGACGCAAGGAGCGCTGCGCGGTTGATCCGGTTGTTGTTCATGGCGAACTGGAATCCGCTCAAGGCAACTTCCGCGGCCACCGAGGTGGACAGGCCAGCAATCGTATGGGTCATATCGTGGGCAACGAAGAAGTGGTGGTGCGTCGAACTTTCAATTCCAGGAAGGGTCAAACCGAAGCGTTCGTAGAAGGTCAAGAACGCGCGTCCGAGAGTGCCGGGGCCATACTCAGCGAAAGCCTCGAGCTTCGCCGCCAACGCTGCCTCATGCAGATCAGCATCAGGTGTCTGTCCGATGAGCGTGGGTTCTGATCGCTCATCCAGATTGTAGTCAAGGAAGCGTCGATAATCGGCGGCAGCCGAATCAACTCCCTCCTGAACCAGATCCCTGAAGATGGCCAGGTCTTCCCCGTCAACACCCAGCGCATCGGCATACGTCTGAACCAGTTCCACCTGACCATCAGTAATGGGATGACGGCACGTCTCCAGAGTCAGGTGCAACTCATGAAATGCGTTTCGATGGTCAGGATCAACAAGGACGTCGGCGAGCTCTTCTGGGCCAACCCGACGAAGGGTCATCAGTTCAAGGTCGGGTCGCTTCCACACCGTGGAAACGACGGCACGCAGCACCCCGAGTTGGGCTGCAGTCGGCCCGCCATCCACGTCAATTCCTGCCATGAGCCCACCAGCGAACGGCTCAACCAGAGCGGGCGGCAGCAGCAGTGACATGACACCTCTCCACGTGAACCTGTTTCGGCAAACGATCGCACGGTGGTCAATCAACCTATCGTCGCGTGTCTCTGGCGTCCGGTCACCTTCCCGACAAGGTGCGATCGCGTCGATCATCGAGGGCTAGATTGAAGACATGGACCGTTCCAAGCAGACATTCAACCAGTGGTGGGATGAACTGACGCCACCGCAACGCGTCGGAATCGCGGTGCTTGCCGGTCTGGAGGTGGTGGCTACGTCGATTGCGCTGGTGGACCTTGTCAACAGGCCGCGCGAACTCGTCCGGGGTCCGAAGTTGGCATGGGGGTTGGCGTGCGCTGTGCAGCCAGTTGGACCTCTCGCGTACCTGACGTTTGGGCGACGCAAAGCAGACCCGGCGATCTGACGTCCGGCCAGTCGAGTTAATCACTAGATTGTTCACGTGTCGCAAATCGATGAACTCGTTGATGCCGCCACCGTTGATGTTGCCGTCTTTGCACTGCGACCTGACTATCGGGCCCTGCTGATCGGGATAGGTGGAGTCGCGGGTGGGCCAACCGACGACTCAAGTGATGAGGCACTTCGTCGTGCCGAGGAGACCATTCGCGCGCGGTTGGACGGGGCCACCCCGGAGTCACTGCCGGAGATCTCTGCTTGGAGGGATGCGTTTCTCGACTTTGGCGTGAAACCGAGGGTGGCACGCAGCAGCGTCGAGTCACTCGTGCGACGGATCGACACCGGTCTACCACGCATCGATCGACTCACCGATATCTACAACGCGGTCTCCGTCGAGCATCTCGTTCCAATCGGTGGAGAAAACCTCGATCGCTATGTTGGTGCACCACAGCTCGTGCGTGCGGCTGGCGATGAGTCGTTTGACACTGTTGCCGATGGCGAGCCGGTTGTTGTGAGGCCTGAGCCGGGTGAAGTCGTGTGGCGCGACGATCTCGGGGTTACGTGCAGACGTTGGAATTGGCGCCAGTGCGTGCGCACTCGCCTTGACGAGTCCACGACAAACATCCTCTTCATCCTCGACGGCCTGGCTCCCATGACCACGTCAGCCTTGGAGACGGCCGGTACACACCTTGTCGATTCCATCACGATGGGAAACTCCAGAGCCAGCGTGCACATGCGCTTACTTGAAGGCAGTGAATGACTCCGGGCTATTGAGTTCGGCGAGAACGTCCTGACGGCAGGTGATCGAAGCAGTAATAGAGGGCGACGCCGAAGGTGCCGGCGAGAGCAAGGATTGGGCTGAAGAGCGCGATCACGATCAACACCAGGTAGACGATCACTCCAATGCTGAATTGCGGGAACGCGGCCCGCAATTCAGCATT
>CAXBQZ010000152.1:0-2174 GCA_963978055.1 uncultured bacterium
ACCTTGGGAATTCCGATGGATCCGAGCGCCCAGTTGATCACGCCGAGTTCACTGTTGAACATGAAGCGCCACATCAACCCGACCGCCACGGGCGTAAGCAGCATCGGTGTGATCAGTGATGAGCGGATAAGCCGTGATGCCCGGATCCTTCTCTCCAGAAGTACGGCCAGAAGTACACCGATAGGGATCTGAACAAAGAGGCCGATTGCGACGATCGCCATAGTGACGAGCAGTGCCTGACCGAAGGTGGCGTTGAAGACATCACTGCGGTAGTTGTCGAATCCGACGAAGGAACTCGGGACTGTTGATGCCAGCGTACTGTCACGCATCGACATCCAGACCCCGATGCCCAGGGGGACTGCGGCTAGCGGAAGGATCAGCGCCCACGCGGGCAGAGCGAACCAGACAGCACTGCGGGCGCCCCTGCGAGAGGAAGAGGCGCCCGAAGTGCTCGTGCGGGTGGCGACGTCCCTGATGCTGCTGTCAGCCGGGGGCGTCGAGACCGATGTCACGCTGGCGGCTCCTTTGCAAGGATTCCTGCGAGCTTGTCGTTGAGCGCATTGAGCCCATCCTGCACCGGAACCTTGCCGGCCACAATGTCTGCCAGAGCATCCGCACAGGCCTTGTCAAACTCGGGCCAGACGACCAGATGTGGGTAGGGGTAGACCTGAAGTCCGGCCTTGTCCAGAGAGAGCAGAGACAGGTAGGGGTACTTCTGTACCAGGGTCGGATCGTTGGTCACCGACTTACGTCCGATGGCCGCAGCTCCGTATTCGAGCATCTTTGAGGCGTTGGACTTGCCGAGTGCGAACTCCAGGAACTGCCAGGCGGCATCCTTGTTCGGAGAGTCAGACGCGATACCGATGTTCCAGCCAGCCAACTCGACAGCGTCAACCTTTCCGGCCGGTACCGAAACCGCGGCAATATCGTCCGGGAAGCTCGACGTCTTGGGGTCGTAGATCAGTGATGCGTATCCGGAGTACTGGATCATCTGCGCGATGTTGGTACTGGTGAACTGGCTGGTGACGTCGTCACCATTCAGGCCCAGAGCACCCTTCGGTGCGTACTGGAGCATGTCCTTGTAGAACTGGGTTGCAGCAACGGCTTCGGGGCTGTTGACGGTGGGCTTGAACTGATCGTCATACAGCTTGCCTCCGAAACTCCACACCAATTGCATCCACCACCAGTCGGTGTTTGGCCCATAGCCCATCACCTGACCTGCAACCCCGTCCTTGTTGGTCGCAGCAGATACTGTCTTGAACTCATCCCAGGTGGTTGGCGGAGTCACTCCATCCTTCTTCAGGATGGATGGCCGATACCAGAGCAGGAACGGCTCGGTGGACAGCACGAGTCCGTATGACGTGCCCTTGTAGTCGCCGTAGTGCTGCAGGGCATCGGAGAAGTCCGCGATGTCGTACTCACTTGAATTCTGCACGTAATCATTCAGTGGAGCCAAGGCGCCGGCACTGGCAAAGGCAGCAAGGAACGTGTTGTCATATTGGACGACGTCGAAGGCTCCCTGCTTTGCCTGAATGGACAGCAGCGCCTTCTGATGTGCGGTGCCGTACTCAGTCTCAGTGAAGTTGACCTTGATCCCCGTCTTGGCGGTGAACTCGGGTCCCAACTTCTCAAGGGCCGTTGCACTTGGGCTGGGGATCAGGAACAGGTTGATCTCCGCCGGGTTGCTCGCGGACCCGCTGGACGAGGGAGAGGTGTCTCCGCCACCGGCACTGCAGGCAGCGAGCAGAAACGAACCGAGAGCCAAAACCGTGGCGGCGACACGCCACCGTCGTTGTGGCAGGGACATGCAGGTCTCCTCCGCTGTGCACGCGACCCGAGCGGCCGCGGTTGCCAGCAGTATTGACCCGATTTCGCATTTGGCAATACTGTTGACCAAATCCGGTGCCCACTCGTTATCCGGGAGCAACCATCGTGACGACGCGCGACGCGGTCGTCATCCGGCGCGCGGATCTCGAGTCCCTCGACGGGCGCTCAGTCCTGGTGGTCACCCCGCACGCCGACGACCCGGCGCTCTTCGCCGGTGGAACGATCGCGCTCATGGCGAGCTGCGGCGCCACAGTGCACTATCTGCGCATCACGCGCGACGAGACGGACTCGGTCGGCCTCACGCCGGACGACACCGCCTCGGCGATCTCCGGTGAGCTCGCTGAGGC
>CAXBQZ010000153.1:0-2148 GCA_963978055.1 uncultured bacterium
GGGGGCGCGTTGGGCGTTGGCCGTCGGCGCTGTCAGCGCTCTCGTCGCTGGCCTTCTTGGCCTGGCAGCGCTTCGTCGTCACGGCCCAGTCGCTGACGGGGTAACTCGTGCAGAAGGATCTGTCCGCTGACCAATCGATGACATAGATTCAGCACATGGATGCGCAACCGCACTTCTTCGACGGACAGCTAAGCACCCTGCTGAACGCGTGGTCGACGACCATCGAGCACATCAGCGAGTTGGCCGGAGACCTCAGCGATGAGCAGTGGGCCTTGGAAACCCGATGCCCCGGCTGGACTGTTGGCGATATCACCGCCCATGTCGTCGGTCTCGAGCGTCGGCTGGTCGGTGATGATCTCCCAACCCCTGAGCCTGACTGGACCAGCCTTCCGCACATCAAGTCAGATGAGTTCACCCGCTTCATGGAACGTGACGTCGCTCTGCGCCGCGGGCAGCCTCGAGCAGAGGTGGTTGCAGAGCTGGTCGAGGTGATCCCACGCCGCCGAGCACAACTACTGGCACTCGACCCCGATCCCGATTTGCTGGTGTCCGGACCTGCAGGATCGCAGGTGCCATTTGGACGCATCATGCGCGTGCGCATCTTTGACCTCTGGATTCATGAGCAGGATATCCGTCAGGCAATTGATGCTCCCGGTGGTGCTGCGTCCATCGGAGCTCATGTGACGGCCGAGACCCTGGTATCCACCCTTCCGGTGATCTGGGCCAAAAAGGTGGGTGCCCAGTCCGGGCAATCCCTGCATCTGACGGTATCCGGTGGGATCAGTTTCGAGTGTGACATCGTGGTGGACGCTGATGGCCGTGCAGCCTTCGTCACCCGCGAGCAATCACCGACCACGTCCATCAACCTCGAGTGGTTGACCTATGCTGCCCTGAGCACCGGTCGGGTATCGCTCGATTCTGTGTGGGATGAGATTGTGATCCATGGGGATTCAGATCTGGCGCGCAAAACTCTGGAGTCCGTCAACATCGCTCCGTGACGAAGTCCGGTCGTCACACGTGACGGACCATGAGGTAGGACAGATCTGCCCACGGTTCAGGAACTTCGTCGATGATCTCGAACCCGTGCGCCAGGTAAAAGCCGGACCGTTCCCGGAGAGCCTCGAGGTACACGGGTCCGGGGTTATGGTTACCGAGCTCTTGCATGATCGCCTCGATAAGCAACCCACCCACCCCACTGCCCTGCGCTCGGGGCTCCACCGCCATCCTGCTGATCCAGCCATGATCGTCGTAACGGGCGTGGACCTCGCGTACCCCAACCCAGAACTGCCAATCGCGGAGCCTGGCTTCATCGGCAGGTGGTAGCTGCGGATCGATCGTGCGACACAGGGTGCAGTTCCCAACGGCCGACCCGCGGACAATACCGATGAGCAGATCGTCCAGATAGGCACCCAGCATGATTGCGGACTCATCCCAGGGCTCAGTCGCGTAGATTCGATGCGCAGCCAGATAGCGGTCGAGCGGATCGTCCCCCGCCATCCCGAACATGAAGGCTTGACTCATAAATGCCCTGGTGGCCAAGCCTGCGGCGGCAGGCGCCTCCCCAGCAATCACTCTGCGAATATCAACCCGAGCCGTCATAGCCTCAGTATGGCGGAGTTGACGTGTGCGCTCGGTTCACGAGTGCCATGTTTGGGGGTCCCAACCCCTCAGGTTGGGTAGTGACCAACGAGCGCCGCAGACTCCATACTCGAAGGACCATGCCCAGCATGGACTGCACAGGGAAACGAGGGTGGGGCAGCCTCGAAGAAACCCCACCCTCGTTTCTCTAAACCAACCGATCTCCTCCATACCGGATCCCGCTCGTGGCGACAGCCGGTCGGCCAAACGGTGTGCTCAAGGTGAAGAATGCAGGTCGCGCGCGCGCGGTTCAAGCGAATGCTCCATCAGCCGTCGATCCTGAACCAACAATGAGCATCCACTGCTCCGTTAGGGTGCTGCAACTACTGAGAGTGCTGCGTCTTAACTGTTCGTACTGTGCCACTGCTCCGGGTGAGTGTGTTCAGGGAACCAGCGCGATGACTCTGGCTGGACATCCCGAACCTCCGACGAGTTTCGGCACGCCGACGATCACCCAGGCCCCAGCGGCGGGCAGGGACTTCAGGTTGGTCAGATTCTCGAGGTGCCACA
>CAXBQZ010000154.1:0-2087 GCA_963978055.1 uncultured bacterium
GTGACTGGAGTTCAGACGTGTGCTCTTCCGATCTAAGCAGAGAAGCATATCGCACTGGCCGGGATCTCCGTTGACATCCGGATCCATGACATAGGAGCCGCGCATCCCAATACCTACAAGTTCACGCTGCACAACGACCGGACAACAAGGACGATGACGGCGCTGTCCACCGGCGGTGGGATGATCGAAGTGATCGAAGTGGATGGGGCATCGGTCAGCATGATGGGGGATTACGCCGAGACGCTGATCTACACCGATCGGCCCGGATCGGTGCAGAGCCTGCTGGAAGGTGCGTTCACTTTTGATGATATCCTGTACCGGGAAGGGCCGAAGCCCTTCGTTGAATTGAGGTCCCAGAGGCATCCGGACGCCTCGCTCCTGGGCGAGTTGCGCAGCCTCGATGGGGTAATTGACATCGCACTCGTACATCCGGTCATGCCCGTCATGGCCCGCAGGGACCTGACCGTCCCGTTCACCAACTGTGCAGAGATGCTGGAGCATGATGGCGGGGAAGGACGACCGTTGTGGGAACTGGCCGTGGACTATGAGTCCGCGCGCGGAGACATCGACCGTGCCGAGGTTTTCGAAAAAATGCGGGCCATCATCCGCATCATGGGCCAGGCCATCGAGACCGGCATGCGGGGCACTTCATATGAGGACCGAATCCTGGGCAGCCAGGCGCCCGGGTTCAGGAAGAAGATGGAGAGTGGCGCGCTGGTGAAGGGCGACCTCAGCAAGCCCGGCCCCGTGCTCGTGCGCGTGCACGCCGTCAGCCTTCACGCAGACCTGCTCGGCATCGGCACGCACGGCGAGCTCCACATGAACAAGGCCCGCTGCCAGCAGCTGATCAAGCTGGCAACGGGCCTCATTGGGCTCCTGACAACGGAGCACCGCCAGAACGGGCTGGCGGCGCAGGCTGGTCAGCAGTCCAGCGGGGTCAGACGTAGGCCGCCACCCGCACGTCGCTGCGGATCAGCAGCTCCTGCAGATCCTCGGCATCCACGGTTTCACGCTCCACCAACATCTCGGCGAGTTCGTCGAGCACCGTGCGGTTGTCGTTGAGCACAGCGGTGGCGCGCTTGTAGGCCTCTGCCACCAGCTGACTGACCTCGTCGTCGATGGCGGCGGCGGTGTCCTCAGAGAAGTCGCGCTCGGCGGCGATGTCGCGACCGAGGAACATGCCGCCCTGGCTGCGGCCAAGGGCCACAGGGCCGAGGCGATCGCTCATGCCGAAGCGGGTCACCATCTGGCGGGCGACGCGTGCCACCTGCTGCAGGTCGTTGCTGGCGCCGGTCGTCACCTCGTCCTCGCCGTAGACAATCTCCTCGGCGACACGGCCGCCGAGGGCCACGGCCATCTGGTTCTGCAGATAGGCGCGGGAGTAGAGGCCGGACTCCATCCGCTCCTCGGAGGGGGTGAAGAAGGTGAGGCCGCCGGCGTTGCCACGGGGAATGATCGAGATCTTCTGCACGGGGTCGTAGTCCGGCATCAGGGCGCCCACAAGGGCATGACCAGCCTCGTGGTACGCCACGAGACGCTTGCGCTTCTCGCTCATCACGCGGTCCTTCTTCTCAGGACCAGCCATGACGCGCTCGATGGCGTCGTTCACCTCATCCATCGCGATTTCGGTGAGCTGACGACGGGCCGCCAGGATCGCTGCCTCGTTGAGCAGGTTGGCGAGGTCGGCACCGGTGTAGCCGGGGGTGCGGCGGGCCACCTTGTCGAGATCGACGTCCTTGGAGAGGGTCTTGCCGCGGGCATGGACCCCGAGGATCTGGAGACGGCCGGCATAGTCGGGGCGATCCACCACCACCTGGCGGTCGAAGCGACCCGGGCGCATCAGAGCTGAATCAAGCACATCCGGCCGGTTGGTGGCGGCCACGATGATGATGCCGCTGTTGCCCTCGAAGCCATCCATCTCGGTGAGCAGCTGGTTGAGGGTCTGCTCGCGCTCGTCATTCCCACCACCGAGGCCCGCACCACGCTGGCGGCCGACCGCATCGATCTCGTCGATGAACACGATGCAGGGAGCATTCTTCTTGGCCTGCTCGAACAGATCACGGACCCGGCTGGCGCCGACACCCACG
>CAXBQZ010000155.1:0-2044 GCA_963978055.1 uncultured bacterium
CCAACCACCAGCCATAAGTTGGGGCGTACTCCTTCAAGACTGTCGCGCGGTACGCGTTCTTGACACCGCCCCCTGGTTGTTTATTCCTGCGGTGTTCGTCGTGGTGACGGTCCTTGCTTTCAATTTCATCGGTGACGGTCTGCGTGATGCGGCTGATCCGTACTCCCGGATTTGATTCGCATGGCCACGCCGATATTGCGGGTTGTCGACCTAAGTGTCACCTTCCCCTCTCGCGACGGGGACGTCAAAGCGATTGACAGGCTGAGTCTGGAGCTGTTTCCGGATGAAGTGCTAGGAGTCGTGGGTGAGAGTGGGTCCGGTAAGAGTGTGACCTCACTGTCCATCCTGCGCGTGCTGCCTAAGCACAGTCGAATAGAAGGTGGATCAATCCTGTTCCGCGATGGGACCAGCGAGATCGACCTCGCGAATGTGCCGGACGATGGGCCTGAGGTTCGGGCCATCCGCGGTAGACGCATCTCCATGATTTTTCAGGAACCGATGAGTGCCTTCAGCCCGCTTCACACGATTGGCAATCAGATCGGCGAGGCCGTGGCACTTCATAACCTTCCGCAGGGCTTAAGCCGGCGCGAAGGAAGAGTGGAGGTCCGCCGACAGACCCTGGACTTGTTGAGATCGGTGGGAATGCCCAACCCGGAGCAACTGATCGATTCTTACCCACATCAACTGAGCGGAGGCATGCGTCAGCGTGCGTTGATCGCCATGGGTCTAGCATGCCACCCAGCCATTCTCATCGCGGATGAGCCAACAACGGCGCTCGATGTAACCCTCCAAGCTCAAGTGATCACTCTTCTCGCGCGCCTGCGTCATGAGCGGCGGATGTCAATCATCTTGGTTACCCACGATCTTGGCGTGATCGCCGAGATCGCCGATCGGGTGCTCGTGATGTATCTGGGTCGAGAGATGGAGAGTGCACCCGTCGACGCGCTCTTCCATAACCCCCAGCATCCGTACACTCGAGCGCTCATGAAGTCGATGCCCACAATCTCCGGGCCGATCAGTGCCCTTGTGCCGATCGATGGCACCGTGCCGAACTCGAATGATTTACCTCAAGGCTGCAGGTTTCAGACTCGTTGCCCAGAGCGGCTCAGTGGGCTCTGCGACGTATATGAACCGACAGTCGTTCAGGTGACACCCGAACACCGAGTCTCCTGCTTTGTTGCTGGATCTCCTCGCCCAGATGAGGTCCAGGGTGACTGAGGCTAGGCCCATCGTCGAAGTGAGGGACCTGACGATGCGGTTCGAGAGGGTCAAAGGCATACGTCGCAAGGTGGTGGCTGAGGTCCGGGCTGTCGACGGGGTCAGTTTCACCCTTTATGAGGGTGAAACGCTAGCGCTTGTGGGTGAGAGTGGAAGTGGCAAGACGACGACTGGACGCTGCATTGTGCGCGCGCTGGAGCCTTCTGGGGGATCCGTATTCTTTGACGACGAGGGGAAGATGGTCGACATCCTTACCCTTTCTCGTGATGATTTGAATCGTGTGCGACGGAAGATCCGCATGGTCTTTCAAGACCCATTTGCCTCGTTGAACCCCCGCATGACGGTAGAGCAGCTTGTGGCCGAGCCGCTTTACATCAACAAGATTGTGACTACCCGCACCCAGGCACGAGAAAGGGTTGCTGCGCTACTCGAGATGGTGCATCTGGACCCGGGGTTGATGGGTCGATACCCCCACACCTTCTCTGGTGGCCAGCGCCAACGGATCGCGATTGCACGTGCTCTTGCCCTAGAGCCACGTGTTGTGATTGCAGATGAGTGTGTCTCGGCTCTCGACGTTTCCATCCAGGCGCAGATTCTGAACCTGATGAAGGAGCTTCAGCACGAACGTAATCTGGCTTTCCTTTTCATCGCCCATGACCTGGCGGTTGTGAGATACCAGAGCGACAGAATCGCAATTATGTACTTGGGTCGAATTGTGGAGTTGTCGTCACGCGACGTGATTTTCGCGAACCCGGCGCACCCCTACACTCAGCTATTGCTGCAGTCTGCGCCAATACCTGATCCTCGGGTGAAGCGACCCTCCGCT
>CAXBQZ010000156.1:0-2022 GCA_963978055.1 uncultured bacterium
AAGACCAAGCCGACATCATCGCCGCCTGGCGCGAGCAGTTGGCCGCCAAAGAGGCGCAGCAGCTCGACGACTGACCCACGCCGAGATCCCGGGTCCTAGCCCTTACGCGGCTTCTCCTGCGCATGCGTCACGAACCGTGACTAGCACGGAGATCGGTCCCCAGCTGCTGACCGATCTCGGCAACGCCCCGCACTACTCGAAGATTAATGTGACAAATTCCTTGTGTGGTCAGAAGAAGCGCACAAGGTCAAAAGCGCAAGAAACAAACCACCAACTGCCGATCTGACCGGTGGGACGTGATCTCGGCAGTTACTCCCTTTGGGAGCCGCTCCGTCATCTGGCACACAGAATGACAGAGCCCCTATCCGCCAGGCTTAGGACCCCTGCACGGATATGCCGCGAGATACCAGGACTATCCCGCGTCAAGAAAGCCCCCTACCTGATAAATGCTTCTTCGGCAGGAGATGTTGTTGCCGGAGATCTAACGGACAGGGTCCTTCACTGGGAGCCTCTGGCGCACCACTGGTGCGTCGGGGGTCCACGGTCATAGAACCACCTCGATCGCCCAATGGCCAAGTTGATTGGCAGGCCAAGCCGGAATCCAGCAGCCTCAATGCCAGCGACAAGGCCGTGGCTGCTCAACGTGCCGCGGAGAGCGGAGAGTTGATACCGGTGCCTGATGCGCGAATCAGCTACCTTCCACCGATCTCCACTCCCGTTCCGGTCACTGTGGCCCTCTCAGGTGACGTCCCAAAGATTCGCCGAGCAGTCGACAACCGCGACGACCTGGCTATCGGGACTTTCATACTGGGGCAGGCCCAGGTCGAATACGGTAATTGCCTTTGGGCGGGCGGTTGTGAATCTAAGCAGCAGGATGCTTCCGGCCGCCTCACGTTCGTCATTCTCGCGAACTCAGCCTACTTGGACGGGACATTCGGACTCGCGGGACTCTCGAGCCCCTGGTCGAATTGGATCTTGTGGAAGGAATACGACACTGACAACGCACCGTTGACCCTGGCCCATGAGCTAGGTCACCAACCGGGCCTCGGGCATATCTTGGGCACAGGGCCAGTGCAGCCTGCTCCGCCACTGGACACACTCACCTACGCGGGCATTGGTGTGCGTGGGTTTGACCCACAACCATTTCATCAGGATTCAAACGGCAACGTGGTTATGGATCACGGACCCAAAGTCGCAACAGTTAACAGCGACCTTATGAGTTACATGAGGCCGGAATGGACCAGCCCCACCACATGGAGACGCATGCTTGCTCCACTTTGCAAGGATGCTGCAGCATGTGGCGGTCGAGCGACGCCGCTCTTGGTGCAGACTCCTAACGTCAGTTCTGTGACAGGAAGTTCTGCAGCATCGAACATGACTCGCCAGGTCGTCTATGGCTTCGTCAGTGGCGGGGTCGCCACCATCATCGGTGTGACTTCGATGCCCGCGTGGTACGCACAAAGTCTTGCAACAGGCGCGACTTCCGGCAAGATCACGCTTGCCTCGTCCTCAGGGAAGACCCTTGCCGTCGGATCCCTGACTCGCAGCGTAGTTGCAGATGGCTCTTCCTCGATCGTCCCCTTCTTCGCCAACCTGCCCAATGTGACGGGTATCGCCTCCGTCAAGGCGACCTCAGCTACGGGCAAGGCGATCGGATCCTTGGTGTCGAGTCGACATGCCCCGACGGTCAGATTCACCGGATTACCTGCCAAAGTCACCGCAGCGGCCACTGCCGTAATGAAGTACACGGCACTAGATGCAGACAAGCAGATCGTCCGCGTGGTGATCTGGGCTCGGCGAGGAACTGGTGCTTGGCAACCCATTGCTATCGGTACGCCGACCGGAGTTGCGTCGGCCGTTGCGCGCAAACTAGGGGTCAAAGGGGGAATTCAATTCAAGATTCAAGCCACAGATGGGCTCCGCTCGACCACAGTAGTATCCCGCACCATCAACGTCGTCTAGTAGCAGAGGATGTCCGGAACCACTGAACGGACGAACGCCTATGGTTCACCTCGCTATAGC
>CAXBQZ010000157.1:0-1981 GCA_963978055.1 uncultured bacterium
GAGTTCAGACGTGTGCTCTTCCGATCTGGTACAAGCCGGCTTTGTATGGGTCAACGACAGCTCGCGACACTTCATCGGTGCGCCGTTTGGTGGCTACAAGGACAGCGGTCTGGGTCGTGAAGAGGACATCGAAGAACTTGAGTCGTACACCCAAGTCAAAAATGTCAATGTTTGGTACGCGCAGTAGAAGCAGGAGAGGTCATGGCCAAGGGGTACATCGTCGCTCGAGTCAGTGTTCACGATTCTGATGCTTACCTGAACTACATCAAGGGTGCCCGCATCGCGATGGCCAAGTACGGCGCAACTGTTCTTGCGGCCGGTGGCGCCTCGGAATCTCTGGAAGGCTCAATGCGCGAGCGCAATGTCATCTTGCAGTTCGACTCCGTGGAACAGGCGAAGACCTACTTCAATTCGCCGGAGTACCAAGAGGCACGGCAGAACCGCATCGCTCCCGGTGTCGCCGAAGCCGAGATCGTGGTGATCGAAGGTGTCGAGGAGTCACATGGCTGATCGCGATCGGGTGATCGTGGTTGGCGGTGGCCCCGTCGGATACACCACTGCAGCGCTGCTGGCCCAAGCGAACATTCCCTTCACCCTGCTTGAGGCCGGCCACCGGGTAGCTGACGAGCCGCGGGCCGGAACGATCCACCCGCCGACTTTGGAATTGGTCGCCTCCATTGGAGCGATCGACGCATTCTTGGACCGCGGCTTTCGCGTGGAGAACTATCGCTACTTTGATCGCACTCAGGGTCTGATCGCTAACTTTGATCTCTCTGTTCTCGGCGACCTCACGCCGTATCCATTTCGCCTGATGCTGGAGCAGCACAAGGTGTGCTTCATCATGCAAGAACTTCTGGCTCAGCAGTCCTCGCCGATGGACATTCGGCTGGACCATGAGGTCACCAGAGTCGAGCAGACCGATGATGGGGTGCGAGTCGTGGCCGCCACCCCACAGGGTGAACAGGTCATTGACGGCCGATGGGTCATCGGGTGCGACGGTGGTCGTTCGCGGGTGCGCAAGTCGATGACAGTGGACTTTGACGGGTTCACCTACCCCGAGCGCTTCTTGATCTTGAGCACTCCGTACGACTTTGGACCGCACGGTTATGCCTTCACCAACTACATCGCTGACCCCGAAGAGTGGTTCGCGTTGTTCAAGGTGCCAGGGCCGGACGGTTCGGGATTGTGGCGCGTGGTCTCTCCGGTGGATCCGGAACTTCCCGAGGATAAAGTGTTCGCTGACGATGCTGTGCAAGCACGCATCCAGCGCTTTCGTCCGCTGGCCGCAGGCTACGAGATCGTGCACCGAAATATTTACAATGTGCACCAACGCGTGGCCAGCAGTTTTCGACAAGGCCGCGTGCTGATCGCCGGCGACGCTGCCCACATCAATAACCCACTGGGTGGCATGGGAATGAACTTCGGCATTCATGATGCGTTCAATCTCGTGGAGAAGTTGGCAATGGTGTGGCGAGGTGATGCCGATGACGATCTGTTGGATGTCTATGACCGTCAACGGCGCACGGTGGCGCAGGAATATCTGCAGCGTCAGACCATTGAGAACAAGAACAACATTGAGCAGAAGGATCCCAAGGAGCGTGAGAAGTTCTACGACTCACTGCGTGCCACAGTGGCTGATCCTGAGGCCCTCGTGACCTACCTGCGACGGGTGACCATGATGGAGGGGTTCGCCCGCGCCGCAGCCATCACCTGAACTGAGCACCACAGATCACCGCACGATTCCAAGAACCACGCCAAGCACCTTTCCCAGCACCACATGAGGAGTAGTCATGAAAGTCGCCATTCCCGACCTGATCTCTAACTCGTACTTCCCGGTGATTGCCGCCGTGGAGCTGGGGTACTTCAAGGACGAGGGTCTGGACATGGACCTGGAGTTGGTCTTCCCGGTGGACCACGCCCTAGAGGTACTGCGCGACGGCGGTATCGACTTCGTTGGCGGCTCCGCACACTCGGTTCCGTT
>CAXBQZ010000158.1:0-1947 GCA_963978055.1 uncultured bacterium
ACCCAGTGCTCACCCCACGGAATGACGAACAGCACCGACTTCTCCGTGCGAAGGATGAGTCCGGTTTCACTCTCGATTCGATCGCGAGGCACCAGCAGGTGCACACCCTTCGATGCGCGCACCTGGAATGGGCTCGGCACTCCGGCGAGGCGATGCAGTTCATCACTCCACACTCCGGTGCATCCGATCACCACCTTCGCGCGCACAGTGCAGGTGCGGTTGTCCTCCAGATCCGTCAGCTCAGCACCCACCACTCGTCCGTCCTCAACGATCAGCGATGTGACGGAGGTTGACGTCCGCACCACCGCACCATGAGCGGCGGCAGTGCGTGCGACGGTGAGGGTGTGGCGCGCATCATCTGTGGACGCATCGAAGTAGCGCAACGCGCCCTCGAGCGCATCGGGACGTAGCGATGGGCAGCGACGAAGTGCCTGCTTGCGCGTGAGATGGGCATGGCGCGGAAGTGGAGACCGACCGGCGAGCAGGTCGTATAGAGCCAGGCCAGCGCCCACATACGGACGCTCCCAACCGCGATGCCGCAGCGGGTAGAGGAACGGCACCGGACGCACAAGGTGGGGTGCCAGCTTCGAGACCATCAGATCGCGCTCATGCAACGCCTCTCGCACCAGAGCGAAGTCGAGCATCTCCAGGTAGCGAAGCCCACCGTGAAAGAGCTTGCTCGAGCGTGATGACGTACCGCTCGCGAGATCGCGACCCTCCACAAGTGCAACCCGCAGGCCTCGCGTCGCCGCATCGAGGGCAACTCCTGATCCGGTGATACCGCCGCCTACCACCAGGACGTCGAACTCACCACCATCGAGTTCGGTCCACGCCTTCTCGCGCTGATCCGGGCTGAGCACCGCGCTCATCACGCACCTCCTGCATTCATATCACGCCAGGTGTCGAGCCACCGCTGTGATGCCACCGGCCAGGCTTCAGCCGCCCATGGACCGAAGGGCACCCCGGTGGCGGCCACAGCCCCAATACCCGACGCGCGGTCGACCCACAGGAACGCCCCCGCCTGTCCGAAGTGGCCCGCACACAGTGGTGAGACACCCGTTGGCATCCAGTGCGGTGACTTATGTCCGCGCAATTCGATTCCCAAGCCCCAGTCGTTGGGTTGCTGACGACCAAATCCCGGCAGCACCCCGGAGAGCTCGGGATACGACGGGGTGAGCGCGGCCTCGATCACATCGGCTCGCAAAGCCTGTGGCGCGAGGAGTTCCTGGGCCAGTCGCGCAAGATCGCTCACCGGGCCAACCCCGGCATGTGATGCCGGCCCGTTCACCGTTGATGTGGTCATGCCCGCAGGGTCGAGTACGCGCTGACGCAGTAGTGAATTGTGGTCGGGTGCACCCGCGCGTTCACATGCAAGCGTGGTCACCGCATCGATCCCGACATTGCTGTAGATCCGACGAGTGCCGGGAGCAGAGATCACTCGCTCTTCATCAAACGCCCAACCGGAGGAGTGCCCGAGCAGATGACGAACGGTGGATCCGGGCGGCCCTGCCGGTTCATCGAGATCGAGCAGTCCGTCGTGCACCACATCGAGGACGGCAAGAGCAGCCACAATCTTCGTCACCGATGCCCATGGCAGCGCAGCCTCGCAGTCACCCGAGCTGGCGATCACTCCATCAGTTGTGATGAGTGCAGCCGCCGCGGAATCACCGGGCCACTGGGAAAGGTCGTCAGCAAGAACGGAGTCGAGGGTTGCGCTGGAGGTCGAGCTCATCGCGGATCCCACCGATGCAGCAGAGGACGGGTGCCATCGTCATCGGCAGGTCCGAGGCCCACCATGGCGGCAACGGACTCCTCGAGAGCACTTTGAACATCATCAAGGGTGACGCCCGGAACGGCGTCCGATACCGCACCCACTGACCACGGATCGATGGGCAGGTCGAGGTCGTCGTACACATCGCACATCACGTCGCGAAGTGGATCGGGATC
>CAXBQZ010000159.1:0-1882 GCA_963978055.1 uncultured bacterium
GCTCTGGCCTCGGCAGCACGGTGCTGGGCGGCACATTGACGCTGAATGTGCCGACCAACACCGTTCCGGGTGTCTATCTGGCCCACCTCACGCTGACGGCGATCTAGGGGGAGATCACCGACGGTGGGGATACTTCCCCGACAAGGGAGCGCCCGGTGGCTATGGCCACCGGGCGCTCCTATGCGTGGGGAGGATTGCTGTCAGGATCGGGAGTGAGATTCACTAGCAATTGTTGCCACGAGATCTTTGACGAAGTCACCGATGGCGTTGCGGATGTCTCGGACCTCTTCGAGGGTCTTTCCCGCAGGATCGTCGAGTGCCCAATCCAGATAGGTCCTGCCGGGGAAGTAGGGACAAGCATCACCACAGCCCATGGTGATGACGAAGTCTGCTTCCGTGACCATCTCGTCGACAAGTAATTCGGGTGCGGCCGAAGTGATGTCAATGCCGACTTCGGCCATGGCAGCAACAGCGATGGGATTAATTGCATCGGCGGGGAGAGTGCCCGCCGAAAGCACCGTGACGGACGGACCGCCCCACTGTCGAAGGAACCCAGCGGCCATCTGTGACCGGCCGGCATTGTGCACACAGACGAACAGCACTGTGGTCATCGTTGTTCCACTCGAGATGTCCCCCAAACCCATGCGACGGCGTAGCCAAGAACGCCACCCATTACCTGCGCGATCAGAAAGATTCCCACGGAACTAGGAGCGATCCCCGCAAAAGAGTCGCTGAGGGTGCGGCCCATGGTCACGGCTGGATTGGCAAAGGATGTCGACGAGGTAAAGAGATAGGCCGAGCCGATCCACGCCGGCACGACAAAAACCAGCGCCGAGGTGGCACCTCGATCAAGGCAAGCACTCACCGCAGCCACAAGGCCTGCAGTGGCAATGATCTCGGCGAGAAACTCTCCAACAGTCGATCGAGAAGTCGATGAGATACTCACGGCCGGTCTGTTGAACATGGAGTTGGCCACGAGGGCGCCGAGGCACGCGCCCACGATCTGGGTGAGTGACATGGTGCTCGCTGAACGACCGCTCATTGCGCCTCGACGCCAGAGCACCACCGTGATCACTGGATTGAAGACGGCACCCGAGACAGGCTGAAGGAGATAGATCAGAAGTCCGAGCCCAAGAATCGTTGCCACCATGTTGATCACGAGAACCACGCCGAAATCGCGTGACAGTTGCGATCCCAGAATGCCGGAACCAATGACGACGCAGACCAGCACACCGGTACCGAGGGCTTCCGCTCCCAGCACCCGGCGCGAAGGCACATCAGAGGCCATGCGGCGATCTTGGCCCCCCACACGCCGTCCCCCCTTGAAGGCACGGATTCCACGCATGAATTTCACGGGTGCTTCCATGGCTGTTCACCTCCGGTCCACCTCGCTCGGGTGGGATTTGCCTCATGGCTGCGGGACCCCGAGTTGGTCATAGATCGGCGCATCGTGCTGCCAATATCGTCGTCTGCGGTCTCATCCTGCTGGCAACTGGCTGGTGGCTGCCGGCAGCATCAGCGGACACCACCATTCCTTCGTATCGATCACCGAACGGTGGGCAGTCCATCGTGTCGTGGGCCGTGGTTCCCGTCGACATCAAAGGTCAGCTAGACGGGCGAGGCCGCTACTCCTATACCGCCAAACCCGGATCAACGATCACCGACTGGATGGGTGTCACGAATTTCGGGAATGCGGCTCTGCGATTGCGCATCGACGCTGTTGATGCCTTCAGCACTCCCGAGGGCGCTTTCGCTCTACTGCCACCGCAACGCAAGTCTCGAGACCTCGGTGCGTGGATTGACCCTGAGAAATCCACCTTGGTCGTACCAGCGAGATCCCGCGTCTCCGTGCCGTTTACCCTGCGCATCCCCACGAATGCAG
>CAXBQZ010000160.1:0-1873 GCA_963978055.1 uncultured bacterium
ACGGTGACTCGCTGATTTTCTGGGCACTGCTCGGATGCGCAACTACCGGACCGATGGCCGACCCGAAGGTGCGCCAGGCGTTCTCGCTCGCAGTGGACCGCCCCGGACTGGCCAAGGTGGTATTCCAAGACTCCGCAGAGCCAGCAAAGACACTGACCGGGCCTGCATATTTCACCTATGGCAAGTCAGTCTTCCAGTCGGCTTATGATGCGCTGCCGCCTATTAACGCAGACCTCGCGAAGGCACAGCAGTTGCTCAAGGACGCGGGTTCACCAACACAGCCGATCACCATTGGCATTCAGGGAAGCTCAGCCGTACACGAGCAGACGGGCGCCCTTCTCAAGGCAGCTGGTGAGGCGCTCGGACTGACCGTCAACATCAAGTCCATCCCCGTCGAGCAGTATGGCGCTCTCTACTACGATCCGAAGGCTCGCGCAGGGCTGGATGCGTTCCTGTCGACTTGGTACGGCAATGTTCCGGATCCGTTGGATGTGTACGCCTCTTTCACCAAGGGTGGCTCCAACAACTTCAACAACTACGATGCCGTGTCCAGCCAGGTCGACACGGCCCGGACGATCGACAATGACGATGCGAGGGCCGCAGCCGTCAGCCAGATCATGACAACCGTGACCACTGATGCTCCGTGGGTTCCCCTAGAGACACTGCCGGTTTTGGCATTCCTCAACAAGCGGGTCACCGGTGCGACAGTATCGTCGGTCTACCTTTACTACCCATGGGCGGCTGCACTGGGCAAGTCCGGCTGATAGGGAGGATCTGACGAATGTCGTGGGGGCGATTTCTGGCACGGAGGATGTTGTCACTTCTCCTGGTGCTAGTCGTCGCGAGTCTGCTCGTATACGGGTCTCTGTATCTGGCACCCGGTGGTCCCTTGGCATTCCTGGTGGGCACGCGCAGTGCAACACCTGAGCTCATTGCTCAGATCACTGCTCAGTACCATCTCAACGATCCATTTCTCGTTCGTTACGCCAACTGGCTTTCCGACGTCGTGCACGGTGACCTTGGCCGGTCATTGGTGTATCGAGAAGCGGAGACGAGCCTGATCATCTCCCGGATACCGACAACGCTCCTGCTGGTGATCTACTCGACGATATTGATCCTGGTGATCGGTCTCGGTACAGGCATCTGGGGTGCCCTCCGCCAGCGGACGGTGGGCCGTGCGGTCACGGCTTGGAATGTTGCCTTTCTTTCCACTCCGGCATTCGTTCTAGGTGCCCTCCTGATTCTGGTCTTTGCACTCAAACTTGCATGGTTTCCCGTCTACGGGCCTGGCAGCGGCGTGCTCGATCGGCTCTGGCACCTCACTCTCCCGGCCGTTGCCTTGGCGATGAGCTCGGCTGCCTATCTGTCCCGGATCTCGGGTGCATCAATCAATGCAGAACTCATGAAGGAGCACGTGGAAACGGCATTCAGTCGGGGGTTGCCTCGCCGCCTCGTCATTCGGCGACATGTCCTTAGGAACGCGTCGATTCCAGTCATTACCGTGGTTGGACTCACCATTGCCGGATTGGTGGCTGGCACTGTCGTGGTTGAAAACGTCTTTGCCCTCGATGGTCTGGGCTCACTTCTCGTACGAGCCATTCTGCAACGTGACTACGCAGTCGTGCAGGCCGTGGTGCTGCTCCTGGCCATTGTTTTCGTACTCGTCAACCTTGTCGTCGATGTCCTCTACTCATTCGTGGATCCTCGAATCTCACTCGACGGAGGCGCCCAATGAGCTCGGTCGAGACACCGGTTGAACGCGAGAATCCTGACAGCGCTATGCGTCGTGCACCCTGGTGGCGGCGCATCGGAATCATTCCTCTTTGTGCTCTCGCGATCCTGATCGCCATGATTGCGGCGGCAGTATTTGCCC
>CAXBQZ010000161.1:0-1798 GCA_963978055.1 uncultured bacterium
ACTGAGAGCTCGCCGCAAAGAGGCGGAGCAGGAGGAGGTCGACCTGTCCTACCTGCGCCGAATGCTGCACGGACGAATGGATATCGTGCAGGCCGAACTCGCGCGCCGTGAGTCAGCTGAGGACGTCTCCGTCGTGGATTCCCTGGTCTCAATTCTGTCGGACGGACCTCGCTCGACTTTTGGCGCAGGTCGTCACGCTACGGCAACGCCTTCCCGGGTGAGTGAGCGTCGCCGGGGCGTCGAGATCGCTATCAGCGATGCCGAGGCCTCGGATATCGGGGCCCGCAGCATCGGCGAACTGGTCCTGGTGCTCGAGATGCTTGGCGGTCATGAGAGCGTCGTATCTCAGACCCGACGTGAGGTTCAGGCGGTGATGGACACGCTTTCCGCCGAGCTGGCGGGACGCTACCGCGATGGGCTGGCGTCGATCGATGAACTGCTCAACTCTGCTGTCCAGCCTGGCACACATGACGGGTGAGTTCTCCCCACCTGTCGTCGTTGCCGAGGTCATCAGGAGCGGGTTCGTCGAAGGACATCACCACGGGTCGTACGTGGTCTTGAATTCCGATGGTTCAGTGCAGCGATCTGCAGGCTACCTGGGTCCGATCTTTCCGCGGTCGTCCAACAAGCTGATGCAGGCCACCGCGATGATCGAGTGTGGTTTCGATGGCCCGCCGGAGTATCTGGCTCTGGCAGCTGCATCCCATGATGGGGAACCAGTACACGTGGCGACCGTCCGCGAGATCCTTGGCGGTGCGGGCCTGGACGAGTCCTACCTCCAAACGCCCGCGGATTGGCCGTACAACGAGGTAGCCAAGCTCAACGTTGTACGGGCGGGTGGTGTCCCCGAGCCGATCACCATGAACTGCTCGGGCAAACATTCGGCAATGCTGGCGACCTGCGTCGCGCGTGGATGGAGCACCGATGATTATCGAGCTGCCGACCACCCGCTACAGCTGGCGATCGCAGCAACGATGGAGCGGATGTGCGGTGAGCCCATTGCGACTATCGGCGTTGATGGCTGTGGCGCACCGGTCATGGCTGTGTCACTCATCGGTCTGGCACGGGCCTTCGCCTCGGCTGTTCGTGCCCCCGAGGGCTCACCGGAGCGTCGGGTTGCCGATGCCATGCGTGCCCATCCCGAACTTGTCGGTGGTACCGGGCGCGATGTCACCGAGTTGATGGCCGGTCTTCCGGGGATCCTGGTCAAGGATGGTGCCGAAGCGGTCATGGCCCTAGCCCTGCCGGATGGTCGCGCCGTGGCCTTGAAGATCGACGATGGTGCGGACCGCGCAGCAACCGCACTCACTCTCGCACTACTTGATTCGCTGGGCATCGACATCGATCCGGTGCGTCATCTCAGCAAACCCATCCGCGGCTGGGGGCAACCTGTCGGTGAGGTTCGAGCCATCCTCAACTAGTTGTGAAACCATGTGCCGTCCACCGGCGATATGGGACACAAGACCTGACAGGCTGGGCGTATGAGCCAGAACAGTTCCAACGCACGGCCAGAATTGAACCGTCGCCTGGGGATGTCTGGGGCCGTGGCCATCGGATTGGCTTCGATGCTCGGCACTGGTGTGTTCGTCGCATGGACGCCGGCAATGAATCTGGCCGGCCCCTATCTCCTTGTGGCACTAATGATCGCCGGGATCGTCGCATCGCTCAACGCATGGTCAACGGCGGCACTTGCCCGGGTTCATCCGGTTGCTGGCGGAGCTTACGCATATGGTCGAATCCGGCTTGGTCGGATACCAGGAAATGTCGCCGGGATTGCCTTCGTCATCGGCAAGGTGGC
>CAXBQZ010000162.1:0-1791 GCA_963978055.1 uncultured bacterium
TCACCTGCGGCCCCGTGAAGAACAGGGAAGACGGCGTCGGGTCGCTCGGTGCGAAGAGTGGGAACCAAAGCGGCGTCCATGTCGAGTTCGAGAACCTCAAGACCTTCGCCGCGCAGTGCCTCGGCGATTCGTCGACCAGAGCGCACCGAGACATCGCGCTCGTGCGATAACCCTCCGGCGAGCACCACCACGCGCAAGGTGGTCATCTCCGAAGCCTGCTGATCCGCATTCACGATGGCCACCTCACAGCGTTTGCGGTCCGGGAGCGGCGGCTTGATCGGTCGGGGCTGACCCGGCAGGTCCGGCAGTCGTGCCGAAGGTATTCAGCAGTTCCAACTCCTCTTCGAGCACCCCGCCAAGGCGTCGGACGCCTTCGCGGATGGCATCGGGGGTGGGGAAGCAGTAGGAAATCCTGAGGTTCTGTCGACCCTGACCATCGATGTAGAACGCCGTCCCGGGCACATAGGCCACGCGAGCGGTGACAGCCCGGGGCAGCATGGAGGTGGCATCGATGCCATCAGGCAGCGTCACCCACACATAGAAGCCACCATCAGGTCGGGTCCACGTGGTGCCGGCGGGCATGAACTGCGCCAGTGACTCCAGAGCCGCATCGCGGCGTTCACGGTAGACCTCGCGGAAGGTCTTGACCTGATCCATCCAGGGCTGCGTCTCGAGGTAGGTCGAGATGGTGAGCTGGGAATACGCCGGTGGGCACAACACGGCGGCCTCTGCGGCCAAGGTCAACTTCTCGCGAACACCGTGAGGGGCAACAGCCCATCCCACCCGAAGTCCAGCAGCGAAGGTCTTGGAAAACGACCCCAGGTAGATGACACCGTCGCTGTCGTGAGCGCGGATTGCTTCAGGAATTGAACCTTCAAAACCCAGCAAGCCGTAGGGGTCGTCCTCAATGACTAGCACTCCTGCGCTCTGGCAGATCTGGAGGATCTCGGCCCGGCGCTGCTGAGGCTGTGAGAGCCCTGCGGGGTTGTGGAAGGTGGGAATTGTGTAGACGAATTTCGGTGTTCTCCCCTGTGCAGCAAGGGTTTCGAGGCGTTCACGCAATGCGGTCGGCTCGAGGCCGTGCTCATCCATCGCCACATGTTCGACACCGACCTGATAGGCCCGAAACACTCCCAGTGCTCCGACATAAGACGGCGCCTCGGCGACGATCACATCACCGGGATCACAGAAGATGCGCGTGACGAGGTCGAGTGCCATCTGCGAACCAACAGTGACGACGACATCGTCAGGGTGTGTGGTGATTCCCTGCAGCGCAACAATGTCGCAGATCTGTTCACGAAGTCGCGGGTCACCGTTGCCGCTGCCATATTGCAAGGCCACTTGTCCGCGTTTGGCCAGCATCTCGGTCACTGATCGACTCACGACATCCATCGACAAGGCAGCGATGTTGGGCATTCCACCAGCCAGCGAGACGACCTCAGGTCGTGACGCCACGGCGAACAACGAGCGAATCTCGCTGGCGGTCATGGAGTGTGTGCGCTGTGCGTAACGTGCCAAATGTGGGTCCAGGCGATTGCCATGCGATTCAGTGGTCATGGCACCTCCTGACGATGGGCGGCGGGTCCCTGCGTGGGCGGTTGAGCAGCCGTTGGGGTGACAAGCATGGGGCATAGCAAACGGTGCCATCACGCCGGATCGGCGTGCCGTGACTAGGCGTCGCTGAACAGCCGCACGACGCCTCGTGCGATGGCTTCGGCTGCGCTATCCCGGAAGGCGGGGTCAGCAAGATGTGCGGCGTCGGCTGGATTGCTCAAGTAACCGATCTCTACT
>CAXBQZ010000163.1:0-1778 GCA_963978055.1 uncultured bacterium
CAAGGCTGCGCGCCGGGCCATCGGGAGCCGCAAGCAGTTGCAGGCGGCCCGGGACGATTCCCCCAGCGGAGCGGAGGTAGATCCCGGTCGCGGAGAGGCTGGCAGGGTCGATGACCTCCGTGAAGGTCACATCCACCGAGGCCTGGATGGAAACCCCCACCTCGGTGTTGGCGGGGGAGACCTTGAGGACAGCCGGGCTCGCCTCGTCGAGGGGGAGGGAACCGAGGTCGACCCGTTCCGCGTTCCGGAGCAGGGTGCCGCTGCGCCGCACGATACCGTTGAACCCGGGGGCGATGGCCTCCAGCTGGAACAAACCGAGCGGGATTTGGTCGACCTGGAATCCCCCCGTGGCGTCGGTTCGGGTGACGGCCCGGCCCGGCAGCCCGGACTGGGATGCAAAGGTCAGCAGGAGGTCGATGCCGGGGACCGGCGTTTCGCCATCGGCCCGAACGACACGGCCGGCAGCTCCGCACGATCAAGTGGCACAGCCACTTTGCAGTGCTGACACAGTCGCCGCACCAGTCGCTGAGCCAGAATACCCTCCACCGTACTGGCGACCAGATACGGCTCCACTCCCATGTCGACCAGTCGAGTAAAAGCGCTGGGGGCATCGTTGGTGTGCAGAGTACTGAAGACGAGGTGACCAGTCAGAGACGCCTGAATGGCCGCCTGAGCCGTCTCGCCGTCACGAATTTCACCGATCAAAACCACGTCAGGGTCATGACGCAGAATACTGCGAAGTCCGGCCGCAAAGGTCAGCCCAATTCGACTGTGAACCTGGATCTGACTGATCCCGTCCATCTGATACTCAACAGGATCCTCGACTGTGATGATCTTCACAGTCGGATCCTTGATTTCACTCAAAGCACTGTAGAGAGTCGTCGATTTACCACTGCCCGTCGGACCTGTCACCAGAATGATGCCGTGAGGCAGGTCAATCAACTGACGAAATATCTTCATCACCGTAGGCGGCATGCCCACGTTTTTCAGGTCAAACGTCATCCGCGCCTTATCCAGAAGACGCATCACTACGCCTTCTCCATGCAGCATCGGAATGATCGAAACGCGGACGTCAACCTCACGCCCCGATACGCGCAGCTTGATACGTCCGTCCTGAGGCAGTCGCTTCTCAGCAATATTCAGATGCGACATGATCTTCAGACGCGTCACAATCGCCGAATAAAACTGAGCAATCTCCGGGGGAGTCGGCTGGATTCGCAGCATGCCGTCCAGACGGAAACGCACACGCATGCCGTTTTCCTGCGGCTCGATGTGCACGTCACTGGTCTGCAGCTTAACCGCTTCCATCAACAGCTCGTTCACAAGCTTGATCACCGATGGGGCCTGAGCACCCTCGGCCAGCTCGCCAAAGTCCTCGTTGATCTCCTCCAGCAGCTCAATGCCCTCGTCAGCCTTACGCCGCACAAGCTCATTGATCGTGTCACCACCCACACCCAGCAGCTCGTGAATCCGACTGCCCAGCTCACCACTGCGAGTCAATACCGGGGACAGACGGAAACCACTGACCGTGCTGAGCTCGTCCAGGCCCTCAAGATTCAGAGGATCTGCAGTGGCCACCACCACATGGCCGTTCTGACGATACAATGGCAACAGAGAATGGCGATAAATCGACGATGTCGGAAACTTCGCCAGCAGATCCGTATCAACCTGTATCTCCTTCAGGTCCACATACGGAATCCCAAACTCCTCAGACAACGTCCGCAACAGCCGGTCCTCTGTGACCGCACCGATCCGGATCAGCGCCTGATCAATGCGCG
>CAXBQZ010000164.1:0-1740 GCA_963978055.1 uncultured bacterium
GAGCATGGCCCCGGTGGCAATCGCATTCTCAAGAAGTGCGAGTCCGACATCACCCGGCGAAAGGCGCTGAGCCATGATTCCGGATCCAACGACAGCTGCTACTAGGAGTGAAGTACCCAACAACTCAGCCAGAAGCCGTCTGCCCAGACTCACCGGTGTCGTCGTCATCAGGTTCCCGGGGCGAGTTCTTGGATGAGAGCTTCGATTCTGGTGCGAATCTCATCTCGGATTGGACGCACAGCCTCCACCCCCTGGCCCGCAGGATCGTCGAGTTTCCAATCCTCGTAGCGCTTGCCGGGAAACACCGGACACGCATCCCCGCAGCCCATGGTGATCACTACATCACTGGCCTGCACTGCTTCGATGGTGAGCACCTTCGGACTCTGCGCCGAGATGTCGATACCCTCTTCGAGCATGGCTGCCACAACAGCTGGGTTCACACTGTCGGCCGGAGCCGAGCCTGCTGAGCGTACCTCCACTCGATCACCTGCCAGCGCACTGAGATATGCCGCGGCCATCTGTGACCGGCCGGCATTGTGGACACATACGAACAAGACTGACGGAGTGCTGGACATGATGACCTTCTAGCTCTCTGAGGTCAGAGGGATCAGGCCGATCGACGAGGATGCCGTTGCGCCTGCATCGTTGCTTGGTATGCAGCACGCATCGTTGCTCAGCAAAATGGGGCGGTCGAAAGCATCGCGGACCTCGACCGGATTGTCATCCTTGATGGTGTAGACCTCCCAAGGTGCACCAGCCGGATCCTGCACCCACACCTTGTCCTGAAGTGCGAAGCAGCACGTGGTATCCCGTTCGTCAAAGGTGGCCAGCCCCGCGGACTCGAGGCGCTCGGCACTTGCGTGAACCTCATCAGTCGACTGCACTTCGATCCCAAGGTGGTTCAGTGCACCCGATACGCCCGTACCGCGCTCAGTTTCAGGAACTTCGATGAGCACCAACTTGAGTGGTGGTTCGGCGATGGCGAAGTTTGCATAGCCCGGTCGACGCTTATGTGGTTCGACTCCGAACAGCGTCGAGTAGAACTCAATGGACTTCTCCAGATCGGACACGTTGAGGGCAAGCTGAACGCGCGACATCGGACTCCTTGAATCGATACTCATAAATATTGACTGCTATCGATATGGTTTCTACGATGTCGGTGTTTGTCAACATCAAGGAGACCCGATGTCGAGATCAGCGACTATCCACTCGACTGGTCCCTCGTGCTGCCCAAGCGGACTGACCGAACCGTTGGACAGAAGTGAAGCGCTGGCACTCGCGCAGCTACTCAAAGCCGTAGCTGATCCATCACGACTCCAACTGCTCGCTCTGATCCGAGCAAGTAACGATGGTGAGATCTGCGTCTGTGACCTGACTGAACCCCTGGGGTTGTCGCAGCCCACGGTGTCACATCATCTCAAGGTCCTGACCGAGGCCGGCCTCGTCCGGCGCGAGCAGCGAGGCACCTGGGCCTGGTATTCGCTGGAGCCACAGCGACTTCGAGAACTGGCCGCCGTGTTCACCTGAGTCGTGACTCAGACTTGAGCCATATCCATGAAACGTGAGTAGTGGCCTTGGAATGCAACGGTAATCGTTCCGGTTGTTCCGTTGCGATGCTTTGCGACGATGAAGTCGGCTTCACCTGCTCGAGGTGACTCCTTCTCATAGGCATCCTCGCGGTGCAGCAGGATCACCATATCGGCATCCTGTTCGATTGAACCTGATTCGCGAAGATCGGAC
>CAXBQZ010000165.1:0-1691 GCA_963978055.1 uncultured bacterium
GGAACCCAGGTACTTCTCAACGCAATTGCCGACTCGGGTTACACCACCTATGACGAGTGGGTTTGGTCACTTGAGCCCGAACTGGAGGTTGTCCGATGAGGGCACATGCACGCGCAACATCGATCCACAACTCTGATGCCGCAGCGTATGCGGTGATCGCCGACGTCTGCCGACGCGTATCACAGGGCGATCTCGAGGCGCGAGTACCGCAGATCGAGGGTGGTGACGATATTCAGGAGGTTCGCAACTCCTTGAACCGCCTGCTCGACATCTCCGATGCGTTTGTTCGCGAGGCAGGTGCTTCACTGGACGCTGCGAGCGAGGGTCGCTTCCACCGCCGGATGCTGCTGCGCGGTATGCCGGGTGCCTTCCGCGAGGGCACCGTGCGCATCAACAAGGCCCGCGCACAGATGGCTCAGGCACATGAGCGCGAGGCCTACAGCCGCAAGGAGCAGTTGATCCTCTCCGATGAGTTCGAATCGACTGTTCTGTCTGTTGCCGAGCAGCTCGCTGCTGCGTCAACAGAGATGAGCGCCTCTTCACATACCCTCGCTGCGTCTACTGGCGCTGCGGTCACCGAGGCCGAGAGTGCCACCCAGACCATCGCTGTGCTGAACAAGTCATCACAGGAGATTCAGCAGGTGGTCACGGTGATCGCTCAGGTTGCCGCACAGACCAAACTGCTGGCCCTCAACGCCACGATCGAAGCAGCTCGTGCCGGTAAAGCAGGTGTCGGGTTCGCCGTCGTTGCATCCGAGGTCAAGAAGCTTGCCGAGCAGACAGCATCTGCCACTGAGGATATCGGTCGACAGGTTGCCGCTGTTCAGGCTGTTGCCGGCGAGGCCGTGACCGTTCTCGATGGAATCACCGGCACCGTTCGTGAGATGAACCGGATGACGGTCGACATTGCCACAGCAGTGGACGGAGACCTGCACAGCGGTGACTCCACCGGACTGGTGGGCCTGTCTCAGATGGCTGAGACCTTGCGCGATGAGGTCAGCGGCTTCCTCGGACGTCTGCGTTCCTGACACACCGCGTCCGGAGCAGTTCACTCGTCCCCCTATTCGTTTCCTCATCTAGGTGAAAGGGCGTCAGCACCCATGCTGAGTCTCAAAGACATCTCTGTTCGCAATCGACTGCTCGCCGTTACCGGCGTATCGGTTCTTGCAACGGTTCTCACCGCAGGCGTCGCCATCACGGCGATGCAGAGCACCGCAAGTGGTGTCGCAGACATTGCGGCCGGCGGATTTGCCAGCAACTCCGTCGCGGCCGCACGCCAGTGGCTTACGGCCGATGATCAGACGAATATGTACTTCGCGGTGCTCACCATTCCAGGACAGGACCAGCTGGCCAAGGACACCTATGACCAGTGGATTCAGGCTCGGGACTCCGTCCCCGCCCTGCTGACTGCAGCCGCCAAGACTGCACCGACTGCAGATGCAACCGCACTCATCAATCGCATCCAGGGTGAACTGGTCACGTACAACAACTTTGGCACCGAAGCCAAGAAGCGCTACGACTCAGGTGATATCACTGGTGGTATCCGTGCTATCACGGTCGAGAACGCAGACGTGTCAAACGCACTGACGACGGATTTCGGGAAACTCTCCGATCTAGCCGTCACCTACTCAAACGATGCCGTCGTCTCCATCACTGCGAATGCAGCGGAGAGTAAGACCAGGCTCATCTGG
>CAXBQZ010000166.1:0-1669 GCA_963978055.1 uncultured bacterium
ACAGCTTCAACGTCTCCATGAGGCAGTGGCCGGAAGCGACCTCATCAAGGACACCTTCCGACGGAATATGCAGGACTCGCTGCGAGAAACTGGTGAGATGTCAGGTGGCACCGTGGGCAAGCCGGCCCGGCTCTTCATGCACGGGTAGTCAACGCCCGAGTGGGCCCTAGCTGTTGGTGAAGGAAGCCACCAGATGATGCGCCGTCAGATCGGCGGAACCACCCCAGCCCTGGGAATTGCCAGCACTGTCGTAGGCTGTCACCTCAGTCATCGTCCATACTCCAGCAGCCGCATGAGCCGGAAGCCACGCTGCCAGTTGCCAGGTTCCGTCCCGAGGGTTACCGCTCAGCAGGCAGGCCTCATCGTTCAGTGACGCACACGGCTCATTGGCACTGCCGAAGCTCAGAGATTGGGTCGAAGACACAGAGCTGAAGTCGATGAACAACCCGGACACTCCAGATACTGCGTCGCGAGCGTGCACCTGGATAACCACCTTTACCCAGTCGGTGCCGGCATGCACAATCGGCGTCTTGACTGTCACAGACACCACCGTCGGCGCCACCGAGTCACCCACTGACGTCTGGGACACCTTGGCCATCAGATGACGGGTCACCAGTTCGTAATAGGTGTAGTAGTGAGTATTACCGGCCAGATCAGACAGGCCCACCACCGTCAGTTCGTACACACCTTTGGGTGCCCAGCGAGGGAGCTCGATCCAGGCCTGATACCAGCCGTCATGGACATCTCCACTCGACCGGCACACCTGCGCGGTCGTGGGCGCTTCACGCGGACACCACGACACCGAGGCCGGATCAGCACCGATACCCGGCTGTGGCCAGTAGTACTGATCCACTCCATCGGTGTGGGTCATTCGAGCAATCTCAGCCGAGATGCCAGCAATACCTGATACGGCATCGGTGAGATGCAGACGCAAGCCGATCAGCTGCGCGGACGTACTTGTGGAGATGTTTGCTGGGCTGATCAACTGCACGGAACGAAATGCCGGGGGTGTGGCATCTCCTGCACCCACCTGGTGGAAGGAAACGGCGAGATGCCGGGTGACTAACGTGTCGTAGGAAATCAGGCCCCAGTTCCGTGCACCGTCATACATCCGAACATCGGACAGGATGTAGGCACCCTGGGCAGACCAGTGCCTGAGTTGAGTGCGCATCTCGTAGATGCCGTTGTTCCAGGTACCTGATACCAGGCAGATCGTCGTCTCACCAGGCTGTGGCGACGCAGCGTGGTTGCTCGCGGTGCACGGTGCATGCTCGGCATCACCGTCGAACCCGACGTCACTGACCCACTCACCGTTGGCGAGGTGACGCTGAAAGACCAGCCGGATATCTCGAACCCCGGTACCGGCGTCGGTGACATGTACGCGCAGCGCAAGCTCCTTTGCCGCCGCTGACGTGTCAACATTCTGGGTAGCCACCGAAATACTCACCAGCTGTGGCTTTGCTGAGTCGTAGTAGCAGGAGATCGAGGTGTCCTGCTTATCGACCGGACACGCATCTACTCCCGCCCCGCCGTTGACATAGTCAACGCCCGATCCCCCGGACAACGAGTCGTTCCCGGTTCCGCCAATGAGCTTGTCGAGCCCGGAATCACCCCACAGCTGATCTGCGTCCGGTCCGCCATTGGCGTAATCATCGCCGGGACCCAGCAC
>CAXBQZ010000167.1:0-1663 GCA_963978055.1 uncultured bacterium
CTGGGTGCCCTGTTGAGTCTGGAAAAGACGGAAACAGCCATCGGGTTGTGTTCGGTCTCTGGCGAAGGTGTGGGACTTGCCCTTGGCACCGCCCAGGGGGTGGTCAAGAGGGTGACTCCGGAGGTCCCGACCTCAGCGGACAGCTGGTCGGTGATCCGCCTTGATGATGGCGATCAGGTTGTCGGTGCTGTTGAACTCTCGTCGGGTACCGAGGAATTGGTGTTCATCACCTCGGATGCCCAACTCCTGCACTTCGGCGCCGATGCTGTTCGTCCACAAGGTCGTCCCGCCGGCGGTATGGCAGGAATCCGACTCAGTGACGGAGCTCGCGTCGTGCATTTCACTGCCGTGGATCTTCGTCGCGAGAATGTCGTCGTCACCGCAGCAGGCAGCACCGGTGCACTCCCTGGAACGTCCGTGGCAACTGTGAAGGTAACCCCGCTGAGCGAGTATCCCGGTAAGGGTCGAGCCACCGGCGGCGTACGAGCCCAGCGATTCCTCAAGGGTGAGGACATCCTCATTCTCGGATGGGCCGGCCCTGCTCCGGCACGTGCCGCCACTCCCCAGGGCTCCCCTGCGCCACTCCCACCTGTTGATGCACGTCGTGATGCATCGGGCCTGCCAACCAGCAAGCCGGTAGCTGCCGTCGGGGGCCCGATAAGTATCGGTGGGCCCGCGACCTCGCGCGCCCACGACACCAATGAGAGCATCGACCAGTGACCCAGTGTTCCGTCGAGTCTCTCGCCATCGGTGAGCCGCTGCCCGGCACGGCACCCAGAGCCAAAGCGTGGCTGGTGCTTGAGCAGAGTGGTTCCTACGGCTTCGATGCGCTGAGCGACTCACAACTACCGGCAGAGATCCGGCTGGCTCTTGCTGCAGCAGGTAAGGAGACGGGCACAACTGTCGTGCTGGCACGGCCTGTTGGAAAACATGCGGACGACATCTCGACCGGTCATCGGCGATTCTGGCTGTCTCACTGCGCACCCGGCGGCTCGCGGATGCGCACCGGTGTCATTCCCGACTCCGAGCTCACGCGGCCGGATCTGAAGGAGATTCTGATAGCTGCAGCTCAGGGCGAACTCCCACCCTGGGGCCATAAGTCCAGCGAACCACTTCTACTGGTGTGCACTCATGCCAAGCGCGATGTGTGCTGCGCCCTTGCCGGACGTCCACTGGCGCAGGCTCTGGCGGAGGATCCAGAGACCCGTGACTCCGTCATGGAAGTCAGTCATCTCGGTGGCCATCGATTCGCTCCCAATATCCTTCTGCTTCCCACCGGACATGTCTATGGTCGGATCGACGCATACTCGGCCAAAGCTGTGCTTCTCGGAGCCCGACGTGGGAAGTTGCTGCACCCCGAGTTTCTGCGTGGTCGCAGTTCTGCCGCCAGTCCGGGGCAGGTTGCCGCTGTGGCGGTACGCCGGCAGTTCGGCGTCGACAGCCTCGACACCATGGATGTGCTGCGTCGAGTCGGTGACCGCCTAGTTCCCTTTCCGCTGCGCTGGGAGGGCGACCAGGGGCGTGCGGATCTCGAAGTCCGTCACCTCGATGGTCGGGCCTGGTCCGTATCGGTTGTGTCCTCATACCTGCCCTCTCGTCCGGAATCCTGTGGCAAGGAATCGGCCCCAGCCCTTATCTGGACGGTTGAGGCACTCGATGAACT
>CAXBQZ010000168.1:0-1661 GCA_963978055.1 uncultured bacterium
GTGGTGCCCGTGAGTGTTGTGGTTGACGGAGTCGCGTACGACGAGGGTGTTGACATCTCATCTGTTGAGCTTGCTGACGCCCTGCGTCGACGGCTTACCGTCACAACATCCCGACCAACCCCGGCCAGGTTTCTTGACACGTACCGTGCCGCGGCAACAGTTGGAGCAACTGACATCGTCTCGGCACATCTGTCGGCCGATATGAGCGGGACGTATGACTCAGCCGTCATCGCGGCCCGTGAATCCCCGATTCCGGTGAGAGTTCTGGATACCCGAAGTGTCGGGATGGCTATGGGATTTGCCATTCTCGACGGGGCGAGGACTGCCGATGCCGGGGGGACAGTTGAGGAGGTGACAGCTGCCGTCATGGACAGGATCGCGACCAGTAGCGCTCTGTTCTACGTCGACACCCTGGAGTACCTGCGCCGTGGTGGACGGGTCACGGCGGCTGCCGCAGCAGTTGGTCAGGCACTGTCCGTCAAGCCGATTCTTGAACTGGTGGACGGACGCGTCGTCCCCTGTGAGCGTGTCCGAACCTCCGCCAAGGCGTTGGCAAGACTTACTGAACTTGCCGTTCAGCGCGCAGCTGGGCGGCCCTGCGATGTGGCAGTGCAGCACCTTGACGCCGCGGCGCGGGCTGAATCCCTGGCGGAGCTGCTGGCGGCTGCCCTCACGGACGCACACATCCTGGTAAGTGAAGTCGGTGCCGTCGTTGGCGCACATGTTGGCCCCGGGATGGTTGCCGTGGGGATCGCACCTCGTCCGGCGTGATCCGCGGGGTTTCCCCAGTTCTGCCCACTGGCGTTTCCTCCCGGTGTCCCTTTCTGTAGGCCCCCTGGCTGGACCTGGATCCATATCGTCCACCGGTGATCACCCGACGTCGCCTCGATTCAGAACAGGCCAGAGCGCGTCTGCTCGCTCTTCGTGACGGCCACCCGCCCGAGGCTTCCATCGCGCATGATGACGACGAACCCGGCCCGTCGGATTCGCTGATGTATCGCCTCACACAACGGGTGCTGGGTCAGTCCCCGATTCGTCCCGTGGTGACTGCAATAGCTCTCACGGCCCTGGTGATGTGGATCTTCACGCATATGTCATCGATGGCACCGGCCAGTGTGGTGGAACTGTCCACCGGTAGCCCGGTACCGCTGGTCAGCGGGGTGGCTGGACCCGGATCGGTGACGTCAGGGGGGATTCCCGCTGGAGGAATCGCGTCGGCCAGTGCCTCCATGCGCACCATCATCGTGCAGGTACTGGGGGAGGTGCATGAGCCGGGACTGGTCACCCTGCCTGATGGAAGTCGGGTTGCTGATGCAATCGAGGCGGCCGGTGGACTCCTGTCTCATCGATCCAGTGGCGGCCTCAATGTTGCGCGCCGACTCGTCGATGGTGAGCAGATTGTTGTCTCCCACACAGATCCCACCCTGAACCCACAGGCCCTGCCAACGGCAGACCAGGTGCCGGGGACCCCGGTGTCCATTGATCTGAACACAGCCGATCTGGCAGCCCTTGACTCACTGCCAGGAGTTGGGCCTGTAATGGCTGGTCGAATCCTGGCCTGGCGTGCGCAGCACGGTCGATTCACGACGATCGATCAGCTTCACGAGGTCTCCGGGGTGGGTCAGCGCACGTTCGAACGACTCCGCCCATTTGTTCACGTA
>CAXBQZ010000169.1:0-1657 GCA_963978055.1 uncultured bacterium
GAGCGTGGATGGTGACGAGAACGACCCGGGCTCGATCCTTGAGCAGTTTGAGTATCGAGATGAGGTGATCTGCGTCGACTGTGCCGTTCGTGCCTGTATGGATAACCACAACCTGACCGAGTCGCCCAGCGGCCAACCGATCACGGATGCGGTTGAAGACGGTCTCTGACTGGCGGCTCACGCGCGCATCTACGACGGCCTTCGGGAAGGCCGCCTTTACGGCATCGGCATTTCCGAGCAGGACCGAATCGCCAATCAATGTCATCGGCAGTTGCGTAAGGTCCTGCGGCTTCTGTGTGGGCGAGGTGGATGGCGTGGCACTCGACGATGGGCTGGGTGTTGATGACGGATCAGATGACGCGTGGGTTGGTGTTGGCGATGCAGAGGTTGGGAGAGGTGTCAGACTCTCATCTCCCATCCCGGTGACACCACCCAACGCCTGCTCGAAGGTCTGAGCACTTTCACTGGCTCGACCAAGTCCAACCCCGAGCGTTAACACGACGGCGATGGCAGCAACACTGGCGATAGCACCTCGCGCGATGAGCGCGGTGGTGCCCTGCTCCTTCCAGTTCTGCCATAGCCGACCGATGGCGCCTCGGCGGATCGGCATCTCGAGGAACCGGTAGGAGAGTTCGGCTACCGCAAAGGTGAGTGCGAGTCGAGCCAGCTGCACCGGCCATCCGGTGGCGTCCACATCAATGCCCGGACGCAGCACCATGAAGATCGGCCAGTGCCATAGGTAGAGTCCGTACGACCGTTCACCGATGTATTTCAGCGGCTGTCGTCCCATGGCAGACGCAAACCAGGTTCCGTTGACGGCGGATGCCGCGATGAGGATGGCGCACACGATTCCGACAACAAGGAATCCCCCTCGGAAGAGGAAAGCCGAGTCTGGACCGATGAAATTCAAGATGGCGAGCAAGGCGAGCAGGCTTACCACGCCGGATGCACTGATCACATGACGTCCGCGCGGAGTCAGACCCTTGGTTACTCTCGACGGCACCCAGACCGTGGCGAGCGCCGCCCCGACGAGCAGGGTCATGCAGTGAGTATCTGAGCCGAAGTACACCCGACTGGTGTCGGTAGTTCCCGGAATATCCTGGGAGATCGCGATCGCTGTCATCAGCGCAGTCGATACCAGCGCACCGGCCACAGCTCCCCAGCGAACCCCTCGCACCTTCCACAGCCGCCATAGTCCGTAAAGAAGTACCGGCCAGATGAAATAGAACTGCTCCTCTACAGCTAGCGACCACAGGTGCTGGAGCATCGGTGGGCGGCCAGTCTGATCGAAGTACGAGGTACCCCGGACGATGTACCACCAGTTGGTGACGTAGAAGAACGCCGCTAACGCATCCTGTCGCACTCGTTCAGCAGCATCCTGCGCGAGCCACATCGCGAGAACTGAGGTGACCACGAGAGTGGCGAGGAGGGCCGGGAGCAACCTGCGGGCGCGGCGGATGTAGAACCTCTTGAAATTGATGCCACCACTTGCACGCAGTTCCGCTAGCAGCAGGGAGGTGATCAGGTATCCCGACAGGGTAAAGAAGACATCGACACCCAGGAAGCCACCCGCGAGCCACGTGTTGTCAGCGTGGAACAGGATCACACCGAGCACCGCGATGGCACGCACACCATCAAGCCCGGGCAGATGGACCCA
>CAXBQZ010000170.1:0-1642 GCA_963978055.1 uncultured bacterium
TTTTTTTTAATGATACGGCGACCACCGAGATCTACACTCTTTCCCTACACGACGCTCTTCCGATCTGTGGTGTGTGCCTCTACATTCCGGCCTTGGAGACTGTGCTTACGGGAGACACGCTGTTCTGCGGTGGTCCCGGGGCAACCGGCCGATCCTTCTCGGACTTCCCCACGATTCTCGATTCGATTGGCTCATCATTGCTCACCCTTCCAGGAGCCACCCGAGTACTCACCGGCCACGGGGATGAGACGACGATCGCGGCCGAGGCAGCCGACTACCAAATCTGGGTTGCTCGCGGTCACTAGATTGACGCGTTCGCCACTTGGCACAAGTTGTGAGGGCTAGGCCAGCGCTGTCGCCGCATCCTTCAGGTCGGGCATCGGTCCCGGGCGACCGAAGTAGTAGCCCTGTCCAAATGTCCAACCCTGCTCAGCAAGGATGCGTGCCTGAGCTGAGGATTCAACTCCCTCAGCAATACCGGCAAGGTCAAGTCCTCGAACCAGCCCAGCCAAGCCTCGTGACAGCGCGTTGGCAGCGCCGTCCCCGGCGCTCACGTCCTGGACGAATCGCCGATCCAACTTCACCCCGGTAACGGGCAGGTCGCGAAGGATGGAGATGGACGAGAATCCAGTTCCGAAGTCGTCTAGGTGCAGTCCCACTCCTCGACTGGTCAGAGCACGGATCGCACTCTTCGTCGTCGGTAGCATGTCGAGGACGGCCGTCTCGGTCATCTCGATAATCAGACGCTCAGGATCGATCAGGTAGTTGTTGATAAGCGAGTTGAAGTTCTTGCCCCAGTTGGCCTGTGCGAGTTCCACTGCTGAGACATTGAGTGAGATGTGTCCGGTGAATTCAGGATGGGTCGCCAAGTCACGACACACCTGCTCCAGAACCAGCGGACCGATTCCGGCGATGAGTCCGGATGCTTCAGCCACGTCCAAGAACGTGCTGGGCATCATCAGGCCTGCGGTTGGATGCTCCCATCGAATCAACGCCTCATAGCCTGCGACCTCACCGTCAGAAAGCCGCACGATCGGCTGATAGTGAACGACGAACTCCTTTCGGACGATTGCATCGCGGAGCTCATCCTCGGTGGTAAGCCGGGAGAGTGCCTGCTCGTGCATCTCCTTGTCGAAGAACTGCCAACGTGCGCGACCAGCGTACTTCGCACGGTACAAGGCTGAATCGGCATCTCGCAGAAGGGAATCTGGCGTTGACGCAGGCGTGGACAGCGCGATGCCAATCGATGCAGACGGAACCATTCGGTGCCCTCGAAGATGCAGATCCGCGCCCAAAGAGGTGCTGATGCGCTCGGCCGCATTCTCCAGTTGACGAGGGTTGTCAACATCAGGGAACACCACAACGAACTCATCACCGCCGAATCGTCCAACACGGTCAATCGAGCGGAGTGAGCCCTTGATTCGTTCAGCCACGGTCACCAGATAGTCATCACCTGCCGCATGGCCGAGTGAATCGTTGACCACCTTGAAGTGATCCAAATCGACGAACAGGACGCCGACGGACGTACCCTTCCGTCCAGCCGCTTCGAGGTCGGTAGCGAGGGCATCGAGGATCCACGCGCGGTTGCGAAGTCCGGTCAACGGGTCGTGGAATGCCCGGAAAGCAAGAAGATCACGAGCCT
>CAXBQZ010000171.1:0-1621 GCA_963978055.1 uncultured bacterium
ATGCTGATCGACTATCTCGCTGAGCGTCCTGAGGTAGGTGATCCGGATGCATTGGTCACAGTGGTGGCACCGGATGCACGACTGTCACAGGCCACGTCGTCCCAGGTAAGCAAGATCATCGGGATTGACGTCCGGCGCGGTGACAGCGACAAGGTCACGTGGCGGATCGGCGATGTACGCGATCCTGCACTTGCCAAGCGCCTCGGTGGGGTTGATGTGGTGATCCACCTCGCGGTCGATTGGTCACTGGACACGCCCTCCGCGGAGCGTACTGCTCTGAACGTTCGAGGAACCCAGACAGTGGTCACCGCGGCAGCAGCAGCGGGCGTTGGCCGAGTTGTGCTGGTGACGAGCTGCTCGGTGTACGGGGCGTTGGCCGAGAATCCCATTCCGCTGGCCGAGGATGCACCACTCATGGCCCCACCGGAGGGTCTTCAGGCCGATCTTCTCGAGATGGAACGGATCGCCGTGCAGGCTCGCCGGGTGCACCCGGGCCTCGATGTCGTGGTCGTGCGACCAGCGGCCTTGGTTGGCCCTGGTGTCGACACCGTGGTGACGAGGCACTTTGCTGCCCCGTTACTGCTTGCCATTCGAGATACCTCACCCACATGGCAGTTCTGTCACGTTCATGACCTCTGCTCTGCTCTTGAGTATGCGGCCCTCGGCCGCGTCTCCGGTTCCGTCACCTGCGGTAGTGACGGCTTCCTCACCCAGCAGCGAGTTGAGGAGCTCACCGGGCTCAAGCGGGTTGAGCTTCCGGAGTCCGTCGCCATGGCGACCGCTCAGCGTCTGCACCGATTGGGACTCACGCCCGCGCCAGCGAGTGAGCTGACGTACGTCATGCACCCGCTGGTGGTCTCCTCGTCCCAACTCCGCTCGGCTGGCTGGCGACCAATGTTCGACAACGAAACCAATGTTCGAGCACTGGTTGAGGATGTGCGCAGCGCTCGAGCGCTCGCCGGTCGACGTCTTGGCGGGCGTGATGCTCCGGCCACCGCAGCATCACGCTCGCCGGTCGACGTCTTGGCGGGCGTGATGCTGCGGTGGCCGGAGCGTCGGCTGCTGGTGCCACGGTTGCAGTTCTTGGTGCTGCGGCATTCGTTCGTGCTGCCCGCAAGGCGCGCGGCCGCTGACGTTACAGGCTGAGGTCCTTGCGGAGTTTGGCGACGTGCCCCGTTGCCTTGACGTTGTAGAAGGCATGCTCCACGACAGCCTTACCTGTTCTGCTGACATTGATGACGAAGGTTGAGCGGATCACTCCCGTAACGGTCTTGCCGTAGAGCTGTTTCTCACCGAATGCCCCGAGGGCGGTGAGGAACTCCCGGTCGGGATCGGACAGGAGTGGAAACGTGAGCGAATCCCGCTCAACGAACTTCACGAGCTTGGCCACCGGATCGGGGGATACCCCGAGAACGGATACTCCGGCAGCCTTGAGTTCATCGAGGGAGTCGCGGAAGTCGCACGCCTGCTTCGTGCAGCCGGGAGTCATCGCCGCCGGGTAGACGTAGAGAACCACCTGCTGACCGGCATGCGTCTTCCACGTGTGGACGGTCCCTGACTGGTCGGGGAGGCTGAGCGCAGGTGCGGTGTCACCTGATGCGAGCTTGTGCACGGATGGTCC
>CAXBQZ010000172.1:0-1586 GCA_963978055.1 uncultured bacterium
GATACCCTCGTCGGGGATCTCACCCGCCTCGGGCTGCCTGCACCCGATCATGATCTGCTAGCGAGTCACCCGATCATGAACACTCAGGTGCTGCACTACTTGCAGCATGGCGATCTCATCGCCAAGCCCGATGTTGTGCGACTCACCGAGACCGGTGCCGTGTTCGCCGACGGAAGTGAGGAGCAGCTCGATCTGGTTCTGCTGGCGACCGGGTACCAGTACCTCCTGCCATTCCTCGACCCATCACTGCTCACCTGGCGTCGAGGCCATCCAGAGCTCTACCTCAATGTGTTCTCACGTGAACTGGACAGCCTCTACATCCTCGGATTCATTGAGTTCGCCGGAGCTGCCTACACCCGATTCGATGAGATGGCCCAGCTGATCGTGATCGATATCAGGGCGCGGGAAACCGGTGTACATCGCGATGAACTCCTGGCCCTCAAGCGCGAGGATCACCCTGATCTCAGCGGCGGTATGAGCTACATCGACAGCGACCGACACACGGTGTACGTGGAAATGGAGACCTACGTCGGTTACCTCGCGTCACTGCGCGATCGCTTCGAATGGGCCGATCTGGACACCGAGACCTACTCATCCCTGCGGACGGACCATCAGGAGACGTCCGCCGATGACCACTCCAAGGAAGGGGCACTCACATGAGTGATCGCACAGCACTGGTAACCGGAGGCGGCGGTGCCATGGCGCGCGAGATCGCTGTTCGACTCGAGCGTCAGGGTTACCGGCTGATCCTCGTTGACATTGACGCTGATCGGATGGCGACCACGGCGCAGCTTCTGAACAACGCGCAGACTCGAGTGGCAGACCTGTCGTCTCCCGAGCAGATCCGCTCGGTCGCTGACTGGATTGAGGCCGAGCACGCCGATCTCGACCTGCTGGTGAACAACGCCGGCCTGATCAACCCAGGCGAGGTGGACGCAATCTCTGCCGACGACATCGATCGCCACATCAACGTCAACCTGTTGGCACCGATGCATCTGACCCGAGCAGCTGCCCGGGTGATGAAACCCCGCGGACGTGGAGACATCCTGACCATCGTGTCGATGGGTGGCATCCTCGCGCTTCCTGGGAGTGCGTCATATGCAGCATCCAAATTCGGACTTCGCGGATTCCAGACCTCGATCCGCTCAGAGCTGGCCCCCCCACGGCGTTCGAGTGATGGGGATCTTCCCCAGCGGTGTGGACACCCCCATGCTTCGGTACGAGGCAACCCATGGCGGATCAGCGCTGAACTTCGTCGGCAAGGTGAAGACTGTGTCTGACGTGGGCGATGCGGTGGAAAAGGCCCTTCGCTCTGGCAACCTCGAGACCTACCTCCCGTACGGCGACAGCATCACCACTCGACTCTTGGGCAATGTGCCGTGGGCCATCGAGAAGGTTGTTCCCATGTTCAACAAGTCCGGCGAGAAGGGTCGGGCCGCCTTCATCGCGGAGCACGGTCTGTCATAGGTGGTGGGCGGCTGTCCTGACAGGCCTTCCTCTTGACACCTAGTGCCCCCGACAGGACTTGAACCTGCACTGACGCTGGTTTAAGCAGCGTGCCTCTGCCGATTGGGCTACGGGGGCCC